>JBDKSN010000137.1:0-31947 GCA_039680625.1 Anaerolineales bacterium | reverse complement strand
CCCTCGATCAGGCCGCGCCGCGCGTTCAGGTTGCCCAGCACCTCGCCGGCGCTCTCTTCGGGCGTGATGACCTCGATCCTCATCACCGGCTCCAAGAGCTGCGGATCGCCCGCCTGCAAGCACCGGTTGAGCGCGATGACCGCGGCGCTGCCAAAGGCCGCCTCGTTGCTCTCGCCCTCGACATACGTAGCGCCTACGAGCGTGACGCGCACATCGACTACCGGATAGCCGGCCAGCACCCCGCTCGACATGGCCCCGCGCACCGCCGTCTCGACGGCCGCGACCATCTCTTTGGGCAACGCCTCGGGCGGCACCTGGTTGGTAAAGACAAAGCCTCCGCCCTTGTCGAGCGGCTCGGTCTCGAGCTCGACCCGTGCATACAGGGGCTTGGCGCCGTGTTGCGCCGCGAACTCGCCCTCAGCCCGCGCCCGCCGTGAGATCGTCTCGCGATAGGCCACCTGCGGCTTGCCCACCTTGCACTTGACGCCAAACTCGCGCACGAGACGCTCGACCAGGATCTCCAGGTGAAGCTCGCCCATGCCCGAGATGAGCATCTGGCCCGTGTTGGGATCGGGGCCATAGCGAAAGGTGGGGTCTTCTTCGGCGAGCGCCTTGAGCGCGGTGAGGAGCTTTTCCTCCTCGGCGGCGTTGCGCGCCTCGATCGCCACAAAGATGACTGGCTCGGGAAACTGGATCGACTCGAGCACCACAGGCGCCTCTGGGTCACAGAGGGTGTCGCCGGTAAAGGTGAACTTGAGCCCGCCCACAGCGGCGATGTCTCCCGCAGAGACCACGTCGACGTCTTCGCGACGATTGGCGTACATGCGCAATAGGCGCCCGATGCGCTCTTTGCGTGCCTTGCCGGGGTTGTAGACTGAAGAGTTGGAGCGGAGTGTGCCGGAATAGACGCGGAGATAGGCCAACCGACCCACAAAGGGATCACTGACGATCTTGAAGACGAGCGCAGCAAGCGGCTCGTCAGGATCGGCGTGCCTGAGGACCTGCTCCTCGGTTTGTGGATGCACACCGGCGATCGGTGGCACATCCAGCGGAGAAGGTAAATAGTCCACAATAGCGTCAAGAACCGGCTGTACGCCCTTGTTGCGCAAACTGGCTCCGCATAGTACTGGCACCAAACGGCCTGCCAGCGTCGCCGCGCGGAGCGCTCTGCGCAACTCTTCAGCCCCGATCTCTTCTTCATCCAGATACTTGGCCAAGAGCTCGTCATCGCTCTCGACGACGGCCTCGATCAGCTCTTGGCGCTTGTGAGCCACCAGTTCGGCAAGGTCATCTGGCACCGGCAGACGCGTGGGTTCTTGGCCCAAGACATCTGTGTACACCAGCGCCTCTTGCTCGATGAGGTCCACTGCGCCACGGAAAGAAGATTCGGACCCGATGGGCACCTGTATCGCCACAGGTACAGCTCTTAGGCGGTCAGCCATCATCGCGATGGCTCGCCAAAAGTCGGCCCCTGCCCTATCCATCTTGTTAATGAAGCAGATGCGCGGTACATGAAAGCGATCTGCCTGCCGCCAGACCGTCTCGGACTGGGGCTGTACACCGTGCACGGCATCGAGGATCACCACGCCGCCATCCAGCACACGCAAGCTGCGCTGCACCTCGGCGGTGAAGTCGATATGGCCGGGTGTATCGATGATGTTAATGCGGTGGTCCCGCCAAGAGCAAGTCACCGCCGCCGAGACAATGGTGATGCCTCGCTCGCGCTCTTGATCCATCCAGTCGGTGATGGTCGTGCCATCATCGACATTGCCCAGACGATACGTGCGCCCTGTATAGAACAGGATGCGCTCCGTCGTCGTCGTCTTGCCCGCATCGATGTGGGCGATGATCCCGATATTCCGCGTGCGCTCCAGCGCCTGATCAGTGCTCACCGATCTTCACCTTACATTGGTCTTATGAGGCCGAGTGAAGCCAGGTGAGCTGCCTATCGCTAGTGACCGCCCAAGGCGGCCGCCTCACCAGCGATAGTGAGCAAAAGCCTTGTTCGCCTCAGCCATGCGGTGGGTATCATCGCGGCGCTTGACCGCGTTGCCCGTATTATTGGCCGCATCGACGAGTTCAGCCGCCAGCTTCTCGGAAAAAGTCTTGCCCGGGCGGCCGCGCGCGGCAGCCAACAGCCAGCGGATCCCCAGCGAAAGCCGGCGATTCGACGAGACTTCAACGGGCACCTGATAGGTGGCACCACCGACGCGCCGCGGCTTGACTTCGATCACGGGCGCCACGTTGCGCAGCGCCTGCTCGAACAGCTCCAGAGGGTCGCGGTTGGTGCGCTCAGCCATCAGATCGAAAGCCGTGTACACGTGCTTGCGGGCCAGGCTCTTTTTGCCATCGACCATGACCTTGTTGATAAAGGCCGACACGATCTCACTATTGTACTTGACATCCGGCTCTGGAATCCGCCGTTCCGGACGATACCGTCGGGGCATGCCCTATACCTCCACCGCTGGGTGCTTGGCACCAAAAAGCCCTTCCCTCCTCCACCGGGCGGGAAGAGCATGAGCGAACAAGTTCACTTGGGCCGCTTGGCCCCATACTGCGAACGGCTACGGCTCCTGCCGCTGACACCAGCCGAGTCCAGCGTGCCGCGCACGATGTGGTAGCGCACGCCAGGCAGGTCGCGCACACGACCGCCGCGCACCAACACCACCGAGTGCTCTTGCAGGTTGTGCCCCTCGCCGGGGATGTAGGCCGTCACCTCGATGCTGTTCGACAAGCGCACACGAGCGATCTTGCGCAGCGCCGAGTTAGGCTTCTTGGGGGTCATGGTGCGCACCTGCGTGCACACACCACGCTTCTGCGGCGAACCCGTTTTGGCCGCCAACAGACGCCCCTTGGGCGAGTTGTACGTGAACTGCAAAGCCGGCGCCTTGCTCTTGGAAGTCGCGGGCTTGCGCCCCTTTCGCACTAGCTGGTTGATCGTCGGCAAGGGTCTCCTCCCAGCGCTGATTCATCGGTTTCACACAGCGCGCTATTCTAGCATGCCCAGGGATAACTGTCAAACATCCGCCGATACGCTGAGGACGTCGCGGCCCAAACAGCGCCGGCGCCCCACCCGCTGCGTGAGGCGCCGGCGATAACCTCGGGCGCGATCAGGAGGATGGCCCAAAGCCCAGGCCAAAGCCCAGGTTCGGCAAGATCTCGATAGTCTCGCCGCGGCCAAACTGCATCCGCTCGCCCTGCTCGTTCGTCACTTCGACGGCCAGGCCGAGCGCCTGCAGCTCTTTGATGAGCACACGGAACGACTCGGGGATGCCAAAGCCCGTGATCGGTTGCCCCTTGACGATCGCCTCGTAGGTCTTGACTCGGCCAATGACATCGTCGGATTTGATGGTCAACATCTCTTGTAGGGTGTAGGCGGCGCCATACGCCTCGAGCGCCCACACTTCCATCTCGCCAAAGCGCTGCCCACCGAATTGGGCCTTGCCGCCCAACGGCTGCTGCGTCACGAGTGAGTAGGGACCTGTCGAGCGGGCGTGCACCTTGTCTTGCACCAGGTGAGCCAGCTTGAGCATGTAGATGATGCCCACGGTGACGGGCTGGTCGAACGGCTCGCCTGTCTGCCCGTCATAGAGCACCACCTTGCCGGTGGTCGGCAGCGGGTGGCCCGTCTCACGGCCCACCTGCACCGCCAGGTTGTGCACGCGGCTCCGCGAAAAGCCCTCGGTCTCATGGCCCTCATCCTGCAGCCACTGCCGCAAGCAGATGTCGATGGCCAGGTTATCGGCTTCGGGGCGCTCAGCGCGCGGCATGGCCGAGTCCTCATAGACCATGACCTTGCGCGGGTCATAGCCCAGCTCGCGCAGCCAGTAGTCGGCCCAAGTACGGCGGGCACGCACGCTATCTTGCAATACACTCTCGACCTCGTCGGCCGGCATACCCTGGCGGCTCAAGAAGTCGCCCAGGTACAAGCGGTAGGCATCCAGGTCATCGCGGAGACCCTCGGTATCGATCTCGTTGGCCCGCACCCATTCCCAAGTGCGCCGCGCCAGCTCAGACCAGGCGCGATCGACCATCCAGGCGCGCGCCAGCTCGGCCGAGATCTCGTCTTCACTGGCTCCATCTGACACGGGCGTCTGCACGCGAAAGCCCAGTCGCGCCGCGGCCCAGCCCAGGTGCGTCTCGAGGATCTGCCCCACGTTCATGCGCCCGGGAACGCCCAACGGGTTGAGGATCATCTCTACGGGCGTGCCGTCGGCGAGGAAGGGCATGTCTTCGATGGCGACGATGCGCGAGACCACGCCCTTGTTGCCGTGGCGGCCGGCCATCTTGTCGCCCTCGGTGAGCTTGCGGCGCTGAGCCACGCTCACGCGTACGGCCTTCTCGACGCCAGCGGGCAGGTCGCGATGCTCGTCGCGAGTAAAGATGCGCACGTCGACGACCGTGCCCTCTTCACCGTGCGGCAGCTTGAGCGACGAGTCGCGGACATCGCGCGCCTTTTCACCAAAGATGGCGCGCAGCAGTTTCTCCTCAGGGGTGAGCTCGGTCTCGCCCTTGGGCGTGATCTTGCCCACCAAGATGTCGCCCGGGCCGACCTCGGCGCCCACAAAGATGATGCCCTCTTCGTCGAGCTTGGCCAGCGCCTCTTCACCCACGTTCGGGATGTCGCGCGTGATCTCTTCGGGGCCAAGCTTGGTGTCTCGCGCCTCGATTTCGTGCTTCTCGAGGTGCACTGAGGTGAACTTGTCTTCGCGGACGAGCTGCTCGCTGACCAAGATGGCATCTTCATAGTTGCCGCCACCCCACGACATGAACGCGGCCAGCACGTTCAGTCCCAGGGCAAGCTCGCCGTTCTCGGTCGACATGGTGTCGGCCAACACATCTTCCTTTTCGACCACATCGCCCTTGAAGACGATGGGCCGCTGGTCGATGCAGGTCGACTGGTTCGAGCGGTTGAACTTGCGCAGATCATAGCGGCGCACGCCGCTTTCGGTCTGCACGATGATGCGGTCTCCGGTGACGCTGATGACCTTGCCCGACTCCTCGGCCACGATGGGCTGCCCCGAGTCCTCGGCGGCGGCGTATTCCATGCCCGTGCCCACCACAGGGGCTTCGGCGCGGAGCAACGGCACCGCCTGGCGTTGCATGTTCGAGCCCATCAGGGCGCGGTTGGCGTCATCATGCTCCAGGAAGGGGATGAGCGCCGCCGACACACCCACGATCTGTTGCGGCGAGACGTCCATATAGGCGACGCGCTCGACCGACTCGATCAGGAACTTTTCATAGTACCGCGCCGAGACACGCTCTTCGACGAACTGGCCCAGCTCGTCGATGGGCGAGTTGGCCTGCGCGATGATATAGCGGTCTTCGGCGTCGGCCGAGAGATACTCGACCTCGTTGGTCACATAGGGGCGCACGCGAAAGGCGTCGCGGTCGATGTGCGACAGGCGCTCAGCCAGTGCGGCATCGATGACGGCGCCGCTATCGGCCACGACCTCGCCGGTCTCGGTGTCGACCACCTGCTCGCGCAGGGTGCGGCCCAACAGCAGCTCGGGCTTGTTGTCGCAGGTGCGCTGCACTCGGCGATAGGGCGTCTCGATAAAGCCATAGGCGTTGACCTTGGCAAAGATGGCCAGGCGGCCGATGAGGCCGATGTTCGGGCCTTCGGGCGTCTCGATGGGGCAGATGCGCCCATAGTGGCTGTGGTGCACGTCGCGCACGTCAAAGCCGGCGCGGTCGCGCTTCAAGCCGCCCGGGCCGAGGGCCGACAGTGTGCGCTTGTGCGTCAATTCGTCGAGTGGGTTGGTCTGCTGCATGAACTGTGAGAGCTGGCTGCCGCCAAAGAACTCGCGCAGCACGGCCACCACCGGCCGGACGTTGATCAACGAGATGGGCGAGAGCTGGTCTGGGTCGCGGATGCTCATGCGCTCGCGAACCACGCGCTCCATGCGCAAAAAGCCTACGCGGAGCTGGTTTTGAATCAGCTCGCCGAGGGTCTTGATGCGGCGGTTGCCCAGGTGGTCGATGTCGTCAGGGTAGGCCGCGCCGTTGTTCACCTCGATGATGTGGCGCACGATGGCGATCAGATCTCGCTTGGTGAGCGTGCGGTGCGTGTCGGGCAGGTTGGTGGCCAAGCTGCGGCTCAGCTTGTAGCGGCCCACGCGGCCCAGGTCATAGCGGCGAGGGCCAAACAGCAGGCCCTCGAGATAGCTGCGGGCGTTCTCGAGCGTGGCCGGGTCACCCGGGCGCATGCGCCGATAGAACTCTTGCAGCGCCTCCTCGGCGTTCTTGGTCGGGTCGTGCTCGATGGTCGCCTGAATGTAGGGATGCTCGGCATCGGTGTCGACATCGGCAAAGAGCGCCAGCAACTCTTCATCGCTGCCCTCTTTGAGCGGCACGTCGTCCAGCCCGTCCGACACGGCGGCTACGGCGCGCAACAGGATGGTCACAGGGATCTTGCGCTTGCGATCGACTTTGACCGAGACGATGTCTCGCTTGACCGTGTCGAACTCGAGCCAGGCGCCGCGGTCGGGGATCAGCTTGGCAAAGCAGAGCTGCCGACCTGTGGTGCGGTCTTCTTCGACGGTGAAATAAGCGCCCGGCGAGCGGATGAGCTGGCTCACCACCACGCGCTCGGCACCATTGATGATGAACGTGGCATTCTTGGTCATCACCGGAAAGTCGCCCATGTACACGTCTTGGACGATGGGCTGATCGGTCTCGCGGTTGTAGAGCAACACCTTGACATAGAGCGGCGCGGCATAGGTCGCCTCACGGTCGCGGCACTCTTCATCGGTGTAGGTGGGCTCTTCGAAGCGATAGTTCAAGTCGAACATCTCGTTCATCTCCTGGTTATAGCCCGGGAAATGAAGCTCGAGGTTCTTGTTGAAGCTGACGATGGGCGAGATCTCGTCGAATAGTTCACGCAGGCCCTCTTCCTGGAACCAGTTGAACGACTCGATCTGGGTCTGGATGAGGTCCGGCGTATCCATCACGGCCGGGATCCGTGCATAGGACTTGCGGGGGGCATGACGCGGAGCAACTTGAGTGAGCGCGCGAACAGTACCCAAGACTGCCATATGCTGTGCGTCTCCTTACTGAGGCTTTACAGCCCGACACTGAGAGAGGATGCTCGTTCGCCAATAGCATAGAGGATCTGCAAACCTGGTGCCCGCGGGCCCGCCAAGATCGGTACTGGACACAGACGGGGACCGCTGGGCGCACTGGGGCAACATACATACTGGCATAGGCTCTTGATTATAACCTACGCCTGGAACGAGTCAAATCCGTCTCTGTGCTATGCACAAAGCACCTGTGCACCCGGAGGTGAAGCGGCTATGGCCAATCGCGGATGATCCGGGCGAGAACGCACCGACCAGGCTAGGGATTCATCGAGATCTCGCGGATCTTCCACACCCCGTTCTCGGCCTGCACGCCGATATACCGCGTGATCTTGCCGTCCTCCCATAGGCCGGGCTGCGCGTCGGGCTTGAGCCGCACCTCGAGCGCGCACTGATAGTATTCCATCGTGTCGCTCCAGGCATCCTTCATGTGCTCCTCGATCTTGTCCACAGCGATCGAGTCGAGGCCCTCAAACGCGGCCAGCCACATGCTGCGCGTCTGCTCGTTGGCGACGGCGCTGCTGCACATGAGGTCCATCGCCTGCTCGGCCTCGCCCTCATCCAGCAACGAGAAGAACTCGCCGATCGTGTCGCGAGCGTCCCCAGACGGCTTTTGCTCCCTCACCTGCCCGCCGGTGGAACGAACGTCATTGCCGTACTGGTCCAGGATCGCGAGCAGCTCGCCCGTGAGGCCGTCGACGGCATAGCAGTAGGGGCCATCCGCAGTGGGGAAGTCGAACTGCCAGGTCGGTCTCCCGTTCCACTCTGGCGTATAGTCCTCGATGGTGTAGAACACCACCAGCTCGGGGGGATTCGCGGGCATGCCAGCGGCAATGGCCGCCTGCGCGGCCTCTTGCAGAGATACGCCTGGCCGCTTGACCGGCGCCGATGCGGGCACATCGATCGTGCGCACCTCATACGTCTCTTCTCTGGCGCTCTCTACCTGGCCATCGACGATGTCCACCATGAAGCACTTGTCATCGGACTGGTTGGCGAAGATGACCTCCCACTGGCTGGCGAGGTCGTTCTTGGCCCAATCCGGGTCCAGAGTGCCGAGTACCGGTTGCAGGCTCCACAACACCGCGTCAGCGCGCCACTCACGAGCCTGCGCGTAGGCCAGGTCTGCCGCCTCGAGCGAGGTTAGCAGGTTATCGGCATGGGCGCTTGACTCGGAGGCTTCTTCGCCCGCTGTGCTAGCGGTCGGGGAGGCGGGTTTTGGGGTGTTGGTCGGAGCTGGCTGCGCGGTCGGCTCAGAGGCTGCCTCTTGCGAGGCGCCCGCAGACACAGCAGTGGGCTTGGGGGTGCTCGTCAGGGCGGTCTGCGCACTGCCCTCGTCAGCAGGGCCAGCCTCCCCGCTCGGCCCCGCACAGCCGACCAGTAGGAAGCTCGTCAGGATGCCGATGGCCACGAGACAGACGATGCTGCGTTTCATTTCGCCACGCTCCCCAGACACAGATCGCGAACCGCGAACGACATGGCCATATATGTCAACTCAATAATACCTGTCGTGTACCTGCGGGTCAATGCTATCTGCAGCTGGCGGTAAGGCGGGGCCTCCCCCATCAGGGTTCGTCTTTGCGCTCCAGCAGATCGTCGACCACCTGTTTGAGCGTCTCCAAGTCGGGGAACGAGCGATAGACCGAGGCAAAGCGCACATAGGCGAGCGGGTCGAGCTGGCGCAGCCGCTCGATGGCGAGCTCGCCGATCACTTTGCTGGGCACCTCTGAGCGGCCCATACGATACAGGCTCGCCTCGACGTCAGACACCAGGTCTTCGATGGCCTGCGTAGGGATGGGCAGCTTGGTGCAGGCCAAGCGTATGCCCTCAAAGAGCTTTTGCCGATCAAAGGGCTCGCGCCGGCCATCGCGCTTGACCACCATGAGCGTGCTCTTGGCGATGCGCTCGTAGGTGGTAAAGCGTTCGAGACACTTTAAGCATTCGCGGCGCCGCCGAATCGCATCGCCCACCTCGCGCGTGTCGACCACGCGCGAGGTGTCGTTGCCGCAATAGGGGCAGATCATCGCCCGCTGCCTAGCGGCGCGGGCGTGCGCTGGGCCGCACGTCCTCGGGCGACAGGCCCAGGGCGCTCAGGTCGAATTTGCGCTCGCGTGAAGCGGCCTCGCCCGACGTCGTGCGCGCGGGAGTGCTCGGCGTGCTGCTCGACTGGGCGAACGCCGTGGCGATCAGGATCATCTCCATCTCGCTCCCCATCTCTTCTTGCACAGCGGCGCCCCAGATCACATTGGCCTCGCCATCCATGCGCTCGTGGATGATCTCAGCGGCCTCGGTAACCTCATAGAGCGACATATCGGGGCCACCCTTGATGTGCATCAACACGCGGCTGGCGCCGTCGATGCTCGACTCGAGCAGGGGGTTCTCGATGGCCGACATGGCCGCGTCGACCGCGCGAGACTCGCCCTTGCCGCGGCCAATGGCCATCAACGCCCGCCCGCCGCCGCGCATGACCGCGCTAATGTCGTTGAAATCGACGTTGATGATGCCCGCGCCCTTGACCAGCCGCGTGACGCCATCGACACCTTGATGCAGCACCTCATCGGCCTTCATGAACGCCTGCTTCAAGCTGATGTTGCGGGGCATGATCTCGAGCAGCCGCTGGTTGGGCACCACGATGTAGGTGTCGGTGCTCTCGGCGATGTGTTGCAACCCCTCGCGGGCCAGGGTCATCTTGCGGGCGCCCTCAAAGCCAAAGGGCGTGGTCACGATGGCCACCGTCAAGATGCCCAGCTCCATCGCTGCGGCCGCCACGATAGGCGCCGCACCCGTGCCCGTGCCACCGCCCAGCCCCGCGGTGACAAAGAGCATCTCGGCGCCGCTCAGCAGCTCTTTGATCTGCTCCACGGACTCTTCGGCCGCCTTCTTGCCGATGACCGGGTCTCCGCCAGCGCCGCGCCCGTGCGTGGTGTTGGCCCCCAAGACGAGCTTGGTGGGGGCCAGAGACTGCTCGAGGATGTGGGCATCGGTATTCATGGCCAGCAGATCGACGCCCTCGAGGCCGCCCTGCACCATGCGATCGACGGCGTTGCAGCCGCCACCGCCCACGCCCACCACCTTGATCTTGACGTGGTGGTCAACACCCGTCTTGCGCAATTTGTCCATCGCCATCTCCTCTCGCCCCGGTCTCAGGGGGCCAGCCGATTCAGAGCGCTCCGCAGCCACCACCAAAAACCACTATCGGCATTACCATCGTCTTGGGTCACCGATGGCTCAGCTTGCATCTTCTTGCGGCCCCATTCCAGCAGGCCTACTGCTGTAGCGAACTTGGGGTCCGTCAACGATTCAAAGCGACCCGCCGTGCTCTGCGGCGAACCCAGACGCACCGGCATGTCAAAGACACGCTCGGCGACGGTGCGGATGCCGCTCAAGTCGGCGCAGCCGCCGGTCAACACGATCCCCGCCGCGAGATAATCGGCCACGCCCACATCATGGATGTGTTTGTGTACCATTGCAAACATCTCGGTGACACGATCCTCGATCAAGGCGCACATCTGTTGCCGCGAAAAGCGCTGGTGCCCCTCTCCGCCGAACACGGGCATCTCGATCTCGTCGGTACTGGGCACCTCTGCGGCCACGGCGTGGCCATAGCGTACCTTGGCCTCTTCGGCCGCCATAAAGGGTACGTGTAGCGCCCAGCCGATGTCGTTCGAGATGTGATTGCCCCCCACGGGGAAGACTTTGGTCTCCCAAAAGCCACCGCCAAAGACGATGGCCAGGTCGGTCGTGCCGCCGCCGATGTCGACCAATGCCACGCCCTGCCGCCGCTCGTCGTCGGTGAGCACGGCCTCGCACGAGGCCAGCGGTTGCAACACGATCTCGATCGGCTCCACGTCGCACTGCTCGACACAGCGCACAATGTTCTGAATCGCCGTGCGCGAGCCGGTGATGACATGCGCCTCGACCTCGAGGCGATAGCCGATCATCCCCAGAGGGTTCTTGATATTCGCCTGCTCGTCGATCGTATAAGTGCGTGGGATCGAGTGCAAGATCTGCCGATTGTGCGGCAAGGGGATGGCGCGGGCATTCTCGAGCGCGCGATCCAGGTCGTCGCGCACGATCGGCCGGTCGCCACGCCCGATCGCCGCCACGCCGTCACAGTTCTGCGAGCCAATATGCGCGCCGCCCACGCTCACGTAGGCACTGCGGATGGTATAGCCCGATGGGCGCTCGGCCTTGCGGATCGCCTCGCGGATCGACTCGGTGGCCTGCTCGATATCGGTAATGACGCCCTTGCTCAGGCCGTCTGCGGGCACGATGCCCATGCCCAGGATCTGGATCGGCCGCCCCTGCTGCACACGCCCAACGAGCGCACAGATCTTGGTCGTGCCGATATCGATTGCCGCAATGATGCGATCTCCGGCCACTTTGCCCCTCCTCAGAGGCCCCCGACGATGGGCCGTGCTGCACTGCGCAGGTCGATGTACGCGAGCGACAACCCCTGTTCTTCGGCGGCAGCCAGTACGTCGGTGGCCAGGGCCAGCTTGGCGCCGACATCCCCTTCGGTGCCGAGATAGACGGGCAGTTGGCCTTCATCCAACCGCACCATCAGGCCGTAGCCAGAGACAAACTCGAGTTGCTGCCCTTCGCCAAGTACCCGGCCAGCCTCATAGGCATAGCGCCAAGGAACGCCCACCAGGTAGCCCTCTTGCGGCGCGATCTGGGCGCCGCTATTCCGCAGGGTGGGCGCATCGGTCGCGCTGGTGACTGCGCCGAGCACCTGGCCATCCAGGGCTACCCACCAGGCCTGACCATCCTGCTCCCACACGACTACCTGCCCAACCTCGGCCACCTGCACCTTGCACCTGCTGGGCAAGCGGCAGTTCACGCGCACGTCAGTCACGCATGCGTAGCGATCGAGCAGCGTGCGTTCGACCGAGCTCTCGTGAACGGCAAAGATCGACTTGCCCAACAGCCCCGTGTTCGCGCGCACCTCATCGGGCGCCAGCAGCCGAGTGCCGGTAACCTCGACCGCCGACACCACAAAGCGATCAGCCACGAGCAGATGGCGGAGCATCAGCACCCCGAGGATCAGCAACAGTACGCCCGGCAGGCGCTGTACCACCAGCGCTGCCCGGCGCGTTACCCGCGCATCGCGCTCGACGGCCGCGTCGCTGGCCTGGTCGCCAAGTCGACTGCGCGACCGCGTTGCCTTGACCCTGCCCAAATGCCTTGCCATCGCTCCCTCTAGTGATCGTAGCCGTATGCGGTCTCCGAGTCCAACCGATCGCGGTGGCGTTCGAGCGCCAGCTCGATCAGGCGATCCAGTAGCTGGGGATACGGCAGGCCGCTGGCCTCCCACAGCTTGGGATACATGCTGATGCGCGTGAACCCCGGGATCGTGTTCAGCTCGTTCAGATAGAGCGTACCCGTGTCTCGGTCGAGAAAAAAGTCGACCCGAGCCATGCCCGCGCAATCGATAGCCAAAAAGGCCTGGATGGCCAGCGCCTGCACGCGCTGGGTCACCTCGGCGGGCAGGTCGGCCGGAATGTGCAAGATCGAGTTGTCGTCGAGATACTTGGCATGATAGTCATAGAACTCGTTGCCCGGCTCGACCTCGCCCGGCACCGAGGCGATCGGCTCATCGTTGCCCAGCACGCTGCACTCGATCTCGCGTGCGTTCACCGCCGTCTCGACGAGCAGCTTGCGGTCGAAACGCGCCGCCAGGTCGAGCCCCGCAGCGAGCTCGGCCACGGTATGTGCCTTCGAGCAGCCCACCGAGCTGCCGCCGTTCGAGGGCTTGACGAAGAGGGGCAGCGCCAGATGCGCCAACACCTCGGTCAACACTGCCTCTCGCTCGGCGCGCCAGCGGCTGCGCAACACCACGTGATAGGGCACCACGGGCACGCCGTTAGCCTCGAGCACGTTCTTTTGCGTCACCTTGTCGAGGCCTAACGCCGAACCCAACACGCCCGCGCCCACATAGGGCAGGCCGGCCAGTTCGAGCAGCCCCTGCACTGTGCCGTCTTCGCCATAAGTGCCGTGCATCACCGGAAAGACCACATCGGCGCGCGGGAAGGGGTGCTCGCTCGTGCCCGGCACCAATTCGCGCCGGTCGCTGGGCAGGATCGCTGTGCTCGACTCGGCACCAGACGGCGAACCGAGCATGGCGTCATCGAGCGCCGCGCCCGACTCGAGCAACGCCAGGGCGTCGTCGGCAGCGATCCAGCGGCCCTGTTTGGTCACGCCCACCACCACGACATCGTACTTGTCGCGATCCAGCGCGGCAATCACCGACTTGGCGCTCTGCAGCGACACCTCATGCTCGCCGCTCTTGCCGCCGGTGAGGATGGCCACGCGAGGCTTGCGCTTGCCCTCGAGATTGCTCATGTCCAGTGCCAATCTCCCACGAATTCGACTTCCGGCTCGAGGTGCTGCGCATAGCGCTGCCACACCTCTTGCTGCACCCGCTCGATCAATTGGCGCACCTCTCGCGCGGTAGCGCCGCCCGTGTTCATGATAAAGTTGGCGTGCACCGGCGAGACTTGCGCCGCCCCGATAGCCAGACCTTTGAGGCCCGCTTTGTCGATCAGGTATCCCGCTGGATAGTGCGCCGTGCGCTTGAAAATGCTGCCCGCGCAGCAGCCGCGGGGCGTGCTCCGCTCGCGCTGGGCCTGAACCGCGGCAGCCTCGGCGGTGAGGGCCACTGGATCATCGGCCACCAGTTGTAACGCCGCTTCGAGCACCACGGTGCGCTCGCCCGAGGCAGCCTCGCGCTTGAGCGCGCTGGTGCGATAGCCATAGGCCAGCGCCTCGACCGACACCTGTTCGGTATGCCCACCGGGCCGCAATACGCGCACCCAACGCACAATGTCGGCCATGCAGCCGCCGTAGGCGCCCGCATTGCCCACCACCGCCCCGCCCACCGTGCCCGGAATGCCCACGGCCCATTGCAGGCCACGCCAGCCCGCGCCGACGGCCCAACGGGCCAGCTCGCACAGCAGCGCTCCCGAGGCCGCCACCAGCAACCCGTCTTCCGCCATGGTGTAAGCTTGCGCCGCATTGATGATCACCAGACCACGGATGCCCTCGTCGGCCACCAGCACATTCGTGCCCGAGCCGAGCACGGTCCACGGCACGTGTTGTGCGTTGGCCAGCGCCACGGCCCGCTCGAGCTGGGTGATCTCTTCGATCACCAGCAACAGGTCGGCCGGGCCGCCCACCGCGAACGAGGTGTAGGGGGCCAGGCGCACGTCGCGCTCGAGGCGCAGCTCGGGCAGGGCGGCCTCGAGGGCGCCGGCCAGCTCGGCCAAAGCGGCGCTCATGTCGCACCTCCGGCGAGCTGTTGCAGCAGCCACTCGCCGATCAGATAGCCATCGCCCGCGCCCAGCGTCAGCACCAGGTCGCCCGGGCGCACGTGCTCACCCAGCCAGGCCTCGGCGTGGGCCAGGTCGGGCAGATAGTGCGCGTCGCGAGGGGCCATCGCCGCCACGAGATCGAGCGCGCTCACCGTCTGCTGCTCCTTAGCCCGCGCACGATAGATGTCGAGCACCACGGCGACGTCGGCCTCGCTCAAGCTGGCGACATAATCGGCGAACAGCGCCCGCGTGCGGCTCTACGTGTGCGGCTGAAACACCACCACCAGCCTCCGCTCGGGGTAGCGCTGCCGCATAGCCGCGATCGTCGCGCGGATCTGCGTGGGATGGTGGGCATAGTCATCGACGACCACCACCCCGCCCGCCTCGCCTTTGTACTCGGCACGGCGCTGTACGCCGCGATAGCCAGCCAACAAAGCGGCGCCGCGCTCGAGGGGCACGCCGGCCTCTTGCGCCACCAGCAGGGCGGCTGTGGCGTTGAGCGCGTTGTGTCGCCCCGAGAGGGCCAGATCCACGCGCACGCTCGTGCCCTGCGTCGTCAACGTGAACGACTGGCCAGCCTCGCCTCGTGGCTCGACGGCATGCACCTGCGCGGCATTCTGCTCGCCTTCGCCGTAATAGAGCACCGGCGCGCTCGCCGAGGCCAGGGCCTGCCGCACTGTCACCTGATCGCCGCAGGCCACCACCAGCCCGTTGGGCTGCACCTGCGCCACAAACGCACCAAAAGCCTCACCCATCGCCTCTAGGCCGGTAAAGCAGTCGGGGTGATCCATCTCGATGTTGGTCACCACCGCCAGCCACGGCGCCAGGCCCAGGAACATGCGCTCATACTCATCGGCCTCGATGACGAAACAATCGCCCGACCCCGCCTCGGCGTTATGGCCGGTGTTGGCCAACACACCACCGATGATATAGGAGGGATCGAGCCCCGCCTCGCGCAACAGATGGGTGATCATGGCGGCCGTTGTAGTCTTGCCATGGGTGCCCGCTACCGCTACCGTCCGGTAGCCATCCAGAAGCGCGCGAATGAAACCGCGCCGCTCGAGCACGGGGATGCCGCGCTCTTGCGCCGCCACGACTTCGACATTGTGTGGCGGGATCGCTGACGAGATCATCACTAGCTCGGCGTCGCCGATTTGCTCGGCGCGGTGGCCGATATACACCTGCGCACCCAACGCGCGCAGCTCGCGTGTGAGATCGCTCTCTTGCAGGTCAGAGCCAGAGACTATGTGCCCCCGCTGGCAGAGCACCCGGGCGATGGGCGACATGCCGCTGCCGCCGATGCCCACCAGGTGCACGCGGCGCGGCAATACGGTCACCTGCTCGCCGGTCGATCGAGCCATCAACGCACCACCCGCAAGATGAGCAAGATGATACTCAGATAGAGCAACGTGCTCTGACCCAACAACCATTCCTGCCCCAAGAACGCGGTAGGCAACAGCGGCAACAGCTTGGTCGCCAGGGGCGAGAGCTGCGCAGTCGAAAAGCCCAGCCATTTCAACGGATAGTCGAACTTGTCCATGTAGTACCACAACGAACCGACGATGAGATAGCCGTTCACCAGGCCAGTCAACAGGCTGAGCACCACGCCGAGCGCTCCCCGCGGCACTCCGCCCGCAAAAGACAGCGTCTCGCCCTGGTAGGAGGCAAAGGCCACGGCGATGATCACCAAGAGATAGACCGAGCAAGTATACAGCGCCACTTGCTCGGGGCTGGATTGCCCACCGATCGCCTCAGCCAGGCGCGCGGCGCCCTTGGCCACGAGCTCATCCACCAGGTTCAAGAAGAAAAGGGTGAACACCATCACCATGGTGACGCCCAACTCGCGCAAAAAGCCCCGCACCAGGCCCACCAGCCCGAACATGAGCACCAGAGCGCCGAAGAGCACCTCGATCGGGGCCATGAACCCCTCCTATGATGGGCGCCCACCAGAGGCGCCATGAAGACCAAACGCAATCAGCGCCACGACAAGCACAACCACGATCTTGCCCACGGTCTGACTGCTCGTCACCGTGGCGCGCACGGCTCCACTGGCGACCTCGATCGTAGCGCTGGCACTCACCAGCGCGTGGCGGAAGAGATAGCTGGCGACGACAAAACCGTTCACCGCCCCCAGCAACAGGCCCACGAGCCGCGCGATGGCGCTCACACCCTGCGGCGCCGTGCAGGAACCCACATAGTACGAGATCGTCGCCAGCACGGCAAAACACGCCAGGCCCAGGTTGCGACGCGCCACGTCGGTGCTGACAAGCAGGGGCAGGCTCTGCACCTCGCTCCAGGCCGTCACCGGATCGTCGGCGGTCAGCCCACCGGCCAGCGCGAACCGCGCCAGCCGATACAGCTTGTTCACCCAAGGCACCAGGCTATCGAGCGTCAGCGTGACGAGCAGATAGGAGATGACCAGCCCCACCACGGTCACCAACTCTCGGTTGGCCCCACGGCGCAGGCCGATCAGAGCGAATAGGCCCAAGATCAAGATCAGCAGCACCGACTGGTCGATCGTGACACTGGGCGCACTAGTCATGCTCCTCACCTCGCGCAATGGCCACCAGCTCTTGAGCGATGCGCCGCGCAGCATCGGGCACGCTCTTGGCGCGCGCCGCGGCACTCATCTGGGACAGCGTCGCCGGGTCGTCGAGCAACCTCAGCAGCGTAGGAAGCAACTCCTCGCCGAGGTGCTCATCCTCCAACACCACCGCTGCGCCCGCGTCAGCCAGATAGGCCGCGTTGAGCCGCTGATGCTGCCCGGCATAGGGATAGGGCACCAAGATGGCTGGCGCGCCCACCGCCGGCAACTCACCCAGCGTCGCCGCGCCCGACCGCGCGATCACCAGGTCGGCCGCCACCAGCGCGGGCACCATCTCCTCATGCAGGTAGGCATAGACGTGATAGCGTGCCGCGAGCTCGGCAGGCAGCGTCTGTTGCGCTTGGCGCAGCGCGTCGAAATCGAGCGGGCCGGTGACGTGCACCAGCTGCGCGCGCGCCAAGAGCGTGGTCAGACCGGCTTGCACCGCCTGGTTGATCGAGCGCGCGCCGCGGCTACCGCCCATCACCAGCACCACCGGCTCATCCTCGGCCAGAGCCAACTGTTGCCGAGCGTCACGACGATCGGTGTCGAACAGCGCCTGGCGCACCGGGTAGCCCGTGACCACGGCCTTGCGCCCAAAGAACGCCGCCGCTGGCTCGAACGAGACGGCCACGCGCGCGGCGATCCGCGCCAATAGCTTGACCGCCAGCCCAGGCTCCATGTCGGGCAGATAGAGCAGCAGCGGCACATGACGCAGCCGGGCCGCCAAGGCCAGTGGCACCGAGACATAGCCGCCCGTCGCCAGCACAGCCTCCGGCTTCCACCGCTCGACCAGGGCGAGCGCCTCTCGTGTGCCCCGCGCGATCTGGGCCACACTGCGCAGGGCCTGGAGCGGGTTGGCTCCCCGCAACGGCCCGGTAGACACGGCTGCATAGGCGTAGGCGGTGCGGCCCAGGATGTCTCGCTCGACGCCGTCGACACTGCCCACCCATAGGATGTCACTGGCGCGCGCGGCGGCATGGGCCTCATCGGCCACCAACGCATCCAGCGCCGACAGCGCCGGATACACATGCCCGCCCGTACCCCCGCCAGTGACCATAGTTCTCATCGTGGTGTCTCGGCCTCGATGGTGGCCCGCCGCGAGATGTTCACCAATATGCCCAACGCCGCCAGGCCCGAGACCAGCGCCGAGCCGCCATAGCTCATGTAGGGCAGCACCGTGCCCGTGACCGGCACCGTGTTGGTCACCACCGCTACGTGCAGCACGGCTCGGCAGACCTCCCAGCTCACCAGGCCTGTGGCCAACAGCCGCCCAAAACTGTCGACTGCGCGCAGCGCCACCCCATAGCCGCGCCAGGTATACACCGCATACAGCCCCAAGGTGAGCAGCGAGCCGACAAAGCCCAACTGCTCACCGATCATGGCGAAAATGAAATCGGTGTGCGCCATCAAGTGCAGGTTGCGGTTCTCGATGCCGTGAGCCAGCCCCAGCCCAAACAGGCGGCCGTTGTTCAGCGCGATGATACTGCGCACCGTCTGATAGCCCTTGTTCCAGGCGTCGGTGAGCGGATTGCTGAAGAAGATCTCGACGCGCTCTTCACGATACGAGATCAAGAGCGCCAGCGCTGCCGTGACGATCACGCCCACCACGAGCAAGGCGGCCAATTGCCGCCAATCCATACCGGCCACGAACATCATGATCAGGCAGGTCACGCCCAAGAGCACGGCCGCCGACAAGTTTTGCTGCAAGACCACCAACCCGCACGAAACGGCCAGGATGGTCGCCGCCGGCAACAGGCCCTCACGGAACTGTTTGAGCCGCGGGCCTGCCGAGCTCAGCCAGGCCGCGAGATAGATAATGACGCCATACTTGGCCACCTCGGTCAGCTGGCCGCTCCCCGTCCTGCCCACCTCTGCCTCAGCGGTAGTGAGGAAGCGCGTCTGTTGGCTGGCCATGGCGATGAGCACGACCAGGGTGCCAATGCCGATGACCAGCACATAGCGGCGATAGAGGTGGTAGTCGATACGCGAGACGATGAACATGCCCACCAGCCCCATGGCGGCATAGCGCAGTTGGCTGCGGAAGAACGTGTCGGGCGCGCCCGCCTTCTCGAGGCCTAGATAGGGCAAGTCTTTGGAGGTGCTCAGAATCATCACCAGGCCCAGCGCCAGCAGGGTCATGGCGATCAAGACGATGCCCCAATCCGACTTGGCGCGCCGCCACAACAGCTTGCGCACGCTCCCTTTGGTCATGCCAGGCTCCTCACCAACTGACGAAAGGCCTCGCCGCGCTCTTCAAAGTCGCGGTAGGCGTCAAAGCTCGTGCCCCCCGGAGAGAGCAGCACCACATCTCCCGGCCGGGCCAGCTCGGCGGCGAGCTGTACGGCGTCTGGCAGCCGGTCGGTGCGTCGATAGGCCGGCGCGGCCTCGCCCAGCGCGGCCAGGGCGCCCTCCACGAGCGGTGCGCACTCGCCAAAGCCGATCACCAGGCGAGCCTTGGCTGCGGCCCAGCGCGCCCAGTCGGCCCAGGGCAGGTGTTTGTCTCGCCCGCCCGCCAACAGCACCACCGGTTCGTCAAAAGCCTTGAGCGCGGCCGTCGCGCGCTCGGGCGAGGTGGCGATCGAGTCATTAATCCAGGTGACGCCATCGACCACGCGCACGACTTCGAGCCGATGGGGCACCCCGCGAAACGTGGTCGCCACGGCGCGCATCGCCTCGGGCGGCACACCTGCTGCGGCGGCCAGGCAGCAGGCAGCCAAGACGTTGGCCACATTGTGCTCACCGCGCAGCCGCAGCTCGCCGCGACGGCAGACCATCGCCTCGCGGCCGGCCCAACGCACCACCAGTGCGTCGCCAGCGAGATAGGCACCCTGCGCCACCGGCCCGACCAGGCTAAAGGTGGCCAACTGCCCGCGCACCAGCGAGTGCAGCTCTTGCGAGATGGGGTCGTCGGCGTTCAACACGGCCCAATCGCCGGGTTGTTGATAGGCGAGGATGGCGCTCTTGGCGCGCACATAATCCGCCATCGACGGATGCCGGTCGAGATGATTGGGCGTCACGTTGGTGACGAGCGAGAGAGGCGGGCTCCAGCCCGCGAGCGAGATGGCCCGCGACGCGACACTGCGCGCCGACTCGACGCCCTCGCCCTGGTAGGCGGGCGAGAACAGCTCGAGCTGAAAGCTCGACAGCTCCATCACCGCGGCCTCGGCCGAGGCGCCGTCGCCATCGAGGGTCGAGATCAGCGGCAGGCCGATGTTGCCACCCACGAGCGTCTTGCGCCCGGCGGCGGTGAGCATCTCGCCCAACAGGGTCGTGGTCGTCGTCTTGCCACTCGAACCGGTCACTCCCAAGATCGTGCCGCGGAACAGCTGTGTAAACAGGCGCGGCTCGCTGCTGAGCGGCAGGCCCAACCGCCGCGCCTCTTGGACCAGCGGCGCACTGGGCGGCACGCCCGGGCTGAGCACGACCAGATCGAGGTCAGCCAGGCTCGGCTGGGCCACGCCGCCCTCCAAGACCACACCCAGCGTCGCCAGGCCAGCGACGTCTTGGCGCAGGGCGTCGAGCGGCTGCGCATCGGCCAAGCGGACGTGGGCGCCATGCCGGGCCAGATAGGCCGAGGCGGCCGTGCCTTCACGAGCGGCGCCCACCACCAGCACCCGCAACCCCGTCAGCTGAGCGGGATCGATCATTGGCCCACCGCCCGCAAGATCAGGCCCAAGGCCGCGGCCACCAGCCCCGCCACCCAAAAGCGCGTAGTCACCTTGGTCTCTGGCCAGCCGAGCTGCTCAAAGTGATGGTGCAGGGGCGCCATCTTGAAAATGCGCCGGCCTTGGCCATAGCGGCGCTTGGTGTACTTGAAATAGCCCACCTGGAGCACATCCGACAGCAACTCGGCCACGAACACCGCCCCGATAACGGGCAGCAACAACCACTGCCCTGAGAGCAACGCCACCATGGCCAGGCCAGCGCCCAGGGCCTGCGAGCCGACATCGCCCATGAACAGCGTGGCGGGATGGGCGTTGTGCCACAAGAACGCCAACAGCGAGCCCACCAACAGCGCGCAGAACAGGCCCAGGCCCGCCTGCCCCGTGAGCAGGGCCAAGAGGCCATAGGCCGCCACCGCCTCTGCGCAGAGGCCGCCGGCCAGGCCATCCAGCCCGTCGCTCAAGTTGATGCCGTTGCTAAAGGCCACCAGCAACAGGGCCGCTACCGGCACGATCCACCAACCCAGATCGACCGTGAGGCGGCTGAGGGGCAACGCCAGCACACGGCCACCCGGCGTGAGGTAGAGCGCAAGGCCCAGCAGCGCGGCGATGACCCACTGCCAGGCGAACTTGCCACGAGCGAGCCAACCGACGCCCAGCCGATCGCGCAGGCCCTGCAGGTCGTCATACGCGCCCAGCGCCGCATAGAGGAGCACGGCCGCGACGGCCAGCCACAGCCGCGCATCGACCACGATCGCCAACACCGCCCCGCCCAGCACCACCGGCGGCACAAACAGCAAGCCACCCATGGTAGCCGTGCCCGCCTTGACCTGGTGCGACGTCGGCCCATCGTAGCGGATATTCTTGCCAATGCCTCGCCGCAGCAGGGCGCGCGTGAGCGGGCCACCCAACGGCGCCAGCGCCACGAACACAGCCGCCATGAGGCCCAGCGCGGCGCTCATGCATGCTCCTCGGGCTGCTGCCAGGCCAAGACAATGCTCTCCATCGCCATACCCCGCGACCCCTTGACCAGAATCACATCTCCCGGCTGCGCCGCCGCTTCGAGCGCGGCCAGGGCGCCGGCGTTGTCGTCGACAGTGATCACCGCGTCGGCCGGCATGCCCGCCGCCAACGCACCGCGCGCGATGCCTTTGGCCAGCTCGCCGCGAGTGATGAGCAGGTCGACCTGGCGTGCACAGCGCGCGCCGACCTCCAGATGACTCGCCTCGGCCGCAGCGCCCAGCTCGAGCATATCTCCCAGGACGGCGACATGTCGGCCGGGCAAACTCGACAGCAGCCCCAACGCGCCAGCCACCGCCGAGGGGCTGGCATTGTAGCTGTCGTCGAGGATGGTGGTCTCACGACGGCCACGTCGGGGAATGAGGCGCAATCCCGCGCCCATCTGCGCCAGCCCCCGCTCGATCTGCGGCCAGCGCAAGCCCTCGAGCAGGCCCACCGTGACCGCCAACGCCGCGGGAAAGGCCGAATGCGCGCCGAGCAGCCCGCAACGCAGGCGACGGCGCGCGGGAGCCACGCCCAACCCCTCCAGCCCGCGCACGGTCAGGCCGAAGGAAATGCCCGCCAGCCCCTGTTGCACCACGTCGGCGATGCGCACGTGGCACGCCTCGCCGATGCCCACCAGCACGCTCGGCCCCGCGTGCCGGTCGGCCATGGCCGCCACGCGCGGATCGTCGCCGTTGTGCACGGCCACGCCATCGGCGGGCAAGGCCTCGACCAGCTCGGCTTTGGCCTGCGCGATGCGCTCGATGGTGCCCAGCCGCTCCAAATGCACGGGCTGCACGTTGGTCACCACGCCGATGCGCGGGCGCGCCAACGCGCAGAGCAGGGCAATCTCGCCCAGGGCATACATGCCCATCTCGAGCACGGCCACCTGTTGCTCGGGCCGCGCCGAGAGCAGTGTCAGCGGCAGGCCGATCTCGTTGTTGGCATTGCCCTGGCTCTTGAGCACCCCATAGCCCTCGGCCAAGACGGCGGCGATGGCCTCTTTGGCCGTCGTCTTGCCGACGCTGCCCGTGATGCCCACGACATCGAGCGCCAACTCAGCGCGGTAGCGGCGCGCAGCCTCTTGCAGCGCCGCCAGGGTGTTGGGCACCTGTATGGCTACGGGGAGATCGCCGAGGCGCAACGCGGCCACTTCTGCGGGAGACACCAGCCGCACGTCGGGCACGGGATGCTCGACGAACGCGGCGATCGCTCCTTGGGCGAACGCTGCGGACACGTAGGCGTGCCCATCTACATGCTCCCCGGCCAGCGCATAGAACACGCTGCCGGCGCGCGCCTGCCGCGAGTCGACGACCACATCGGCCACCGCGATATCGCTCGTGTTGCCCGCCAGATGCCCCAGCGTGAGCACGCTCCTCACTCCGCCTCAGATCATTGCCGACTAGGGCGTCGCCGACGTCGTCTCTGACGTGGGCAGCACCCCGTAATACGAGACCAGATATTCGAACATATGGACAAACTCGGGCATCGCGCTTTCGTTACCCCACTTGTTCACTTGCGGCTTGTCGAACTTGACCAAGATCACCCAGCGGACGTCGGGCAACGGCCCATAGCCCACATACGAGGTGATCACCTCGTCGTTCTGATAGCCCGCATCGCCCATGGCGATGCTCGACGTGCCCGACTTGCCGGCCACGCGATAGCCCGGCACCAGCTCGCCACCGGCGGCCAGTTCGGTGGCATCGGCCAGCAGGGCAGTGGTTTGCTGTGCCACCAGCGGCGACACCACCTGCTTGACCGGCACCGTCTCGGTGACCTTGGTGACGTCGGCACCTCTCACTTCGGCCACCAGATGCGGCCTGACGCGCAAGCCATCGTTCGCCAAGGCCGCATAGGCGGTGACTACCTGTAGCGGCGTCGCCGAAAAGCCCTGCCCAAACGAGTTGCGCCCAAAGTCGGCCATGCTCCACTCGGGCTGGCTGGGCACGCGCATCACGCCGGGCGCCTCGGCGGCCAGGTCGACGCCCGTCACCTCGCCAAAGCCAAAGGCGCGCATACTCTGATAGAACGCCGTCGGCCCCAGGTTGGTGGCCACCGTGGCCGCGCCCACGTTCAGCGACTGGGCGAGCATCTGGGTCATGGTGGTGACGCCGTGGGCCTGCAGATCGGCGTTATAGATCTCGCGGCCACCGATCTCGATGACGCCCTCGTCAGTATAAACACTATTGGGCTGGATGGCACCTTCTTCGAGCGCGGCGGCCACCGTCATCGTCTTGATCACTGAGCCCGGCTCGTAGGGCGTGCTGACCATGTCGTTGTTGAACCAACCCACGGGCACGTTGCGATAGTACGCGCTCGGGCTGTAGGTGGGCCGTTTGGCCATGGCGATGATCGCGCCCGTGTGCGGATCCATCACGATGATGTTGCCGCTCTCGGCGCCCAGCTGCATCATGGCGCGGGTGAGGAGGCCCTCCGCGGCATACTGCACGTTGCGGTCGAGGGTGAGCAGCAGGTCGGGGCCATCCTGCACGGGCACCAGCCCACCCAGCTCCGCGCGATAGGTCGTGCCCCAAGGGTTGCGCACGCCCCGCATCTCACCTTCTTTGCCGTTGAGCAAGTTCACATAGTACTGCTCCAGGCCATAGTGGCCCTGCCCCTCGTACAGATCGACATAGCCCAAGACGTGCGCGGCCAGCTCGCCATTGGGATAGACGCGCTGATACTGCCTGATCGCGCGGAGGGCGAGCGCCCGACCGTTCTCCCACGTATAGCCGTATTCCTTGGCTAGAGCGTCGACCTTGTCCGCCATCTCGATGGGGGCCGAGGTCACCAGATCCACCGCCTGGTCGGCATCGCCCGACACCACCGCATAGACGTCGCCCACCTTCAGGCCCGTGATAGCGGCAAGGCGTTCGGCAAGTTCCTTGCGATCGACCTCGCCCAACAGGCCGGGCACGCACGAGATGCGGCAGGCATAAGTGGTGGTCGCCAGATAATAGCCCGTGGCATCGGCAATGCCACCACGCACCGGCGCGATGCTCTCGGGGGCCTGCACGTGCCGATAGGGATTTAGCTCGTCGTGCGGCGGCAACTGCCAATAGGCCACACGCCAGCACAGCACCAGGAATGCCAGGGCGAACACGAGGAGCAGCTGGCGAATGCGCCTCGCCTGTCCGGTGCGCTCGCGATAGTCAGTGACGTCGCTGGGTGTGTCGTTGCTCATGCCTGGGCCTTGCTGCCTGAGCGCCATCTAGGGCTACTCGGGCGGCGCTGGCTCGCCTCCCTTGCCCAAGTAATTCGAAAGACGCTCCCACAGGTTCCGCGCGGCGTTGGGTAGCTCGGGCGTGGCCTCGGGGGCTGGGCTGGCCCGACGCCGCACGATGAGCTGCTGCCCGGCGGTGCGCTCGCCAAAGCCCAAGCGCTGGGCCTCTTTGCGCACCCGCTGCAGAGACTCGAGCTCGGCCAATTTGGCCCCGCGCTGCACCACCTCCCGCCGGAGCCCTTCCTTCTCTTGCTCAAGGTTATAGATCTCGACGGCCAGCGCATCCACGCGCACGGTCGTGCTCAGATAGAGCCAGCCCGCGAGGGTCAGCAGCAACAGGATGACGACATAGAACAGATATTGCGCCCGAGCGTTGGTCTCGGGCGCCTTGCCTGCTGGCTCGGGTCCCGAGATGAAGGGCGCCTCACCGCGATCTCTCATGGTGCGCCCCCTTCGTCCTCCGGCGCCGGCAATCGCTCGGCCGCCCGCAGCCGAGCACTGCGGCTGCGCGGGTTCGCAGCCGCCTCAGCATCGCTGGGGCGCACGGGCTTGTGCGTCAACAGCCGCACCGTAGCCTTGTGCCCACAGACGCATTGCGGTATCCTCGGCGGGCAGATGCAATCGCGGGCCTCGCGCGCCAGGTATTGCTTGACGATGCGATCTTCCAGCGAATGAAAGGCGATGACCACCAGGCGACCGCCGGGGCGCAAGAGGCGCACCGCGCCCGTCAGGGCCTGCTCCAGATACTCGAGCTCGCCATTGACGGCGATGCGCAGCGCTTGAAAGCTACGCGTGGCCGGGTCGATGCGCTGGGGGGCGTGCCCGCCGGGGATCGCGCGGCGCACGACGGCGGCCAGCTCGGCCGTGGTGTGCAGCGGCCGCTCGCGCACGATGGCCGCGGCAATGCGCCGCGCATAGCGCTCCTCGCCATAGGTGTAGAGGATGTCGGCCAGCTCGCGCTCGGGCCAGGTGTTGACGATCTGCGCGGCGTCGACCTCGGCCTGGGGCGACATGCGCATATCCAACGGGCCATCTTGCTGGAACGAAAAGCCGCGCGCCGCATCGTCGAGTTGCAGCGAAGAGACGCCCAGGTCGAATAGCACGCCATCGACGGCACTCCAGCCGGCGTCGGCCGCTAGCGTGGGCAGATCGCGGTTCCAGCCCTGGCGCAGCAAGGCGCGGTCGCCAAAGGGGGCCAACCGTTCGCGGGCCAAGGCCAGCGCCTGGGGGTCAGCGTCGATGCCCAGCAACCGGCCATCGGGGCCGCACGCATTGAGGATGGCCGCGGCATGGCCGCCCAGGCCCACCGTAGCGTCGATATAGAGGCCCCCCGGTTTGAGAGCCAACCAGGTCAGCACCTCGGCGAGCAGCACCGGCGTATGCAGCGGCCGGCGAGCCTCGGGATTTTGCGCGACCATCGCTAGATGCCCATCTCGGACGTGGCGTCAAAGATCGCCTGGCTCTCGGCCCAGTCTCGCGCCGTCACTTCGGCAAAGCGCTCAGGGTTCCAGATCTCGAACATGCCGTTGGCGCCCGCAATGACCGCCTGATCAGTGAGGCCGGCCATCTCGCGCAGGAACGAGGGGAGGAGCACGCGGCCCATCGCGTCCAGGCTCGCCTCGACCGAGTGCCCAAAGCGCATCCGGTTAAAGCGTCGGGCCACCGGGCTCGAGTGCGGCAGCTCTTGCGCCGCCACCGACATCGCCCCCCACGCTTCGAGGGGGTAGACGTCGATGCAGGGTTCGGTGGCGCCCCGCGCCAGGATGAACACATCGCCCAGCAGCTCGCGAAACCGCGCCGGAATGGTCAGTCGGCCCTTGGCGTCGATCGTGTGGGTGAATTGCCCTTGAAAATAAGCCATGCCCCCTGCCCTGCCTGCCGTCCAGCACGGCTCGGCGCAGCCCGTCGCGCCGAATCACCACCAATCCCCACAATATGACACCAGTATACATCACGGCGCCACGGGAGACAAGGCTTTGCCGCAGGATAGGGCCATAGAAAGCAAGTTTGGCCACCCAATCACCGCCGCCCACAGCACTGCTTGAACTTCTTTCCGGAGCCACAGGGGCAGGGATCATTGCGGCCGATGACGGCCCCCGAACCAGATGGCAACGTCACCGGCGAGCGCAGGCTGCGCGGATCGCGCCCGCTGCTGACGGCGAGGCGCGCCGCCAGCGTCAAGAACGACTCGTGCGCATGGGCGTAAAAGCGCTGATACGCGCGGCACAAATGGTGTCGCGGGTTGTCCTCTAGCCCCACCAGGCGGGGGCAGCCCTGGTGACACAGCGGCTGCCAGGCGCACACCTGGCACTCGGGGCGCGGCTCGGCCTTGGCCGCGGCAAAGCGCGCCAGAGCCTGACTCTGAAAGGCCTCGTCGAGCGGCGTCTCGAGCAGGTTGCCCAGGCGAAGGTCCTCGCGCACGTAAAAGTCGCACGGGTAGAGGTCGCCGTTGTACTCGACGACCACATAGCTGCCGCAAGACTCTTGATAGCAGCACATCGGCGCCTGCTGCCCCAGATAGACGGCCAGGATCGCCTCGAAATCGCGCACCGACACCTGCGGCGCGCCATGGTTGTACCAACGGTCGAACACCGTGCAGAGAAAGTCGCCATACTGCTCGGGGAGCACCGAGAACTCGGTCAACGCGCCCGTGGCCGGATCTTGCTCGACGCAGGGGATGAACTGGAGATAGGTGAACCCCTGCCCCACGAGCCAGTCGAACACCTCGGCGCCGTGGTCGGCGGTCAGCCGGTTGACCACGGCGAGGATGTTGAACTCGACGTGCGCGTCGCTGAGGAGGCGGATGCTCTGCATCACCCGCTCGTGCGTCGGCCCGCCCGTCGTGTATTGTCGATAGGCATCGTGGTAGGCGGCCGGGCCGTCGAGGCTGACGCCCACCAAGAAATTGTAGCGGCGGAGGAACGCCGCCCACTCGCGGTCGAGCAGCAGGCCGTTGGTCTGCAAGCCATTGCTCACCGACTGACCGGCGGCGCCGTACTGCTGCTGCAAGGCCACGGCCTGCTCGAAAAAGGCCAGCCCACAGAGCGTCGGCTCGCCGCCCTGCCAGCCAAAGCTGGCCTGCTGCCGATCGAGCGCCATGCCCTGGCGCACGAGGGCGTCGAGGACAGCCGGACTCATGCGGCGATGCACGCCGGCACGGTAGGGGTCGTCGGGCCGATCGTGATAGAAGCAGTAGGTGCAGTGTAGGTTGCAGTCGCCGGAGGCGGGTTTGATGAGCAGCGACCTGGACACGAGACCTCCCCGGGCGTAGGGTGCGCCTATGATAGCGCCACGCGGCGGCCCGGCCAAAGGAGGCCCGGTTAGCTCAAATAGTCGCGCAATCGCCGGCTGCGCGTGGGGTGGCGCAGCTTGCGCAACGCCTTGGCCTCGATCTGGCGCACTCGCTCGCGCGTGACGCCGAATCGGCGGCCCACCTCTTCGAGCGTGTGGCTCTCGCCATCCTCCAACCCAAACCGCAGCGCCAAGACGTCGCGCTCGCGCGGGCTGAGCGAGTCGAGGATGTCTTGCATCTGCGCACGCAGCATCTCGCGGTTCGTCTCGTCTTGAGGGCTGGCCATGCTCTCATCGGCGATGAAATCCACCAGCACACTGTTGTCTTCGCTGCCCATGGGCGTTTCGAGCGACATCGGCTCTTGAGCCACGGTCATGATCTGGCGCACCTTCTTGGCCGCGCGCTTGAGCCGGGCGTTGACATCCGGCGGGATAGGCACCCCGCGGTTCCAGGCATCTTCCACAATGCGACGGTCGGTGTCGCTGAGGTAATCGAGGTGCAGGGCCACCTCTTCGGGCGTGGGCTCGTGCCCCAGCTCTTGTTGCAGGTTACGAACGGTGCGCGTGAGGCGGTTGATCGATTCGATCATGTGCACGGGAATACGGATCGTGCGCCCCTGGTCGGCGATCGCACGGTTGATGGCCTGGCGGATCCACCAGTGGGCGTAGGTGCTAAACTTGAAGCCGCGCGTATAGTCGAACTTGTCTACGGCGCGCAGCAGCCCCAGATTGCCCTCCTGGATCAGATCGAGGAAAGACATGCCTCGACCGCCGAACTTTTTCGCCACCGAGACGACCAGACGCAGATTGGCCTCGGCCATGCGCCGGCGAGCCAATTCGCCGCGCAAGACGCGCAGGTGCAGCGCGTGCTCGGCACGCGGGTCGAGCGTGCCCCGCTGCGCCTCGAGCTGCTTGGAGGCCTCGACACCATCGGCAATGGCCTTGGCCAGGCGCACCTCTTCCTCTTGGGTGAGCAGGGGCACACGGCCGATCTCGCGCAGATACATGTGCACCGGGTCGCTGACCGCCTCGGACTGCGAATCATCCTCCTCGACCAGGTTCTCGACGAGCAGGTCTTGGTCATCGATGGCGTCTTCATCGATGATCGGGATATCCAGCCTGGCGCAGGCCAGCTCGAGCTCGTGGTACAGCGTGTCGCGCTTGGGGCCTTGCGGCAACGCCTGCTCGATCTCCTCAGCGGTCAGCAAGCCTGCACGCTTGCCCCTGTTGAGCAGGTCTTGGATGACCTTGGCGTATTGGGGTTCTGGAGCGTTCTGATCAGCCATGCTGGCGAGTCACTGCTTCCTTGGTTTGTCGACGACCGAAATAGGTGGCGGCATAGAACTGTTGGTCGATCGAACGGCGTTCTCGAGACAGCCTCTCGATCTCGGCCTTGAGCTCGGTTTCGCGTTCGGCTTGCCCCTCGGTCTGAGCATCCGAGAGAGCAAAGCGTAACTGATCGATGGTGCGCGCAAGGTGGGCTTGGAGCAGGCGCGCCACGGCTTTGTGGAGGTCGCCTTGTAGGGCATCTGGACTGCGAGCGGGCTGCTCGCGCTGCTGACGTAGGAGCGATTCTACGTGTGCCCGAGACTCGCTGTCAAGTCTCTCGAGCACCTCTTGAGGCTCCGGGTCCACACCCGACGCGCTCAGCTCTTGGATGATAGAGAACGCCTGACGCCGCCGCATATCGGCAAAAGCCTCGGCAGAGAGCCAATGTGACCGGATAACCCCGCTGGCCAGCTGAGGATACTGCAACACCAGGCCCAGGACGTATTGCTCCAGGTCGGCCAGGGCATCTTGGCCCTGCGTTGCCGCCGCCGGAGGCAGCGCCTCGACCCGCCGCGCTGCGCGCGTGCTGCGCTGAGGCGTGGTGAGTTGGCTGAGGATCAGGCGCTCATCCATGTGCAGCCACTGGGCAAGCTGCTGCACATAATGCGAGCGCTCGGCGAGGTTCTCGATGGCCTGGATGATGGGCAGCAACCGATCCATCGCGGCGCGCTTGCCCTTGCCCGTGCTCACGTCAAACTCGGCGCGCGCCTGCCGGAAAAAGTGCTCGGCTACGGGCAGCGCCTCGGCCACCAACGCATCCCAGCGAGCACGGTCGGCCAACACCAGCTCGTCGGGGTCTAGTCCGTCGGGCAGGGTCAGGATGCGGATCTCTGCGTCGAGATGCTCTTCGTAGCGGATCAGCCCGCTGGGCTGGACGGTGGGCACCACATGCCGCGGCAGGGCGCGACGAGCCGTCTCGGTGCCTCGCTCCACGGCGGCCAGGCCGGCGGCGTCGGCATCGAGCGCCAACACGAGGGTGTTCGTCAGCCGCTTGAGCACCTGGATGTGCGCCTCGGACAGGGCCGTGCCCATGACCGCAACGACGTTGCGCACCCCCTCTTGGTACGGGATGATCACATCCATGTACCCCTCGACGATGACGGCCTGGTTGGCCGCGCGGATGCCCTCGCGCGCTAGATCGATGCCATAGAGGATCGAGCCCTTGTCGAACAGGGCCGTCTGCGGGGTGTTGAGGTACTTGGGCACCGAGTCGTCGAGCACACGCCCGCCAAAGCCCAGCACTCGCCCGCGGAGGTCGCGGATGGGAAAAATCACCCGCCCGCGAAAGCGGTCATAGAGGCGGCCATTCTCGCTCTCGCTGACCAGGCCAGCGGCGAGCAGGTCGTCGTCGCCATAGCCCTGGGCGCGCAGCCGGTCATGTAGCAACTGCCACTCGTCGGGGGCATAGCCGAGCTGAAAGGCGCGCATGGTCTCGGGCTTGACGCCGCGGCGCGCGAAATAGTCCCGCCCAGGGGCGCCGTCGGGCGCCTCGACCAAGATGCGATGGAAATGCTCCGCAGCAGCCTGGTTGACGGCGCGCAGCCGCTCGACCTCGTCTTGTTTGCGGGCGGCAGTGGCGTCTATCGGGGCAAGCTGCACGCCGGCGCGCTCGGCGAGCAGGCGCAGCGCCTCGGCGAAGTCGACGTTCTCGCGCCGCATGATAAAGGCGAACATGTCTCCGCCCGTACCACAGGCGCCAAAGCAGTGCCACGTCTGCGTCTCGGGAAAGACGATGAACGAGGGTGTCTTTTCGCTATGGAAGGGGCACAGCCCCTTGTAGTTGCGGCCGGCTTTGGTCAGGGGCACGTAGGTGCCCACGACATCCACAAGGTCGAGCCGCTGCTTGATCTCGTCAACAACGCTCATGGCTCACCTTGATGATCCTACGCCAGGACATACGGCAGGCGTATTATATCGCGCCGATACCCATTCGACCAGCGAGAACGCCACGAGCCGCCAGGGGGCTGGCGGCTCGTGTGGAGAGCAACAGTGCGTCTAGCGATTGCGCAGCGCAGCCTGCGCGGCAGCCAGGCGGGCCACAGGCACGCGGTAGGGCGAGCAGCTTACATAGTCGAGCCCTACGCGATGGCAAAAGTCGATCGAGTCGGGATCACCCCCGTGCTCGCCGCAAATGCCCAGCTCGATGTCGGGCCGCGTCTCCCGGGCATCATGGACGGCCATGGCGACCAGCTTGCCCACGCCCTCTTGATCGAGCGATTGGAACGGGTCTTTGGGCAAGATGCCGCGCTCGACATAGGCCTTCAAGAACTTGCCCTCGGCGTCATCTCGCGAAAAGCCAAAGGTCATCTGCGTCAGGTCGTTGGTGCCAAAGCTAAAGAACCCAGCCTCTTGGGCCAGCTCACCAGCGGTGAGCGCGCCGCGCGGCGTCTCGATCATCGAGCCAAACTTGTGGTGCACGCGGATGCGCTCGCGGTTCATGACCTCTTCAGCAACCTTGCGCAGG
>JBDKSN010000136.1:0-14938 GCA_039680625.1 Anaerolineales bacterium | reverse complement strand
TGGCCAGCTGCACTGGCGCCTGCGCCAAGATGCGCGCGTGGTGGTGATGGAGCGGGTCAATGCGCGCTATCTGGAGGCGTTGCCCGAGTCCGTCGATATCGTCACCATCGACGCCTCGTTCATCTCGCTGCGGCTGTTGCGGCCCACGGCGGCGAGGCGGCTGGCGCCGGGCGGTTGCCTGGTGGCGCTGATCAAGCCGCAGTTCGAGGCGGGGCCGAGCCTGGTGGGCAAGGGCGGCGTAGTGCGCAAGCCCGAGGTGCATCGCCTGGTGTTGCGGCGGGTGATCGACGAGGCGCTCACCACGGGGTGGACGTTGCGCGGCTTGACGCGCTCGCCCATCACCGGGCCAAAGGGCAATGTGGAGTTCCTGGTGTGGCTCGATCGCTCGGGCGGTCCGTCGCTGGGCGTCGAAGAGACTGTGGCCAAGGTGTTGTCATCGGGGAGTGAGGCATGAGTTCGTGGCTGGCTGAGCCGAAAAACCGCTATCGTCTGTTGCTCATTGCGGTGGTGCTGATCACGGTGATCGCCGTGGTGGTGGCGACGTGGGCGGCCATCGTGCCCTTTGTCTTGGGGATGGTGGTGGCCTACATCATCCTGCCGGCCGTCAACTTTCTCGACCAACACGCGGGTAAATGGCTGCGGCGCAAGGGCCTGGCGCGCCCCCTGGCGATCATCGTCGTCTACCTGGTGGTGATCGGCCTATTCGTGGGCCTCTTTGCTTACTTTATCCCCGCGGTGATCGAGCAGGGCAAGTGGTTGGGCGAGTCCATCCCCCGCTATCTGGAGCAACTGACCAAGCTCTCTCTCGAAGATTGGCCCAATCTCATGGCGCGCATCCCCCCCGAGATCAGCGAGCCGATCAACAACACGGTCGACCAGGCCCTGAATACCCTGGCCAGCGCCATCCAAAAGGGCGTGGGCGACACGCTCAAGACGCTGTGGAACACGGTGAGCTTTATCATCGGCATGGCGATCATCCCCTTCTGGATGTTCTATGTGCTCAACGATAACCGCCGCATCAAGCGCGACCTGTATGCGCTGGTGCCCGAGTCGGCCCGCGCCGACGTCCACAATATCGAGCAGATCGTCGATGGGCTGCTGAGCGCCTATGTGCGTGGGCAACTCTTGCTCTGCATCATGGTGGGCACCATGGCCACGATCGCGCTCCTGCTCTTGCGCGTCGACATGGCGCTGTTGTTGGGCACGTTCGTCGCAGTCTTTGAGATCATCCCCATCCTCGGCCCCTACCTGGGCGCCATTCCCGCGGTACTGTTGGCGTTGATCACCAACCCGATGAAGGCGCTATGGGTAGCGCTATCGTTCGCAGGCATCCAGTGGGTCGAGAACACCTTCCTGGTGCCGCGTATCTCGGGCGGTGCGGTGCGCCTGCACCCCGCCTTGGTGATGATCCTGGTGGTCATTGGCAGCCAGCTGGCCGGCATCGTGGGCATGCTCTTGATCGTGCCCCTGGCGGCCGTGTTGCGCGACGTGGTGTATTACCTCTACTTGCGCACCACCGAGCGCGGCGCCACGCCCGAGCTAGCCATGAAGCACCTCCGCTCCCGCTCTCGCTGAGGCTGAGCCTCTCTGCCCGCCTTGGCCGCGGAGGGCACCTTCATGTATACTCTGGCCGGTGATCTCTATGCCCACAACCCGCATCGACCCACAACATACGCGCAACTTTTGCATCATTGCGCACATCGACCACGGCAAGTCGACCCTGTCTGACCGGCTGCTCGAGCATACCGGCACGATCGATCCGCGCCTCAAGGCCGAGCAGTTCCTCGACCGCATGGACTTGGAGCGCGAGAAGGGCATCACCATCAAGGCCAAGGCCGTGCGGATGCTCTATCAGGCTCACGACGGCGAGACCTATGAGCTGAACCTCATCGACACGCCGGGCCACGTGGACTTTTCGTACGAGGTGTCGCATGCGCTCTCGGCCTGCGAGGGCGCCGTGTTGGTGGTCGATGCCACCCAGGGCGTCGAGGCGCAGACCCTGGCCAACCTCTATCTGGCGCTGGACCATAACCTGGACATCGTGCCGGTGGTCAACAAGATCGACCTGCCCGGCGCCGAGCCTGACCGCGTGGCCGAAGAGATCGAGGCGCTGTTGGGCACCCCGGCCGAAGAGGTGTTGCAGGTCTCGGCCAAACAGGGCATCGGCACGGCCGACGTGCTCGAGGCCGTGGTGCAGCGTATTCGGCCGCCCCGCGCGAGCACGGGCGAGGCGCTGCGCGCGCTGATCTTTGATTCCCATTACGACGCCTATCGCGGCGTCATCGCCTATGTGCGCGTCACCGACGGCGAGATCGTTGCCGAACAGCCGCTCCGGGTCATGTCGAACGGCTTTGAGCTAGAGCCGCTCGAGGTGGGCGTGTTCGCGCCGGGCATGGTGAGCGTGCCGGCCTTGCACGCCGGCGAGGTGGGCTATGTCGCCACGGGCCTCAAGAGCGTGCGCGATTGCCGCGTGGGCGATACGCTCACTGATGCGCGCGCCCCGGCGGCCGAGCCGCTGCCCGGCTTTGACCCGCCCAAGCCGATGGTCTATGCCGGCCTTTATCCGGTCGACAACGAGGACTATACGGCGCTGCGCGATGCCCTGGAAAAGCTCCAGCTCAATGACGCCTCGCTGGTGTTCGAGCCCGAGTCTTCGGTGGCGCTCAACCTCGGCTTTCGCTGCGGCTTCTTGGGGCTGTTGCACATGGAGATCGTGCAAGAGCGCCTCGAACGCGAGTATGGCCTCGACCTGCTGGCCACCGCGCCCAGCGTCGAGTATCAGGTGCTCAAGACCGATGGCGAGGTGATCGTCGTCGACAACCCGGCCGAGCTGCCCGATGCGTCGCAAATCGCCGAGATCGCCGAGCCGTGGATGCACATCGCCATCTATACGCCTGCAGATTACATCGGCACGCTGATGGAGCTGGCCACCAGCCGCCGCGGCGAGTTCGACAAGATGGAGTATCTCGACGAGCGCCGCGTGCTGCTGCACTTTGACATCCCCCTCTCCGAGATCCTGGTCGACTTTCACGATCAGCTCAAGTCGCGCTCGCGGGGCTATGCCTCATTCGACTATAACTTCATCGGCTTTCGCCCGGGCGACCTGGTCAAGATGGATGTCTTGCTCAATGGCGAGCGTGTCGACGCCCTGTCGGTGATCGTGCATGAGAAGGCGGCCTATGCTCGGGGTAGCCTGCTCACGCGCAAACTCAAGGAGGTCATCCCCCAGCAGCTCTTCCCCGTGGCCATCCAGGCCGCCGTGGGGGGCAAGGTGTTGGCGCGTACTACGGTCAAGGCGCTGCGCAAGGATGTGCTGGCCAAGTGCTACGGCGGCGACATCACCCGCAAGCGCAAGCTGCTCGAGAAGCAAAAGGAAGGGCGGCGTCGGCTCAAGATGTTCGGCAAGGTCGAGCTGCCGCAAGAGGCCTTTATGGCCGTGCTCAAACTGGATGAATAGGGGTGGCGCCAGAGGGTAGCGCGGGCCAGAAGAGGAATTGGATGCGCTACGCCGATGGGCTGACGGCGCTGGCGCTCCTGGCCATCTGCGGCTGTGCGCTGGCGCTGCGCCTCTACGGCCTCGACTGGGATCAGGGTCTCTTCTTCCACCCCGACGAGCGCCAGGTGTTCTATGTTACCGAGCAGCTCGCCCTGCCCAAGCCGCTCACCCTCTCCGCCTTGCGCGACCCCGAAAGCACCTGGAACCCGCACTTTTTCGCCTATGGCTCGCTGCCCATGTATCTCTTGCGCCTCACCGCCGACTTGGGCAAGCTCTGGCGGCCCGAGCTGGGGCACAGCTATGGCTTTTACCTCCTCGGGCGGGGCCTCTCGGCGCTGTTCGACCTCGGCTCGGTGCTACTGACCTATGCGCTCGGCCGGCGGCTGTATGGGCGCGCCGTGGGGCTGGTGGGCAGCTTGTTCGTGGCGCTGGCCGTGCTGCACGTGCAACTGAGCCACTTTTACACGGTCGACACGTTGCTGGCCTTTTTTGTGCTGGCGGTGCTCGCCGCGGCAGTGCGTCTGGCGCAGCGCGGCGGCCTTTGGGCGACGTTGCCGTTGGGTCTTGCGCTGGGCGCTGCCCTGGCCACCAAGGCGAGCTCGGCGCCGCTGGCGGTGATCGTATTGTTGGGCTGGGTGTTGGCCACTCGGCGCGCCGAGCGCCCGCTCACTAGGCGGCGCGCTCTGGCGGGCTGTGTGCTCTCGGCGGGCATCGCTGGGCTGACCTTCTTGCTCTGCGAACCCTACGCCGTGTTCGACTATGCCGAGTTCGTCGAGGGCGTGGCGCGCGAGAGCCTGATGGTGCAGGGCGCGGTCGATTGGCCCTACACCCGGCAATACATCGGTACGCTCCCCTACCTCTACCTCTTTTGGCAGACGTGCAAATGGGGGCTGGGGCTGCCGCTAGGCCTAGCGGGCTTTGTCGGTGCGGCCTGGGCGCTCGGGCAACAGGTGCGCCGCCTGGTGGCTACTCGCCTCAGTGACCTGCGCCCCGACCTGCTGCCCGTGGTCTGGTTCGTGCTCTACTTTGGGTTGGTCGGCGCATTCCATACCAAGTTCGTGCGCTATATGCTGCCGGTGACCCCGCTGCTCTGCCTGTGGGCGGCCTGGCTCTGCGTGCGGCTATGGCCCTCTCGCCTCCTGGAGCGTAGGTCGGCGGCCGAACAGGCGCACACCGGTCGGCGCGGGGGCCGCCTGGCGTTGGCCGCCGCACCGCTGGTGCTGGTACTGGCCAGCACGGCCTTTTATGCGGGCGCCTTCACCAATGTCTATCGCCAAGAGCACCCCTGGATCCGCGCCACGCGCTGGATCTGCGACCACTATCCGCCGGGCAGCGTGGTGATGGCCGAGAGTTGGGATGACCCCCTGCCGCTATTGCAGGGCCACGGCGACCTGGCCTGCACCACCAGCTTGCGCTTTCAATTCTTTGAGGCGCACGACGAGGATAGCCAGCAAAAGCTCGACGCCCTGCTCGACTTGCTCACCAGCAGCGACTATGTGAGCCTGTCGTCGAACCGCCTCTACAACGCCCTGCCGCGCCTCGACGAGCGCTTTCCCCTCACCACACGCTATTATCAGCTGCTCTTGGGCGAGCAGCTCGGCTTCACTCTGGTGCATGTGGAAGAGACCTATCCCTCTCTCTGGGGCGTGACCCTGGCCGATGACACCTTCTCGAACCCCGACTTGCCCGTGCCCGCGCTCATCGCCAACACGCCTCGCCAGGGCCTGTGGCTCAACCTGGGGCGTGCCGATGAGAGCCTGACCGTGTATGACCATCCCAAGCCCCTGATCTTTGCCAAGACCCAGGAGCTCTCTCGCGAGCAGCTGCTGGCCCTGTTCGGTGACGCGGCGCTCAACCTGCCCGACATCCCCCCTGAGGAGTGATCGGTTCGGGTTACTTTGGGTCGCTTGCGTGGGTGTGATATACTCCGCGCGTTATGGCGTCACAAACCAAGGTCAAGCAGCGGCGTATCGTGCTGATCGGCGTCTTGATCAGCGTCCTGTCTCTGGGATACACCCTCTCGGTGATCCACTGGTCAGAGCTGGGGCTGGCGTTGGCTCAAGCCAACTATCTCTGGCTGATCCCCTCGTTCCTGATCATCTTTGGCGTGAGCTGGGCGCGCGGCTATCGCTGGCGGCTGCTGATGTACCCCGACCTGCACGTGCCTCTGCGGCGCATGTATCACTTTGTGAACATCGGCTATCTATACAACAACATCCTGCCGGCCAAGGCCGGTGAGGTGATCCGCGCCTATCTCGCCGGCCGAGAGATCGCCGGGGGCCTGGGCCAGGCCCTCTCCTCGCTGCTCATCGAGCGGCTGCTCGATGTGCTCTGCGCTGTGGTCATCATGCTCATCCTCTTGCCGTTGACGCCGCTACCCTCGTGGTTGCGTCTCGGCGGGTTGGTATTCGGTGGCGTGGCGGTGGCGGCGGCCATCGTGTTGTGGGTCTTGTCGCGCTTTGGCGAGCGTGGCGTCGACTGGCTGTGGCGCTGGGTGGGGCGCATCCCCGTCATCGGCGGCCCCAAGGTCGAGCAGCTGGTGCGCAACCTGGTCGAGGGCTTTGGCGTGTTGGCCAACTGGCGCGTGATCCCCGGGGTGCTGTTGGGTTCGGTGTTGGTGTGGGGTGGCTATGCTCTGTTGAACTATGTGGTGCTGCTGGCCTTCCCGAACATGGCGCGCTCGGCGCTGGCCACCACCACGGGCCTGGTCGCTTCGGCCTTTGGGATGGTGGTGCCCTCTTCGCCCGGCGCGCTGGGCGTGTTCGAGGCGGCCGTCATCGAGGGCATGGCCGTGTTTGGCTACAGCCGCAGCGCGGCCAGCATCTATGCCCTGGTCTTGCACCTCTTTACCAACATCGTGCTGATTCTGCTCGGCCTGATCAGCCTCGTCGCCGAGGGCGTGCGCTTTGCCCAACTGCGCGAGCAGGCTCAGCCCCTGGCCGATTCGCCCAATCCCCCTGCCGGAGCCTGATGTGCGTATCTTGATGGCCCTGACCTATTACTATCCCCACTGGACTGGACTCACCGCCTATGCGCAACGGCTGGCCGAAGGCCTGGCCGCGCGCGGGCACACCGTCACCGTGCTCACCTCGCGCTTTCGCTCTGACCTGCCTCGAAATGAGACGTATCAAGGGGTGCGCATCGTGCGCGTGCCCAGCATCCTGCGCCTGAGCCGTGGGCAGGTGATGCCCGGCTTTGTGCGCGCGGCGCGCGAGCTAGTGCTCGACCACGACGTGGTGCAGGTGCACACGCCCATGCTCGAGACGTGGCTCTTGGGCGCCATCGCCCACTCGGCGGGGCGCAAGCTGCTGATGACGCATCACGGCGACCTGGTGATGCCCAAGGGTGGCTGGAATCAGTTCGTGCAGCACACGGTGGGCTACCTGCTCGACCGGGGCGCTGCCACCGCCGACCACATCACCACCCATTCGCAGGACTATGCCGAGCACTCGGACTATTTGCGGCCGTACCTCGACAAGCTCACCGCCATCTATCCGCCCGTGGTGATGCCCGATCCCGACCTGGAGCAGGTGGCGGCTTGGCGCACCGAGCTGGGCCTCGATGGTCGGCCGCTCGTCGGCTTTGCCGGTCGCTTTGTCGAGGAAAAGGGCTTTGACTATTTGTTGCAGGCCATCCCGCTGGTGGCCGATGAGCGCCCCGACGTGGTCTTTGCCTATGCCGGAGACCACAAGGTGGTTTACGAGTCGTTCTTTGAGCGCTGCCGCCACCTGGCCGACGCCAACGCCGAGCATTTGCGCTTCTTGGGGCTGATCACCGACCGGCAAAAGCTCGCCAATTTCTACCGCATGTGCGATGTGGTGGCCATCTCGAGCCGCACCGATTGCTTCCCCAGTGTGCAGATCGAGTCGCTCTATTGCGGCACGCCGCTGGTGTGCACGGCCATCCCCGGCGCTCGCGAGGTCATCCAGGTGACGGGCATGGGCCGGCTGGTCGAGCCGGGCAATCCCCGCGCGCTGGCCGATGGCCTGCTCGACGTGCTGGCCGACCCCGCCGCCTATGTGCAACCGCCCGAGCGCGTGCGCGCGGTGTTCGACTATGAAGAGACCCTCTCGCGCTACGAGGCCCTGCTCGGCGAACTGGCCGCGCACTGAGCGGCACGCCATGGCCTCGCTGACCGCCCACCAAGCCGCGCAACTCGACGACCTGCTCTGCAACGAGTCCGACGTGGCCTACAAGCGCCGCGTGCGCACCATGCTCTCTTACCTCGACCTGGCCCCCGGCCTGGCTGTCTTCGATTGCGGCACGGGCATGGGCTTTTACTCGCTCTGCATGACCGAGCTGTACGACGGGCTGCGCATCTGGGGCCTCGACCGAGATGACCATGCCCTGGACTATGCACGGCGTGCCCTCGCTGGCCGGCCGGTGCAGCTGACCAAGGGCGACATCTTGCACCTGCCCTTTGCCGATGCCTCTTTCGACCGCGTGCTGCTCACCGAGGTGCTCGAGCACCTCAGCGACGATGCCGCGGGCCTCCGTGAGATCTATCGTGTGCTCAAGCCGGGTGGCGTGTTGGCCCTCACCGTGCCGTCGGCGCACTATCCCTGGTGGTATGATCCGATCAATCGCGCCGCCGAGGCGTTACGCGGCCGGCCCATTCGCCAGGGGCCGTTTGCGGGCATCTGGGCCAACCACGAGCGCCTATACGAGCCGGAACAGTTGGCCCGCGTGCTCACCGAGGCGGGCTTTTGCTGCGACCCCGTCGAGCCGTTGACGCACTACTGCTTCCCTGGCACGCAGACCTGGGTGTATACCGTGGGCAAGGGGCTGATCGAGCGCGGCTGGCTGCCCGAGTGCATCAGCCGCTCGACCCATCGCTTTCGTGGCCGCGAGAACACGCGTAGCCGTTGGAACCCCATCACCTGGCTGCTCGCCGTGATCAACTGGTTCGACCGTGGGAACCTCGACCCCGCGCGGCTCGCTCGCAAGCAGACCTTTGTGAATTATGCCGTGCGGGCGGTCAAACCGGCGCGCTAGGGTCGCTCATCGGTTGGCCCGACGACTGGCGCCGCGTACAATAGCCGCATCTTGCCACAAGGCCTAGCCCGATATGCATGGATCTGCTGAAACCCATCGCCCCGCTCTGCACGCCGACCGCGGGCGCTTGCTCGCGCTCGTGGCGCTGTTGGCCATCCTCCTCGTCGGCGGCACGCTGCGCCTGACCGGCATCGACTGGGATGAGGGCACGCACCTGCACCCCGACGAGCGCTTTCTCACCATGGTCGAGAACGACCTCTCTTGGCCAGACTCGCTCAGCGAGTATTTCGATACGGCGGTCAACCCGCTGAACCCCTACAACCGCGGCCATGCCTCGTACGTCTATGGCGTGCTGCCGGTGTACATCACCAAGGCGGTGGGGCAGTGGACGGGCCTGACGGGCTATGACGGCGTCTATCTCGCCGGGCGCGGCGTCTCGGTGCTGATGGACCTGCTCTGTGTCGTGCTCATCTATGGCGTCGGTCTTCGCCTATATGGCCGGCGGGTTGGCCTGGTAGCGGCGCTGCTCCAAGCGTTGGCGGTGTTGTGCATCCAACAGGCACACTATTTCACCGTCGATACGACGGCCACCATGCTCGTCACCCTGGCGCTCTATCTCGCCGTCTGTGTGGCCCAAGAGGATCGCTGGCGCGACCGCATCTTGCTGGGCCTGGCCTTTGGCCTGGCGGTGGCCACCAAGATCAACACACTCATGTTCGGCCTGGTGATCGCCCTGGCCTTTGTGCTGGCTGCCTGGCGTCGCGGCGCGGTAGAGCCGCCCTATCGCTGGCGCAATCGGCGCCTGGGGCGCTATCAACTGCATGGTAGCGTGCGCGACCTGGCCCCCGGCCGCCCCGTCTCGTGGGACTGGCTGCTGCTCAAGCTGGCTGAGATGGTGCCGGCGGGCGTGGTGGTGCTGTTGGTCGCGTTTGTGGCCTTTCGCGTGGCGCAGCCCCAGGCCTTTAGTGGGCCGGGCTTTTTCGGGCTGCGGCTCAATCCGCAGTGGCTCGACGACATGCGCTATGTGCAAAAGCTGGTCTCGGGCGAGATCGACTATCCGCCGAGCCACCAGTGGGCGTCGCGGCCGGCCGTCTGGTACATGCTCAAGAACCTCGTGCTGTGGGGCGTGGGCCTGCCGATGGGCCTGGCTATCTGGGCGGGCTGGGCGCTGATGGCCTATGAGCTGTTGACGCGGCGCAGCGAGCACCTCCTGCCGTGGGTCTGGATGACCGTGGTGTTTGGTTACCAGAGCATCCAGTTCGTCAAGGCGATGCGCTATATCCTGCCGATCTACCCAGCCATGGCCCTGGTGGCCGCCTATGGCCTCGTGCGCTTGTGGGAGGCGGCCGGCCACTCGCGCCGCCGTTGGCTGAGCATCGTGGGCCGTGGTGCGGCGGCGGGCGTGGTGGCAGGCACGGCGTTGTGGGCGGTGGCCTTTACTTCGATCTATACGCGGCCAGTGACGCGCATCGAGGCCTCGCGCTGGATCTATGACCAGATCCCTCTCGGCTCGACGATCTCGTACGAGCTGTGGGATGACGCGCTGCCGCTGAATATCGATGGCCACCTGGCGAGTGCCGACTATGTGCTCGTCCAAATGGAGCCGTATTGGGAAGACGTCCCCGAGAAGCGCGAGGCCCTGTTGAGCTGGCTCGACCAGACCGAGTATATCGTCCTGTCGAGCAATCGGCTGTATGGCTCGATCCCACGGCTGCCCATGCGCTACCCCATGACCACGCGCTATTACGAGATGCTCTTTTCGGGCGAGCTAGGCTATGAGCAGATCGCCGAGTTCACCTCGCGGCCGCAGCTCTGGGGCCTCGAGTTCGTCGACGACAACGCCGACGAGTCGTTCACCGTGTACGACCATCCCAAAGTGACGATCTTTCGCAAGACGGACCGTTTCGACCTGGCCGCCATCCGCGCCGAGTTCGAGCGCTATGACCTCGAGCGGGTGGTGCGCCTGATGCCGCGCGATGTCGACCGCGCGCCCCATCAGCTCATGCTCACTGACCAAGAGGCGCGTGCGCAGCGCGCCGGTGGCACCTGGTCGGCGCTGTACGACCGCGGCAGCCTGCCCAACTTGGCGCCTACGTTCTTTTGGCTGCTGGCGCTATACCTCGTGCAAGCGGCCGCCTGGCCGCTGCTGGCGCGCGTGGCGCACGCCCTGCCCGATGGGGGCTATGGGCTGAGCAAGGCCTGGGGCTTGCTCGTGGTGGCCTTTATCAGTTGGGTCTTGCCCGCGCTGCATGTGGTGCGCTATAGCGCGACGTTGGTCTGGCTCGCCCTGGCGCTCATGGCTGCGTTGAGCGCGTGGCAGTTCTGGCGGCACGGCGCGTCGCTGCGCGAGCTGGCCCGGCGGCGCTGGCGGGTGTTGCTCGTGCAAGAGGTGCTCTTTCTCGTGCTGTTCTTTGGCATGTGGGCCATCCGCCGCCTCAACCCCGATCTGTGGCACCCGGTGATGGGCGGCGAAAAGCCGATGGATTTTGCCTACCTCAACGCCGTGCTCAAGAGCAGCTATTTCCCGCCCTACGACCCGTGGTTCGCGGGCGGCGCGATGAACTATTACTACTGGGGCTGGGTCATCGTGGCGGTGCTGGTCAAGCTCACCGGCATTGTGCCTGAGGTGGCCTATAACCTTGCCCTGCCCACGCTCTTCGCCTTGCTGGGCACGGGGGTGGCCAGTGTGGTGCACGTGCTCGCCTCGGATGGGCACGAAGATGGCCGCTGGCTGCCGCGGGGTCTGCGCGCTGGCCTGTGGGCGGTGGCGCTGGTCTGCCTGTTGGGCAACCTGGGCGAGCTCAAGCTCCTGGCCCAAGGGCTGATCGCGCTGGGCACAGCGCGCACGGTGCCCGGCACCTCGGACCTCAGTCGTCTGCTGGTGGGGCTGTGGACCAAGGTGAGCACCCGTACGCCCCTGCCTTTCCGCGACGAGTGGTGGTATTGGAACGCCACGCGCGTTATGGGCAACGGAGAGATCAACGAGTTCCCGTTCTTTAGCTTTCTCTATGGCGACCTGCATGCCCACGTGATGTCGCTGCCCTTTACCGTGCTGGCCTTGGGTCTGGCGGTGAACGCCATGCGGCGCGTGCAACACCTGTGTGTCGACACGGAATGGGCGGCGCTCTGCACCCCCGGCGATTGGCTGCGCTGGCTGTGGCGCGGCGCGGCGCGTTACGGCCCGCCTTGCGCGGCGCTGGCGCTGGCCGTGGGTGCGCTCTGGTGTATCAACACGTGGGATTGGCCCACGTATACCGGCCTGGCCGCGTTGGCGCTGGTCATCGGCGCCACGCGCGGGGCGCGCAGCCACAGGCTCAAGGCGTTGGGTGCGGGCGTGGCCTTGGCCGTGGGCGTGGCGGCGCTGAGCTGGCTGTTGTTCACTCCTTACCACACCCGCTATGGCCTGGCCTATGCGCAGATCGAGCGCTGGGAGGGTGCGCGCACCTCGCTGGGTGCGCTGGTCACCCTCTACTTGCCCTCGCTGTTCGTGCTGTTTCCCTATCTGGCGCAGCGCGTCTGGCGCGGCGCGCTGGTGCCCTGGCGGCGCTATCAGTCGTTGATGCGGCGCTATGGCCGAGCGCGCACGCGCCGGTTGGTGGGCGTGCTCGTCGCCCAAGACCTCGCCCTCGATGGCTTGACGATCGCTCTGGCCCTGGTGGGCTTGCTGGTGGCGCTGTTGATCATCGGCGAGCAGTGGGCGTTGGCGGTGGGCGTGGCGTTGGGCGCGCTGGCCCTGGCCGAGGCGCTCTCGGCGGTGAGCGCGCGGCGGCGGCTCGTGGCCGTGTTGGCGGGCACGGTCGCCTTCTTGCTGATCTTCATGGAGCTGTTCGTGCTCGGCGGCGACATCGGCCGCATGAACACCGTGTTCAAGTTCTCGTTGCAGGCCTGGGTGTTGCTGGGCATCGTCGTGGCCGTCGCGCTGGCCTGGCTGCGCTCGCGGCATGGCCGTTGGGGGCGCTGGCCGCGCGCGATCTTGGCCGTGTTGTTGGTCGCCGAGGCGCTCTACCCCGTGTTTGCGGTCTATGGTCGGGCCATCGACCGCTGGCCCGACGTGAGTTACCACGGACTCGATGGCACGGCCTATATGCGCCAGGCCATCTATCAGGATGAACCGGCCGACTATATCCTGGCCAACGATCTCGAGGCCATCCATTGGCTGCAAGACCACGTCGTCGGCTCGCCGACCATCGCCGAGGGCGCGACCTCGCTGTATCGCTGGGGTGGGCGCGTCTCGGTGTATACGGGCTTGCCCACCATCATCGGCTGGGATTGGCACCAGCGCCAACAACGCGCTGCCTATAGCGGCTCGGTGGTCGACTGGCGCCTGGCCGACCTGGACACGCTCTATAACAGCACCGACCCGCAAGAGGCGCTGACCATCATCGACCGCTATGACGTCGCCCTGATCTATGTGGGCGAGGTCGAGCGCGCGTACTATGACGTCGCCGGCCTGAGTAAGTTCGACGCCATGGTCGGCTCGTCGCTCCAGGTAGCCTATCAGCAGGGGCCAGTGACCATCTATGTCGTCTCGTCTGCCGGCGACGTATTGCTGCCCGACGAGACCGCCGGCGCTCCCTCGGGCCGCTCGCCGCTGGCGACGCTCGGCTCGTCGGTGAGAGACTGGTTCAGCCGCCACGTCATCTGGGGGCCGGTGTATGCCGACGGCCCGCAGAGCGACCCCCTACTGCTCGATGAGCCGGTCGACGAGCTGCCCGTGGCCGTCGTCGGCTGGAACGTGTCAGCCAATGCCCACTGGCCGCTGGCGCTCGCGATGTGGTATCTGGTGCTCCAGCTGCTGGGTTGGGGCGCGTTCGGGCTGCTGGCGCCGCTCTTGCCCTGGCTCGACGACCGCGGCCACGGCCTCAGCAAGGGCTTGGGGCTGGTGCTCGTCACCTTTCTGGTGTGGTGGCCCGCCAACCTGGACCTGCGCACCAACACGAGCGGTGTGGTGTGGGGGGTAACGGCCACACTGGCCCTGGCGGGAGCGCTGGTGGCGTGGCGGAGGCGCGCCTGGCGCGGCGTGGCCTGGCGCCGCGTGGCGGTGCAAGAGGCGATCTTTGCGGGCGCCTTGCTGGCGCTGACCATCGTGCGGCTGTTGAACCCCGACCTGTGGCAGCCTTGGTATGGCGGCGAAAAGATGATGGAGAGCGCCTACCTGCAGGCGGTGGCCCGCTCAGAGACCATGCCGCCGTATGATCCCTACTTTGCGGGCGGCAGGCTCAACTATTACTATCTGGGGCTGTTTCAGGTCAACATCCTGCTCAAGCTGGTGGGCCTGCGCCCCGAGATCGCCTTCAACCTGGCGGTGCCCACCCTGTTTGCGCTCACCGCGAGCCACGCCTGGTGGGCGGGCCGGCAGCTCGCTGGCCTGGGCGAGGCACACGCCGCCTGGAAAGGCGGCCTCGCCGCGCTGCTGCTGGTGGTCGTGGCGGGCAACCTCACGGCGGGGATCCAGCTCGTCGAGCAATTTGCCCAGCTCGGCGGCCTGGCCGAGGGCGCCTCGCTGGCCAGCGGCATCGCCGCCTTTGGCCGTGGGCTGGGGCAGTGGCTAACCGGGCGGGCCAGCTTGCCACCCTTTGACTACTGGTGGCGGTCGACCCGCGTCATCCCCTACACCATCAACGAGTTCCCCTTCTTTAGCTTTCTCTTTGCCGATCTGCACCCGCACCTGACGGCGCTGCCCCTGTCGACGCTCACCGTGGCGCTGTTGGTGGCGCTGGGCTGCGCGCCGCGCGAGGTCGGTACGCCGGGCCGCATCCTCGTGCCGCTGGCGCTCTTGGTGGCGCTGGTCTATGGCGCGCTTGGCCCCACCAACACGTGGGATCTGCCGGCGTTCGGCCTGGCCATCGTCGGGGGCGGGCTGGCCTGGGCCTGGGCGCGGGGCGGTCGACGCGCCGTTTGGTTAGGGCTGGCCTGGGGCATCGTCACCGTGGCGCTCGGCCTGGCGCTGTATGTCCCTTTCTATCGCTACTATCGCGCGCAGGGCCTGGGCCTGGGCCTGGTCGGCGCCGACCAGCGCTCGGGGCTGGTCTACTGGCTGCAGTGCTGGGGGCTGTTCGTGGTGGCCATCGCCAGCTGGCTCGTGGTGCGGCTCTGGCCCTCGGGTGAGGCGGCTACCGCGCAGCGGCCGCTCCCCGCGCTCCACGCCGCGATCATCGTGCTGGCGCTGGCGGGGGGCGTGGCCCTGGCCGCCGTCGGCTCGGCGACCCTGGGCCTGCTGCTGCCGCTCCTGGTGGGCGCGCTGTTGCTCTGGCTCCGCGAGCGCGACGATCGGCAAGCAGGGCTGATCGCGCTGTGGCTGGTGCTGGGCTTGGGCGTGCTGTTGGGCGTCGAGGTGGTCTATCTGCGCGACTTTCTCGACGGCAGCGAGTGGAGCCGCATGAACACGGTCTTCAAGTTCCACCTCCAAGCCTGGGTGCTGCTGGGCATCGCTCTGGGGGCCGCCTG
>JBDKSN010000135.1:0-4773 GCA_039680625.1 Anaerolineales bacterium | reverse complement strand
CGTCCGCCTGGATCATCTGGCAACCTATATTCCACAGATAGTAGCGGCGTCGCATCGACGTCATCGCGCGGCCTCGCCGCGAAGCTCAAAGCCCACGGGCAGGCCGGCCAACACAGGCCGCAGAAACTGGCCTGTGTAGGATTCGGGCGTGGCTGCCACCTGTTCGGGTGTGCCCTCAGCCACCACGCGGCCACCGGCGTCGCCGCCCTCGGGGCCCAAGTCGATGATCCAGTCGGCCGACTTGATGACGTCGAGGTTGTGCTCGATGATGACCACCGTATTGCCCGCGTCTACTAGCTGCTGGAGCACCTGCAGGAGCTGCTGCACATCGGCCGCGTGCAAGCCCACCGTAGGTTCGTCGAGGATGTAGAATGTCTTGCCCGTACTGCGCCGCGATAGCTCGCGGGCTAGCTTGACGCGCTGCGCCTCGCCGCCCGAGAGGGTGGTGGCCTGTTGACCCAGCCGCACATAGCCCAGGCCCACCTCATGCAGCGTCTGTAGCTTGGCGCGCATGTTGGGGATCCTCGCGAAAAAGCGCAACGCCTCGTCGACCGTCATGTTCAACACCTCGGCGATGTTGGCGCCATGGTAGCGCACCTCGAGCGTCTCACGGTTATAGCGCTGCCCGTGGCAGACCTCGCAGGGCACATAGACGTCGGGCAAGAACTGCATCTCGATGCGCACGATGCCCGCACCCTGGCAGGCCTCGCAACGGCCCCCCTTGACGTTAAAGCTAAAGCGCCCCGCCTTGTAGCCGCGCGCCTTGCTCTCGGGCAAGGAAGCAAAGAGCGTACGCAGCAGGCCAAAGAGGTCGGTGTAGGTGGCCGGGTTCGAACGCGGCGTGCGCCCGATCGGTGATTGGTCGATGTTGATCACTTTGTCGAGATGCTCGATGCCATAGATCGCGTCGTGCTCGCCTGGCTGTGTCAACGCATGGTTGAGCACCTGCGCCAGTTTGCGCTCGACGATGTCGATGAGCAGGCTGCTCTTGCCCGAGCCTGACACCCCGGTGATCGCCACCAGGTTGCCTAGAGGAATGTGTACTGTCACATCCTTGAGGTTGTGCTCCCGCGCACCGACGACGGTGAGCGTCTGCCCATTGCCCGACCGGCGATGCTTGGGCACGGGCACACTCTCTTTGCCGCTGAGGAAGAGTCCGGTCTTGGACTGCGGACAGGCCAGAATATCGTCGAGTGTGCCTTGGCAAACGATCTCGCCGCCGTGCTCCCCGGCGCCGGGACCGAGGTCGAGGATATAGTCAGCCATGCGGATGGTGGCCTCATCGTGCTCGACTACCAACACCGTGTTCCCCAGGTCACGAAGTCGCAGCAACGTCTCGATGAGTCGCGCGTTGTCGCGCTGGTGCAGGCCGATGCTGGGCTCATCGAGGATGTACAGCACGCCCATCAGTTGCGAGCCGATCTGCGTGGCTAGGCGGATGCGCTGTGCCTCTCCGCCCGAGAGCGTGGCCGCGGCTCGATCAAGCGTGAGATAGTCCAGCCCCACATCTTCAAGGAAGGTGATGCGGCTGCGCAACTCCTTGAGCACCTGTCGCACGATGAGGTTCTCACGTTCGCTGAGCACCTGCTCGAGCTGGTCGACCCAGTGCTTGGCCGGCGCTACGGGCCAATGCGTCACCTCGTCGATGGCGTGGCCCGCCACCGTGACGGCCAGGCTCTCGGGGCGCAGCCGACGGCCTTTGCAAACTGGGCAGGGCCGCTCGGTCATGTACCGCTCGATCCACTCTTTTACGCGCTCTGAACCGGTGCTGCGATAGCGACGGTCGAGGTTGGGGATGACTCCCTCGAATACGCTCTCGTGCGTACGCTCGACGCCCAGATTGTTGGTATAGTGCACGGTGATCATCTCGCTGCCGCTGCCATAGAGGATGATCTGGCGAAAGCGAGGGTCGAGCTCTGCCCAGGGGGTGTCAAGGCTCACGCCATAGTGCTCACTGACGGCGCGCAGCAGGCCTTGATAGTAGTCGTCGTCATTGCCATTGTTCCACGGCTCGACGGCGCCTTCGGAGAGCGACAGAGAGTTATCAGGCACAACCAGCGCCGGATCGAACTCTTGCTTGGTGCCCAGGCCGGTGCACTCTGGGCACGCTCCGTGGGGCGTATTGAACGAAAAGGTGCGTGGCTCGATCTCGGGCAGGCTGATGCCGCAGACGGGGCAAGAGTATTTCTCCGAGAAGAGCAGCTCTTCTCCATCGACGATGCCGGCCTTGATCACGCCATCGCCGAGCTTGAGCGCCGTCTCGACCGAATCGGCCAGGCGCGTGCGCTCGGCGTCGGCACGCTCGGGCTCTTCATACCGCCGGATGATGAGGCGGTCGACCACTGCATCGATGGTGTGCATCTTGTAGCGATCCAGGGCGATATCCTGGTCGAGCTCGATGATCTCGCCATCGACGCGCGCGCGCACAAAGCCCTGTTTGCGCAGGTCGACGAGTACGCGCTTGTGCTCACCCTTGCGGTCGCGGATCAGCGGCGCCATCAAGAGGACACGAGTGCCCTCGGGCAGAGCCAGCAACGCATCCACCACTTGTTGGGGTGTCTGTCGGGTGATCTCGCGGCCACACTGGGGGCAGTGAGGCACGCCCACACGGGCATATAGCAGGCGCAAATAGTCATAGATCTCGGTGACAGTGCCCACGGTCGATCGTGGACTGCGGCTCGCACCCTTTTGGTCGATGCTGATGGCCGGCGAGAGTCCCTCGATGTGATCGACGTCGGGCTTGTCCATCTGCCCAAGGAACTGACGCGCATAGGCCGAGAGTGACTCGACATAACGACGCTGGCCCTCGGCGTAGATGGTGTCAAAGGCCAATGACGACTTGCCCGAACCCGACAGGCCGGTGATGACCACGAGCTTGTCACGCGGGATCTCGACGTCGATGTTCTTGAGGTTATGCTCGCGAGCGCCGCGAATGACGATGCAGTCCTGAGCCATAGTTCTCTTTCATATGCCCATGCTCAACTCTATATTATAGCGCAGCATGGGCGAGGCACAACCACGCGGCTGATGGCTCGCGTTTCCCGGGGCGCTAGTAGTCGGCAGAGAGCTCTTGCCGCCAGCCCTCGTCCAGGCCAAGCGCCTCGATAGCACACACAGCCTCGTCGTATTCAGCAGGTGACAGACGTCGCCCAAGTTGGGCGTCGTCCACGGCACGATGCGCCGGAAAATACTGCGCCATGAGGCTGACGGGCGTGCGCTGCCCAAGGTGCTCCTTGATCCAGCCCAGCACCTCCGGCGTCTGTGCAAGCCCTGCGGGCAACACCAAGTGCCGCACGATCATCCCGCGATACGCCAGGCCGTCCTCGTCGCATGCCAACGTCGCGCCTACCTGGCGGGCCATCTCGAGGAGGGCAGTGCGGTTGTTGGTGACATAGTCGACATAACCCGAGAGGCGTTGGGCTACCGCATCATCGGCATACTTGCTGTCGGGCAAGTAGATGTCGACGATGCCCTCGAGCAAGGCTAGTGTCTCGGGAAGATCATAGCCGCTCGTGTTGTAGAGCAAGGGGATGTGCAACCCCTGTTGGCGCGCCACGCAGAGCGCCTCGATGATCTGGGGCACATAGTGAGTGGGCGTCACCAAGTTGATGTTGTGACAGCCCTGCCGCTGGAGCCGCAGCATGACGCGGGCCAGTTCGGCGGGAGTCTTGTCCTCGCCGACATGCAGCTGGCTGATGGGATAGTTCTGACAAAAGAGGCAGCGCGCGGTGCAATTGGAGAAGAACACCGTGCCCGAGCCGTCCCAGCCGCTGATGGGCGGCTCTTCCCACATATGCGCGTGCCAACTGGCTACCCGCGCTAGCCGCCCGGCCTGGCAATAGCCTCGCTCGCCCGCCGTGCGGTCTACACCACAACGTCGCGGGCAAAGGGTGCAGTGCGTCAATTGCGTGACGGCCTGCGCCGCGCGTTCGGCCAACTGCGCTTCGGTCAGCATCAGATAGCTGGGCAGCGGGCGGCTCAACGCGTGCCCCGCTGATCGTACTGGCGGATCAACTCCCACTCGGGCAGACCCTTGCCATCTTCTTGCATCCGTCGTAACTCAAAGATGCGGTCGCGCAATAGCGCAGCCTTTTCGAACTCGAGCGCCTCGGCGGCCTGCTTCATCTGCGCCTGTAGTTCTTTGATCATCCGCTCGGCCTCGTCCCTCGGCATGGCTGTCTTGGTGTCATAGGTCGGCTCGCTCTCGGCCGCGGCATGCAGGCTCTCAGTGAGGCGGTTCACGTCTTTGACGATCGTGCTCGGCGTGATGCCGTGCTCCTGATTGTAGGCGATCTGCTTGGCGCGGCGACGGTTGGTCTCGTCGATGGCCGAGCGCATCGAGTCGGTCATGTTGTCGGCATACATCACGACGCGGCCGTTGACGTTGCGGGCGGCACGCCCGATGGTCTGAATCAGCGAGCCGCTGCTCCGCAAGAAGCCCTCTTTGTCCGCGTCGAGGATGGCTACCAGTGAAACCTCGGGCAAGTCGAGGCCCTCGCGCAGCAGGTTCACGCCTACGACCACGTCATACACTCCCGCGCGCAGATCGCGCAGGATCTCGACGCGTTCGATCGTGCCGATCTCTGAGTGGAGATAGTGCACGCTCAGGCCCGTCTCCCGCAGATACTCGGACAGGTCTTCGGCCATGCGCTTGGTGAGCGTGGTCACCAACGCCCGCTCTCCGCGGCTGACTACCCGCCTGATCTCGAGGATCAGGTCATCGATCTGCCCCTGGATGGGCCGCACGATCACCTCGGGGTCGACCAGGCCGGT
>JBDKSN010000134.1:0-19212 GCA_039680625.1 Anaerolineales bacterium | reverse complement strand
TGTCATCCCATTCCCGAATCTGCTTGGCATCCATGAGCTTCTCCTTGGTCTAGGCTACGACGGCGGTGCCGGTGCCTGCCGCCAGCCCGGCAAGGTCGGTGATGCGCACCCGGGCCACGCCGGCTTGGACGGCCTCCAGGGCCGAGCGCACTTTGGGGATCATCCCGCCAGAGATCGCCCCGCTCGCAATGTGTGCCTCAGCCTCGGCCTGGCGTAACTCGGGCACAACCGTGCCTTCGAGCAGCACGCCGGGGACGTTGGTGAGCATGATCATCTCGCTCACACCCAAGGCGCAGGCCACGGCCAGCGCGGCGTGGTCAGCGTTCACGTTGTACACGCTGCCATCACAGCCCAGGGAGATGGGCGACACCACCGGCGTAAACCCTAACCGGAGCAGATCGAGCAGACACTCGGTATTCACAAAGCGAACGGTGCCCACATGGCCTAGATCGCCGCCGCTGTGTTCGAGCTTGTTGGCAATGAGCAGGCCGGCGTCTACACCACTGAGACCCAATGCGCGCACCCGCGCTTGCACCAAGTGCGCCACCAAGCGCTTGTTCACGCTGCCCGAGAGCACCATCTCGGCCGCCCAAAGGCTCTCGTCGTCAGTAACGCGCAGGCCCTCGATGAAGCGTGGCTCTAGGCCCAGGCGTTGCTGTAGCCGGGCGATGTCGCTGCCGCCGCCATGCACGATGACCAGGTTCGTCTGGCGAGCCAGCGGCGCCACGGCAGCTGTCAGAGCAGCGATGGGTTCGCCCGCTTGCAGCTCGGCTCCGCCGATCTTGAGGAGCGTGATGGGCGCCATGCTACACCAGCCCCAGCGTCTCGGGCAGGCCGAACATGACGTTCATGTTCTGCAGTGCCTGGCCCGATGCACCCTTGAGCAGATTGTCGATGGCCGTAAAGAGGATCAGTTCACCGGGCGCTCCCGCCGAGGCCACCGACAGTGCACAGCGGTTGGTGTAGGCTACATGCGCTAGCGTGGCGAGCGACTCTTCGGGCAGCACATGGATGAACGGCTCGTCGTCATAGCTGCGCCGCCACAAGGCGACCACGTCGGCTGGAGTCACCGTAGCTGGCACGTCGACATAGATCGCCGAGAGGATGCCACGGTTCACTGGCAACAGATGGGGAGTGAACACCGCACGCAACGGCTCGCCGCGGTAAGCAGTGAGCTCTTGTTCGATCTCGGGCGTGTGCCGATGCTTGTGCCCTACGCTATAGGCCGACAAGTTCTCATTGACGCTGCAAAAGTGCGTGGTCGGAGAGGGCTTGGCACCCGCCCCAGACACGCCCGACTTGGCGTCGATGATGACCTTGTCGCCCAGCACCAGCCCCTCGCGCAGCAGAGGATGCAGAGCGAGCAGTGGCCCCGTCGGGTAGCAGCCGGGGCAGGCCACCAGCCTGGTGTGAGCAATCTGCTCTCGATAGATCTCGGTGAGGCCATAGATGGCCTGCGGCAGCAGTTCGGGTGCGTGATGCGCGCCGTACCATTGCTCGAAGGTGGCCCGATCGTGAAGGCGAAAGTCTGCTGAGGTGTCGATCACCCGTGCCCCAGCAGCCAGGGCGTCTCGGGCAAAGGCCGCCGCTGCCCCGTGGGGTGTACAGAGAAAGGCCACATCGACCCCGTCAAAGGGCAACGCCGTAGCGTCGGCGAGCTCGATCTCATAGGGACAGGGATAGACCTCGCTCAGTTTCTTGCCCGCATAACTCTCGCTAGCGGCAAAGACGAGCTCGATCTCTGTATGCCGCGCAAAGAGCTTGATCAACTCAAAACCCGCGTACCCTGTAGCGCCAACGACCCCTATCTTGATCATGCGCACCTCCCAGGAAACAAAAGGCCAGCCCTCCGTCTGGAGAGCTGGCATGGTTTTCGACGAATCGAGCCCAGGCAATAGCAACCAGACTGGCGTCCGGCGGTTACCTGCTGCTCCTCCTGATAGTCACTGCCTGCATACAGCGAGCATCACCCTATCGAGAATGGCGTTATTCTAGGCCAGGCACGAAGCGCTGTCAAAACCTCGGCTCCAGCCATCAGCCGGCCAACAGACGGCGCGCTTGTTGCAGCGAATCCTCTTCGGCCAACCGCGGCTGGTATTCGAGCCCGACATAGCCCGTGTAGCCCGTAGCATCGATGGCCTTGAAGATGCTGCCATAGTCCAACTCGCCACCCACTAGCTCGTTGCGGCCCGGCACGCCTGCCGCGTGAAAGTGGCCGATCCTATCGATGTAGGTGGTCAGGTTGCCGATGATGTTCCCCTCTTGGATCTGCTGGTGATACATGTCCATGAGGATCTTGACCGCCGGTGAGTCGACCTCGGCGACGATGTCGGCGGCCTCGGTCATCTTGGTGAGCCAATAGCCGTGATGGTTGACGAGCGTGTTGAGGGGTTCGAGCACCAGGGTCAGGCCCTCGTCGGCAGCTACCTTGCCGATAGCACGCAGATGGCGCACTACGCGTCGGCGCGACATCTCGTAGGTCTCATCGTCTAGCGTATTGCCCGTGGTGACGATCACAGTGGCGCATTGCAGCGTCTTGGCTACCTGCGCCGTGCGCACCATGCCCTCGACCAACTCGGCCTCAGCGGCGCGCTTGATCAGACGCTGGCCTGGCACATGGCAGAGCGCAGCGACGGCGAGGCCGGTCTCTTGCTGAGCGCGGTGAATGGCAGGGATATCTTTGTCGTCCCAACTCCAGAACTCGAATGCGCTATAGCCCAACCGGGCGACGAGCGGCACGCGTTCGGCCAGCGGCAGCTGAGGCCAGAACATCTCAACACAGACCGATAGCTTGGGCATGATGGGCGCCCCCTTCATTCCGTGATCCACCGCATCGTAGCCGCAAAGACTCGCTCTGGCTAGAGGCCAGGCCCCCAGCAGAAGAGACCGCGGCACCGCCCGTTCGCTCGGTACGCACCGCGCACCATCAAGACCGGCTGATGGGCTCGGGGCGCGGGTTCTCGATGATGTTGTAGTGCACCAGCAGGGTGAGTACCGCGTTGTTGCACAGCAAACCGAGCAGCGTCATCCCGGCAAAGATGAGGATGATGGTCAGTGCACCGGCGAGTAAAAGCATGACCAGGGCAAAACTGAGCATCAACAGAGCGTAGAAAGGGTTCGCCAAGATCAGGTAGGCGGCATTGCGCCAGGCCTGCCAGATCTTGGGTTCCTTTTGGGTAAAGAGTAGCGGCCAAAAGTAGAGCTGCATCACGATCCAAAAGACGGCCGCTGCGATGGACAGGCCGCCGAACAGATAGCCGACAAAGCCCTTGAACATCTGAGGGTACACATAGATGTTCAGGGCAAGGATGGCGATCACCACCAAGGTGATCACGAACCAGACCAGACTGCGCCACCAATAGAGCTTGATGCCATCCCAAAAGTCCGAGAGGTGGATGGTGCGGCCTCTCGCCACGATGCTGGTGGCATAGAACAGGCCTACCGTGGCCAGCGGAAAGAGCACCACCCCCAGGAGGATGAGGGGCAAGACGGCCAATGGGCTATTGCCCACCACCGTCGAAAGGGCGATGGGGGCGCCCCATGAAAACGTCCAGATGAGGTTCATCACCGCTAGTTGGAGCAGCTCTTCCCAGCTATCCTTGAGGGTCTGCCAGAAGACGCCCATGGCCTTCGTGAACAGCATCGCCTTTGCTCCTCTATGATATTCTCTCGATCGTCGAGCAGACTGCCCTGCCCAATGCCAAACGGGGCAGCTCGATCGAGCTGCCCCGTAATATACTCCACTGTTGGCGGCGCGGCTAACGCCGACCGCGGCCCTGCCGATCGCGCAGGGCCTTTTCCCACGCTTCGGCAAACAATCCCGTGCTGCCGGGCTCAGCAGGTTCCTGTTCAGTGCTGATCACCTGCGGCTCGCGGCGACGGCCACCACGGCGCTCGCGGCGCTCACGTGGCATGCGCTCTTCGTCATCATCCTCGCGGCGGTCGCGCGAATAGCGATCGTTGCCCCGCGACTCGCGGCGAGGGCGCTCTTGCGTCTCGGGCTCGGGCAACGGCTCGATGCGCGCGGGGCGCTCTTCAGCCGGCTTCATGCTCAGCGAGATGCGGCGGCGCTCTGTATCCACATCGAGGATGCGCACCTGAACCTCTTGGCCGACCGCGAGCAAATCGCTCACCTGGCTGACAAAGTCGCCCGAGAGCTGAGAGATGTGCAGCAAGCCATCGGTCTGCGCGTCAATGTCGACAAAGGCACCGAAATCGACGAGGCGCACGACACGCCCCTCGACCATTGCCCCCACCTCGAGATCCTCAAGGCGTGTCTTGTCGGCGCGGCCAGCACCGGGGATGGTCAAACTGATGCGATTGTTGTCGAGATCAGCACGGCGGACCTGCACCTCGATCTCATCGCCTACATTGAGGGTCTTGTCGACACCCGCCCGCTTCAGCGTCGAGATATGAGCGAGGCCATCGCGCCCCACACCGATGTCGATAAAGGCGCCGAAATCCACCAGATTCTTGACCTTGCCCATCAAGCGCATGCCGGGCTTGAGGTCTTTGATGTCCGTCGGCCCACTGACTGGGGTAGGAGTCTCTGTTGTTGGGCTGGCATCGCTGGTTGGCTCTTCTGGGGAGGGGGTGGCTGCGGCGGGCGTCTCAGCCTCTAGGTCTTGGGCTGACGACAGATTGTCAGCAGCCACGATGTTGTCATTGTCCATGGGCGCGGATCTCCCTGCATATATCTGCGGCACTGTGACCATTGCCCATTATCCTACAAGGGCCATGGGGCGTCAAATTGCCGTCTTGGCCGAGGCTCGCGCCCCAAACGCACTGCCGAGTGTTGAGCCATGTACAGACCGGCGAGACAGGCGGCGTGCAGCAGTTGCCCGTGTGTCGTCGCGCTTCGAGAGGCCGCCGGCCAATGTTGACCGTAACATGGGCTAGTGCTATAATCCTCGCCAATCGAATAGCTACTGTGGCGCTCTTATCCAGAGAGGCAGAGGGACCGGCCCGATGAAGCCTCGGCAACCTTGAGCGCGGGCGACCTTCTTCATCCGGTGCTACCGGCAGGTCGAACGCAATCGGTGGTGCCAACTCCGGCAGCGTCTCCGAGGGGGATGGCTGAAAGATGAGAGGTCTGGGAATGTTCTCAGCCTCTTTATCCTGCAAGATAAAGAGGTTTTTCATACCCACATATGACCTCCCCGCTGGATAAGGGGAGGTCGTTTTCTTGCCCCGGCGTGCAACGACCTCGGGCCACACCACACCAGGAGGTCATCATGGATCGGAATCATCATGGTCTCGGCATCGGCACGTTGGCCGTTCACGGAGGTGAAGCACGACCCAAAGCGTATGGCGCCATCGCCTCGCCGATCGTACAGACTTCAACCTTTAGCTTTGAGGACACTGCCGCGCTCGTCGCGCACATGCAGCGCAAAGAGCAAGGCCTTCCGCCCCTGCGCGGCGAATATGGCCGTTACGGCGGCCCCAATGCGGAAGCGGTCGAAGACAAGCTCGCAGCGCTGGAGGGCGGTGAGGCAGCGTACGTCCTGAGCACCGGGATGGCGGCCACCGTCTTGTCGTTGCTGACTCATTTGAGTACCGACGACCACTATATCATGACGGATGACTGCTACCGGCGCACGCGGCAATTTGGGCTGGAGGTCCTACCGCGGTTTGGCATTCATTGCACCCTAGTGCCCATCAACGATGAGCAGGCGTTGGTCGAGGCGATCCAGCCCAACACCCGACTCATCCTCACCGAGACGCCCACTAACCCTTATCTCCGCGTCGTCGATTTGCCGCGTGTGGCCGAGATTGGGCACGCCCATGGGTTGTTGGTGTTTGCTGATGCCACTTTTGGCACACCCTGCAACATCCAACCCTTGAGCCTCGGTGTTGACTTGGTGATCCATAGCGCGACCAAGTACTTGGGTGGCCACAACGACCTGCTGGCTGGCGCCATTGTCGGCTCTGCAGAGTTAGTGCAGAAGGTGCGTGAGTTGAACCAAATCGTGGGCGCTACCTGCGACCCCAATACGCTCTTCTTGCTCCAACGAGGGCTCAAGACGTTGAGTCTGCGTATGGCGCGTCACAACGAGAATGGCCAGCGAGTAGCCGAGTACTTGGAACAACACCCGGCCGTGCGCCGTGTGTGGTATCCCGGGTTGGCCTCGCATCCGGATCACGCCATCGCCCAGCGCCTGATGTCGGGCTATGGCGGCGTGGTGAGCTTTGAGCTAGACGCCGATCTGGAGGGCACGGCGCGCTTCATCGATGCCCTGCGTATCCCCTACATCGGACCCAGCCTGGGAGGCGTCGAGAGCATCGTCGAGCAACCGGCGCTCATGTCGCATTTCACGCTTTCTGATGACGAGCGGGCGGCCATTGGCATCCGTGGTGAACTGGTGCGCTATGCCCTGGGCATCGAAGACACGGCCGATCTCCTTGCTGACCTGGCTCAGGCGCTGGATGGTGTGCCCACAGCCACGAGTGCAAGGGGGGCACAATGATCATCCACAAGTTCGGTGGCACTTCTGTCGGTAGCCCCGAGCGTTTTGGCCACGTGGTCGACATCGTCAGCGCCTCGCCCGATGCGCAGCGGGTAGTGGTAGTCTCGGCGATGAGCGGTACCACGAATGCCTTGATCGACGCTGCGCGCGATGCCGCCACGGGCAAGCCTGAGACGTATGTCGCCACCAAACAGTGGCTCGCCGACAAGCACCTCGGCTGCCTCGATGCATTGCACGTCGACAACGCCGATCGTGATCAAGTGGCCGCTGAAATCCTCACGCGGCTCGATGATATGGAGCGCCTCTGTTTCAGCATGGCCACTCTCGGCGAACTCACCCCTCGCGGGCACGATGCAGTAGCTTCGATCGGCGAAGAACTGTCGAGCCGCATGTTGGCCGCCCTCTTTCGCGCGCGCGGCATCCCCGCCGAACAGGTGAGCGCCACAGAGCTCATCGTCACCGATGACCGACACGGCGAGGCGCACCCGGACATGGCCGCGACGCGCGAACGGGTACGTCGCAGGTTGCTGCCACTGATCGAACAGGGAGTCATCCCCGTGGTCACCGGCTATATCGGGGCCACCCCGAGTGGGGTCACGACCACCCTCGGGCGTGGGGGCAGCGACTATACGGCTGCCATCTTGGGCGTGGCGCTAGAGGCCAGTGAGGTGTGCATCTGGACCGATGTGGATGGCATCCTCACTGCCGACCCCAAGCTCGTGCCCACAGCGCATCGCCTGCCCGAGCTCTCCTATGCCGAGGCCGAAGAGCTAGCCTACTTTGGCGCCGATGTGCTCCACCCCAAGACGGTCAAGCCGCTGGCCGAGGCGGCGGTGCCCCTGCGCATCCTGAACAGTTTCGCTCCCGAGCGAGAGGGCACGCTGATCACTGCGGCTCCCAGCAATGGCCGTGCGAGCCTGCCCGCGATCATCACCACCGAGGGGCTGAGCCTGATTCAGGTGATGGGCAATGGTGCGGGCTGGACGCTGAACATGGCCTCGCGGGCTCTGGCAGCCCTGGCCCGAGGCAGCGCTGAGGTATTCATGTTCTCGCAATCGTTCGCCGAGCGCAGCTTGAACTTGGTGGTGCGGCAGCGAGACCAAGCGCACAGCGTTCATTTGCTCCAGGTAGAGTTTCAGCGCGAACTGGCCTTGGCCGGCCTTACGGGGATATCAGCTGAGGTTGAGGTCGCCGCGCTCTCGGTGGTAGGCATGCCCGACGCGCAGGGCACATCGATCACGCAGCGCGCGTTTGCAGCACTGGGCAACCTGGGCGTCAGGGTGATCGCCGTGGCCCAGGCCGCCTCGGCCTACAGCGTCTCATTCATCATCCCCGAGAACGAGGTCTCGCACGTGGTGCCCGCCCTGCACAGCGCACTCGGGCTGTAGCGCGGGGCGATGCCCTCCACTCAACGAAAACCAAGGGCAGGTTCGCGAACCTGCCCTTGGCTCTTGAGAGAGTTGGGTTCCCGAGACCATCACACTGGCAAAGTCTGTGGCCGCACAGATTCGGCCTTGACAGCGCAGCAGGCGACCTCTACAATGAAAGCGCTGTTTGATGAAAAGCTCTATTGAGAGTGAAGCAATGAGCAATACCCTAGAAGAAGCGTTACAAACGGCTATCTTGCGTGAGGCGGCTGCGTACGAGCTATACACTTCGGCCGCTCGCATGGTCGCGCCTGGCCCAACGCAAGACATGCTGTTCGACTTGGCCGCTCAAGAGCGCGGCCACCGTCGTCGCCTGGAGGGCATCCTCGCCAAAGGCTCGTTGGCCCAATTGACTGCGGCACAACAAGAGCGAGTGCTCGATCTCAGACTCACTGACCACCTGGTCTCAGCGCCTCTCGGCCCGAATGCTGGCCTGCAGGACATCCTGATCGTTGCTGGAAAGCGCGAGGCGGCCAGCCATGCTTTCTACACCGACATGGCCACGGTGGCTGAAGACGCCCAGCTCCGCACCCTCTTCGAGACCCTGGCCAACGAGGAGCTCAAGCACAAACAGGCCATCGAGAAACTATACGAAGAGATGTTCTACCCCGAGAACTAGCGGCTAGACTCGGTGTGGATGTGTCGGACACTAGATCAGAGAATAGGAGAAACAGAATGGCCAAGTGGGAGTGTCTCGTCTGCGGCTATGTCTATGATCCGGAAGTGGGCGACCCCGAGAACGGCATCGAGCCAGGCACAGCCTTTGAAGACTTGCCGGAGGATTGGGTCTGCCCCGAATGCGGCGCTAGCAAGGACATGTTCGAAGAGATGGAGTGACGCCGAACGGTGAGTGTCGGCTGTGCGACCGCCGTCTGGCAATTGACGGCGGTCGTTGTGTCTCGATGGCGAACACATCCTACCTCAAGGGCTCAGGGAGGGTCTGATGCGCGTCGTGATCATTGGCAATGGTGTGGCTGGGGTGAACACAGCGCGAGCCGTCGCCGATTGCGGCGTGGCCAGCGAGATCGCGCTCTTTTCCCGAGAACGCTATCATTACTATCCCCGGCCGCGGCTCATCGAGATGCTCGCCGGCGAGGTTCAGCCTGAGGCTCTACCCCAGTATCCCGCTGCGTGGTATGAGCGACGGGGCATCCGCGTCGAGCTGGGGCAAGAGGCCGTCTCGATCGACCGACAGGCGCACAGCGTCATGTTTGCCAATGGGCGAGTCGAGCCATACGACCGGCTAGTGTTGGCCACCGGTGCTACCTGTTGGGTGCCCCCGATAGAGGGCGCCAACCGCCAGTGCGTGTATACCCTGCGCACGCTCGACGACGCCAAAGCGATTCGCGTGTGCGCAACGCAGGCACGGCACATTGTATGCATCGGCGGGGGGCTGCTCGGGCTTGACACCTCGATGGCCTTTGCGCATTCCGGGGCGAGCCTCACCATCCTCGAGGCCCTACCCTGGCTGTTGCCCAAGCAGCTCGACCGTGAGGGTGCCGCGGTCTTGCAGCGCCTGATCGAGGCCACCGGTGCGCGCGTGCTCACGGGCGTGCAGGTGCAGGCTATCGCCGGCGATGGGCGAGTGCGCTCAGTGACGCTCAACTCAGGCGAGGAATTGCCGGCCGACACAGTGCTGATCTCGGCAGGAGTGCGTAGCAACACCAGCCTGGCGGTTCAGGCCGGGCTAACCTGCAACCGCGGCATCATCGTGAACGAGCGCATGCAGACGGACGATCCGGATATCTATGCCGTGGGCGATTGCGCTGAGGTTCACGGCATGGTCTGGGCGATCATCCCTGTGGCGCTAGCGCAGGCCAAGGTCGCTGCCGCCCAAGTGTGTGGCCAGGCAGATGTGCTCTATGAAGATGTGGTCCCCAGCACTACCCTCAAGGTCACGGGGATCGATCTCACCAGCATTGGCGAGGTCAATCCTCAAGGGGGCGATTTCCTCGAGAAACGTTATCAGAACGCCAACGGCTCGGTCTACAAGAAGCTGGTCATTCGCGACGGACGGGCGGTGGGTGCGATCTTGCTGGGCGACCGCGAGGATGTCCGCGCGGTCAATCAGTTGATCTCACTGGGCATACCGCTCACGCCCTATCTGGATCGGCTCTTTGCACCGGATTTTCCCCTGATCGAGATCGTCAAGGCACATCAATGATTCCCAATTGGAGGTGAGCATGGACAAGGCCAAGATCATCGCACTGTTGCGCAAAGACATGATGGGTGAGCAGCAGGCCATCATCCAGTACCTCAATCACGCCTACAGCATGCCCGAGGGCGCCATGCCTGCTGCGATCGAAGCCATCGCGCGCGAAGAGATGTACCACCTCGACTGGTTGGCCGACCAGATCAACGAGTTGGGTGGGGACCCGTCGATGGACCGCGACCCGGTGGATTTCACTCGGCGGCCCGTCGAGCAGCAGATGCTCAAGGATGTAGATCTCGAGCAGAGCGCGATCGACCAGTATCGTGAACACATCGCCGCCATCGACGATGAAAAGATCCGCCGTCTGCTGGCGCGCATCCTGGACGACGAGCTGCACCATCAGGAGCAGTTCCAGAACCTCGCCGCAGAGGCCGCAGCAGAGGCATCCGCCTCCTCAGACACCGAGTCCGAGGCTCCAGGTGCCGCCGACGCTCCTGCTGGCCCGCCGGCGCGGCTAGAAGAGATGCTCAACAGGGGTGTCCGGCACGAGTACTCGGTGGTCTTGCAGTATCTCTACCACTCGTTCGTGGCTGAGGATTGCGAAGCGGCTGAGGAGCTACAGAACGCGGCCATCAATGAGATGCAGCATCTGGGCTGGTTGGCCGAGCATGTGGCTGAGGATGGCGGCCAACCCGACTTTACCCACGACGATCTCGTGCTCACGCGCGACCCGATCACCAACCTCAAAGCGGACATCGAGGTGGAGAACGAGGTCACCCACATGTACAGCGCGCAGGTGCCCGAGATCGAGGATGAGAGCCTCAAGAAGCTGCTGACCCGCATCCGTGACCACGAGATCTATCACAGCCAGGTTTTCTCTGACCTGCTCGATGAGGCACAAGCTGCCGCCGAGCAGTCCGCTACGGAGCCTAAGGACGGGAGTCAAGACATCCCGTCTGTCGGCAGCCTCAAAGACTAGGGGACGGTATTACCGACACCGTGAAGGAGGACATGATGAGCGACTACTATATGCGAGATGCAGCCCCGATCGACGCTGCCACGTGGGCCAAGATCGATGACATGGTGGTCACCGTGGCCAAGAAAACTCTGGTAGGACGCAGACTACTACATCTGGTGGGGCCGCTGGGCTGGGGCGTCGAGCTCGTGCCCGTGTTCGGCTTTACCGAGTCCGACGGCGCAGCCGTTGTGACCGACACCACCGAGTACCTGCGGCTCATCGAGAACAGCCAAGAGTTCATCCTCAAAGCCAAACAGTTGGCCATGGCCAGTCAGACGCCGTTTGGCCTCGATCTGGGCGCCGTGGCCACGGCCGCGTCCAAGCTCACCCGAGCCGAAGACGAGGTGGTGATCGGCGGAATGCTCAAGGCAGCGGGCACAACCTCTGCCTTGGGTGACTGGGATACTCTCGGCGGCCCATTCCAGGCGGTGGCGACGGCCATCGCTCGTCTGCAGGCCGCCGAGGTCGATGGCCCCTTTGCCTTGGTGCTCAGCCCGGCCATGTTCGCCCGGCTGGCCAGCTTGATGCGCGAAGGGCGCCGCGAGCTCGACCTGGTGAGCAAGCTCGTCGAAGAGGGCATCTTCCAGTCGCGCAACATGCCCGATGATGCTGTGTTGGTGGTGAGCCCGCAGCCGTGGAACGCCGATCTGGTGGTGGGCCAGGACATCGTCACCAGCTACGTGGGCAATGAGGGGCTCGATCAGCGCTTTCGCGTCTTTGAGACGCTGGCGCTGCGTGTCAAGCGAGCCGAAGCGTTCTGCGTGCTCAAGTGAGCAGTAGTGCTGGGGCGAGGTGGTCACGCGCCTCGCCCCAGCGGTATCGGTGGCGAGACCCGATGGCGCTGACCCCGCAACCGGCGCGTTCACCGTTGCCGGGCTACGATGGAGGCTGAGCATGGTGATGATCGACCTGACCTTTCGCATCGGTGGAGAGGCCGGCCAGGGCGTTGAATCGGGCGGCGCGGGCTTTGCCAAGGCCCTAACCCGCGGCGGCTATCACGTGGTGGGCACTCCCGACTATTACGAACGGATCCGTGGCGGGCACAACTTTTTCACCATCCGCGCCAGTGACGAGCCTGTCTATGCGATCGATGATGAGGTTGACGTGCTCATCGCCATGGATAGCGAGTCACTGGTACGCCACGCTGACAAACTGTCGGCCAAGGGCGCAGTCGTCGTGGACGAGGCCACCAAGATCCCCGAGGGCGCTCTGGACGGCTATTCGGGTACCGTAGCGCGCCTACCGTTGCTGCAGATCGCCATCGACAACGGCGCTGCCGTGATGGTGAATACTGCTGCCCTGGCTGCCGCCGCCCAGCTGGTGGGCCTGGATCTGCAACATGTGGTCGGCGTCATCACCGAGAACTTTGGCCGCAAAGGCGGCGCAGTGGCCGAGGCCAACCGCCAGGTAGCCCAACAGGCAGCTCGGCTGGCTGCAGAGCGCTATGGCCAGGTGATCCGCCCCGGCTTGGCCGATAGGCCCAGTGAGGCGCAGGCGGTGCTCGACTGCAATCGCGCCTTTGCCATGGGCGCGATCATGGCCGGCTGCAAGTTCGCTGCCGGCTACCCGATGACGCCCTGGACCAGCGTGCTCGAGTATCTGGCTGGTCACGCCGACGCCTATGGCCTGGTGGTCAAACACGCCGAAGACGAGATCGGCGCGGTGAATATGGCTGTTGGCGCCGCTCATGCAGGCGTGCGCGCGATGACGGGCAGCTCGGGAGGCGGGTTCGATCTGATGGTCGAGGGGCTGAGCTTAGCGGCCGCGATCGAAGTGCCCTTGGTGGTCTATCTGGCGCAACGGCCGGGGCCGGCCACTGGCCTGTCGACGCGCACGGCTCAGGCCGACCTGCTGATGGCCATCTACTCCTCGCACGGCGAGTGGCCGCGCATCGTGCTGGCGCCACACACGCCCGAAGAGCATTTTCAGGCGGCGTTGCGCGCCTTCAACCTGGCCGAGCGGTATCAGAGCCTGGTGATCGTGCTTTCTGACGAGTATAGCTCGACCACGGTCATGTCGCGGCCGGCAAGCCTATTCGCTTTCGAGCAGGTGACGATCGACCGCGGCAAGTTGCTCACCCGCGCCGAGGTAGAGACTCTCGGCCAGCCCTATCTGCGTTTCCAGATGACCGCTGATGGGGTCTCGCCGCGGCTGCCCCCCGGCAATGGGCCGCAATCGGTCTATCTCGCGTCCAGTAACCTGCACACCGAAAAAGGGCATATCACCGAAGACCCCCAGGTGGCGGTGCAGGCGGCTGACAAGCGCCGCCTCAAGGGCGAGGGAATGCAGCGAGAGATGCGCGCCCCTTACCGCTATGGGCCGGCCGAGGCCGAGCTCACCCTGATTACCTGGGGATCGAGCTATGGCGCTGCTCGCGAGGCCATGGAGCAGATCAACGCCCAGGGCGGTTCGGCCAATCTGGTGCAGTTTGTCGATCTCTGGCCCCTGCCCGTCGACGCTGTGCGAGAGGCCCTCTCAGCGACCAAACGGCTGGTGTGTATCGAGACCAACGCCACCGGGCAGTTCGCCCACTTGCTTCGCGCCGAGACGGGGTTGCGGGCCGAGAGCCTGTTGCGCTACGACGGGCGCCCCTTGACCGCAGGCTATATCCTAGCACACCTGGAGGCGTAACATGGCCACCGTACAGGATTTCAGCAATGACGTGCGCCCAACCTGGTGCCCTGGATGTGGCGACTTTGGCATCTGGAACGCCCTCAAGCGGGCTTTTGCGGCCTCAGGCTATGGCCCCGACGAGATCATGATGGTCACGGGCATTGGCTGCGGCAGCAAGATGAACGACTATACCCGCATCAGCGGCCTCCACACCCTGCATGGCCGTACCCTGGCGGTAGCCACGGGCTTCAAGCTCGCCAACTCGGCCATGAAGGTGATCTGTGTGCACGGCGACGGCGATGGCTACGGCGAGGGGGGCAATCACTTCTTGCACACTGTTCGCCGCAACATTGGCCTTGTCGACCTGGTAGAGAACAACCACGTCTATGGCTTGACCAGGGGGCAATACTCGCCGACCAGCCAGCCCGGCTTTAAGACGCGCACCTCGCCAGCCGGCGCGCTCGATGCGCCCCTCAATCCCGTGGCCCTGGCCATCGCCGAGGGGGCGACGTTTGTCGCGCGCGGTTTTGCGCTCGACCTCGGCCAACTGTCGAGCCTCATCGGCCAGGCGTTGGAGCATCGCGGCTATGCGCTGATCGATGTGATGCAGCCTTGCGTGAGCTTTAACCGCGCGATGGACTATGACTGGTATCGCAGTCGCGTCTACAAGGTCGAGGATGAAGGGCACGACCCTAGCGACCGACTGGCGGCCATGGCACGGGCTTTTGAGTACCCGGGAACCAGTGGGCGCATCCCGACCGGCATTCTGTATCGGCGTGAAGACGTGCCCGCCTATGAAGAGCAGGTTGCCGCCATCAAGGAACAGGCTTTGGCCGCTCAGCCCTTCCATGCGCGACCAACCGAGGACTATCAGGCGCTAGTCAAGGAGTTCATCTAGTCATCATGGCAGAGAAAACGCAATCCGTCACTGTCTACACGACACCGACTTGACCCTATTGCACGCAGGTGAAAGAGTTTCTTTCATCTCGGGGAGTTCACTTTATCGAGCGCGATGTCTCTGTAGATCGCGAAGCGGCGGCAGAGATGATCCGCGTGTCGCAGCAACGCGGCGTCCCAGTGGTGGTGATCGATGGCCAAGTGGTCGTCGGCTTCAACCGGCCGCAACTCGAGCGCATCTTGAGCACCATCGCCCGCCCCAAGCTCGGCGCGTCGGTAGCCGATGCCGCGGCCATGGCTGAACGCGGGCTGACGACCGAGCGCTCGGGCGTCTATGTGGGCAAGGTGACTCCGGGCGGCGTGGCCGACCAGGCCGGGCTCCACCCTCAAGACGTGATCGTCACGTTTGCCGGGCGCGCCGTGAGCAGCGCGGCGCAGCTGCAACAACTGATCGCTGGCGTGACACCACATCAGACCATTCCCATCGAGTTCATTCGAGAAGGGGTTCGCCACAAGGCAGTCCTACCTTTTTGAGCAAAGGAGTCTAGCGATGAGCAATGAGCACCCGGCCCTACAGGTGTTGAGCCAAGCGCTACAGCTGGAGAAGGACGGCCGAGCCTTCTATCTCCAGGCTGCCGAGCGCATGCACGACGAGCGCTGCCAGCGCACCTTCCGAGCGTTGGCCGATGATGAGCGCATCCACGAAGAGATGATCCTGCGGCAACTGCACGCGGTCGAGGGCGAAGGCCACTATGTGTTACTGCCGGATCTGCAAGTCCAGCGCATCGATCTGGAAGAGCGCCTCTTCCCGCCGAGCGGGCCTGAGCTCAATGCCAAGCTGCAACGCACTTACGATGAGCTTAGCGCGCTCCAGATGGCGCTGGAGATCGAGATCCAGAGCTTTGATCTCTATCGGCAGGCCGCAGCCCGAGAGTCAGATGAGGCCGCCCGACAGATGTACCTATGGCTGGCCGCGGCCGAGCACACGCACTTTGACATGTTGATGGCCAACTATGAGACCCTTTCTTCCGAATCCGCCTGGGTGTAGCCAAGCGGGATTTTGGGCCTTGGTCGATCACAGGGCATAATGGCTGCCCAAGCAACAAGGAGGCATGATGGATGCTATCGAGGTCCTCAAGACGGGCATGAGCACCGAGCTTTGGGGAATGCGCTTTTACGAGCAGGCAGTCGCGCGCACGGCCGACGACACCGGCAAGGCCGTTTTTCGGGCCTTGGTCAAAGAGGAGCAGGGGCATCTCGACATCCTACGCGGGCAGTATGCGGCGCTGACCAGTGGCCAGGGCACTGTATCGCTCGAGCGCGCCAAGGAGCTGGCCGCATCGGTAGATCCGCTCTCGATATTCCCCGAGGCGCAGGCCGCTGATGAGCTGATCCCGGCTGGCTTTACCGATGAACAGGCCTTGCAGATGGCCATGGATTTCGAGCAGCGTGGGTTCGACACCTATACGCGGGCTGCGGCCGATGCGCAAGGAGAGGCCAAGGCCATGTGGGACTACTTGGCCAAGGTCGAAGACAAGCACTATGCCTTTTTGGCCGAGACGCTCGAGTATCTGACCACCAACGGTGTGTGGTATTTCGATGAGCAAGAGCTGCCCTTCTTCGAGGGCTGACCGAATCCCGACGGCAAGGCGGGTGCAGCGTTGACGGGCACACTGCTGAATATCGCGACGGTGCTATTGGGGGGCGGGTTGGGCGTCTTGTTGGGCGCTCGTCTGCCCGAGCGAATGCGAGAGACCGTGATGCACGGTCTGGGCCTGGTGACCCTGATCTTGGGCATCGACCTGGCGCTCGACACGCAAAACATCCTGGTTCCCTTGGGCAGCGTGATCATCGGCTCGATCCTGGGCGAGTGGTGGCGGATCGATGTGGGCCTCGAACGGGTGAGCGATTGGCTGCGCCGGCGCGTCGCACGGCATGTCGGTCAAGAGTCGCTGGCTCACTTTTCCGAGGGCTTTATCACCGCCAGTCTAGTGTTCTGCATCGGGCCGCTTACGGTGCTCGGCTCGATCCAAGACGGGCTTACCGGCGACTATTCGCTGCTCGCGATCAAGGCCATGCTCGATGGTTTCTCAGCCTTGGCCTTTGCCTCGTCTCTAGGCATCGGAGTGTTGTTTGCAGCGTTGACCATCTTGCTCTATCAGGGGGGGCTGGCGATGCTCGCCGGCCTGGCGCAGAACCTCTTTACCGACGCCATGATCACCGAGATGTCGGCAGTGGGCGGCATCATGATCCTGGCTATTGGCCTATTGCTGCTGGACCTGAAAAAGATCCGCGTGGCCAACATGCTGCCCGGCCTAGTCATCGCCCCCGTTGTGGTGGCGATCCTCGCCGCATTGGGCATCGCCCTCTAGTACGGCCAAGCACAAGGCCCCTCCGATGAAGGAGGGGCCTTGTCCATCCCCGCAGATCACGAGCTCTTGGTGGGGATGTACTTCTTGATGGCCTCGGCCAGATTGCTCACGGGCATACTCTGGAGCCAGACATGGCCAGGGCCAGTGATGGTCGCCAGGAACAGACCCTCGCCCGAGAACAGCGCGTTCTTCAAGCTGCCCACCGAGGCGATGTCGTAAGCCATGCCGGTCTCATAGAAGGCGATGTGGCCGGGATCGATGCGCATGACCTCGCCTGGCTGCAAGACATAGTCACGCACGTCTCCGGCGATCTCGAGAAAGACCATGCCCGGGCCGCTGACCTTTTGCAGGACGAACCCTTCACCGCCAAACAAGCCCGAGCCGAGATTCTTGCGAAAGTGCATCTCGATGTTGGCGGTAGTCTGCGCCAACATGAAGGCGTCTTTCTGGCAGATCAGACTCTGACCTGCCTGCAGGTTGAAGGCCATGATGCGGCCGGGCGCCTCAGGAGTGAACGTGACCATCGCCTCGCCACTGCGGCACGTGTAGGTCGTCATAAAGATCGACTCTCCGGCCAGCTTGCGCCCCAAACCAGCCATCAAGCCGCCGCGCGCGTTGGTCTCCATCTGCACATCGCCGCGCATCCACGCCATACCGCCACGCTCGGTATAGACGGACTCTCCTGCCTGCAAGTAGACATCTACCGAAGGCAAAACCGAACCGACGATCTCGTACCTCATCTCTCCCATCCTCCTGCTACGACTTTCTCAAGCGAATAGGCCACGAACGATCTATTCCCGCAGCCTCCCTCGCCAACGACCCTAACGATAGCCAGTGCCACCCCATCTCCCTCTATCGGGACCGTCCAACGGCTGCTCCTGTCGAGACAACTTGCAGGGTCTACGCCTATCCCTCACGACGCTGAGCCTGGCTTCGCGGTGTCGGACTGAATAGTCCAGACGCCTGTGCGGCCCGAGTGGCGCGCTCGAATCGATCTAGCGTCGTGGCCAGGTCTGTGGTTTGTTCGCGGAGGCAACCGTCCACTGCTTCGCGCACGGCGTTGATCAAAGCCCAGCCCAGATCCGTCAAGAGCGGCATCACGCCGGGAGGCACAGCTTCCAGGGCGGTCGGTGTCAGGCGCCGACGCAAGGCGAGGGGCAGAGTGAGCTGCGCGCCGCCCCACTGAGTGCGATTGTAACACTGCATGGCGAGCGCCTCGGCCTCGGGCGAGCCAGTCTCAGCCGCGGGCAAGCCGATAGCGGCAAGGCCCTCGCGGAGGGCGCGCACGAGCTGGCCGTTTCGCCCGCCGACCTGTGCTTGTTCACCGTCACCACAGCCGGTGATGGCCAAGGCCAGCGCGCTGTGTTGCAACAGGGCATCGCAGCGCACCTCGGCTAGGCGAAGCGTAGGCAACCGCAGGTTTGCGGCGCTCAGCTGCAGGCCATAGAGGGCAAACAGGTTCCAGGTATCCCCGGCGACGGCCATCGCCAGCTGCTCGGTCAGAGGCTCGATCGTGCCTCCGTGCAGCGCCAGGATGGTTACTGCCGCGCCATAGTCGCGCACGAGGAGATCATAATCCTCACCGCGCTGTGCCTGTAACACCAAGTCGGCAAAGCTCGTCAGACGTCTCTTCACGCCGACGCATCCTCCTCGCCAAAGGCCCCAACCAACGCATCGCGCAGCACGCCGCGCTCGTCCTCATAGGTGATCGCCCAATAGGGCCGCCAGGCGAGGCCGTAGCTCGACACGCGGATGTCGGTCTTGCGCGGGCGCAACGGCTGCGTGGTGATTTGGTCAGCCACTCCTGCCCAACCCTTTGCCAGGTCGGCCAAGGCATCCTCTTGCCTGGCCTTGAGCGCCTCGATCTCTTGCTTGAGGCGCTCGATCTCTGCCTCAGATTCGCGCAGGTCGACCTTGGCCTGCGCGGTCAGACGGCGCTTGCGCAGGGCAGACGACGCAGCCGACGAGCGGCGCCGCCCCATGAGGATGCTGATCACGCTCTCGGCGCCCGAGGCGAGCTCTTCTGTACGCCGGCCGTTGAGGTCGACGCGATCTTGCTCCAACTCCTGCTCTTCTTTACGTAGACGCTGCTCCAGCCGTTCGCGCTCTTTGGCCATGCGCTCTCGCTCCTGGTCCTCGGCCGCACGCTGGCGGGCAGCGGCCTCGCGCCGGCAACGCTCGGCAAAGGCCTCGCGCGTCTCGCCAAGTGCGGAAGTGAGTTGAAGCGCCTCGTTGACCAAGAGCGGGATGCTGTGCTCACGGTAGA
>JBDKSN010000133.1:0-23874 GCA_039680625.1 Anaerolineales bacterium | reverse complement strand
TGGCCACGATGTTAAAGGCCAAGGCGATCGCAAAAGCGCGGGTGATAAAGCGCTGTTGATCGAGGGCGATCAGTACATACTGCGTCACCGAGTTGATAAAGCCGATGGGCATGTACCAGATCATCACCCTCAGCACCTCGGCGGCGTGTGGCAGATACTCGCTGCCACCCAAGATCGCGATTAGTTCGGTGGAAAACGCCGAGATCAGCGCCGCTAGCCCTACGGCGATTAGGCTCAACACCTTGATCGCCAGACGATAGGCCCTCACCAGGTTGTGCTTCTCACTCGCAGCATATCGCGCCATTAGCGGGAAGAGCGCCAGTGTAAAGTAGGCCGGAATCAGCCCCACGGCGTCGATGTACTTGTAGGCGGTGCTGTACCAACCGAGCACCCGCGGGTCGCGATTGAGTATCTCGAGCAGCATAACGGCCATCTTGAAAAAGAGCGTCGCCAACAGCTGGTTGATCATCAAAGGCCAGGCATCGCGCAGCATGTCGCGCTGCAGACCCCGGTCGAGCTCGCGGCTTGGGCGCATGATCTGCTGCACCAGCTGTGCGCGCAGCACCAACAGGGTGACGATGTTGACGATGATCGACACCACGGCCAGCCCGACATAGCCACTGCCGATCACCAACGCCACCGTGCCCAGGCACACGCGCAGCAGTGTGGTCAGCGTGGCCACCGACGCGGGTATCTCCATCTTTTCGTGAGCGTTGAAGATCGCCGAATAGCTGGCCGAGATGTTACTCGGCAACAGACCCACAAAGAACAAGGCGATGGCCAACGCCGTCGTGCGGTCGAGCGGCACAGTGAACGCGCGAACACCCCAGAAGGCCGCTAACACGGGGATGCTGGCCAGCCACAGCAGCCCGCGCAGCGCAATCGTGTTTAGGAGATAGCGGTTTGCCTGCGCTGGAGCGCGCGCCACCTCGCGAGTGACCAGGGTGTTCAAGCCAAAGTTGGTGAGGATATCGAACCAGCTGATGACGACGACGGCGAAATAGTAGTTGCCCGCCTCGGCCGGCCCGAGCAAACGCAGCATCAACATGGCAAAGACCATATCGATGACCTTGTTCATCACGTTCAACGCGATTGGCGCCACCGTGTTCTTGGTGACCCGCTGCACATCCTGGGTCTGATCTGGTTCGCGATAGAATCGTCGCCAGAGCCACAACCCCAGGCCGAGCACCAAGATCATGCCCGCCATAAAGCTCACATACAGCCCGAACTTGACTGCGTTGGGCGTGTACTTGAAGCGCACCACCTGATGTCCTGCGGGCACCGCCACCGCGCGGAACTGGCCGTAAGCGCGGTAGATCGTCAGTTCTTGCTCCTCTTCGGCACCCATTGACCGCACAAACGCCTTCCAGCCACTGGCGTAGGCGTCGGTCAGCACGAGATAGGCATCGACCGGTGTCTCTACCTCGACGGTGACCTCATTGAGGCCATGATCGAGGCGAATGACCGCCGCCGGCAGGTCAACGTCGGTGTTTCCGCTCACGAGCGGGGGCATCTGCTCCAACAAGACGGCCGCCAATGGGTCGGCCAGGGCCGTAGCCGCCCGCACCTGTTCCTCACCACCGAGGTTCTCGGCGGTGGCCACCATAAAGGCGCGAGGCAGGACGTCACGGTTCTCATAGATGCGCAGCTCGCCATCATAGACGAGCGCCCAGCCATCTGCCGAGATGCTTTGGGCGGGCGAGGTCAACACATAACGCACGTTGAGCAGGTCGAGCAGGGGCGAGTTCAGAGCGGCCGGGTTCGACGCGTACAGCGGCGCAATCCGGTTGTATTGCAGCTCGGTCTGTTCCTGCAGCAAGCTCATAAAGGAGGCATACTGACGGGGGATGATCGAGTCATAGCCACGGATGTCTTCCAACCCATAGAACATGCCCGCGTTGGCGTTGAACGTCTTTTCATCGCCGCTCACCAAAGCGGTGATGCGAAAGGGGCCCGGTTGCTGCTGAAGGTAACGGATGGCCGGCGTCTCGTAAGCCACCAAGTCTCGGTCATTGGCAGGGAAAAACGGCCAGGCCACAATGAGCAGTTCCGCGGCGATGATGCCCCCCGCAAGGCCATACCACAGGCCGCGCTTGAGCCGTGGTCGTAGCAGCCACACCCCACCCCCGAGGAACAACGCGCCGCCAAACAGCGCCAGGTTGCGCACCTGATACGACAGGAACATGCGTGCATCGCTGAACCCGCGCTCGGCGCCGTCGAGGAGAGCCATGGCTCGTTCGGCTACGGCTACCGCCTGCTCGGGAGCCAGCAAAGCGCCGGCGACCAGCAGGCCAACTCCAATGCCGCCGGCCACGCCCAACCAGCCCAAGCCACGGCGAGCCAGCCAATCGAGCGCGCGTCGGCCCTTACTCGCCGCCTGACTTGCCGCCTCTCCCAGCGCGTCGGCGCCCAGGCCAGCGAGCATGGCGGCGCAGAAAGAGTACACATAGATCCAGCGGAAGGGCGTGCGCACCTGCGAGAACCCCGGCAATGCATAGATCAGCGCATAGAGCGGAGTGCCAAAGCTGAACAAGAGCGATAGCATCCCAAGGCCTGCCCAGAACCAGCGAGTCTCGCCCTTGCGACGCAGCAGCGCCACCGGCACAAGCAAGAGGGTCAGCGTGCCCACATACGCTGCCCCTTCGACATAGTTCTTGATGCCCCAGAATGGGTTGTCGATCGGCTCGCCCAGCGCGTTCCGGGTGATCGCTCGCCATTGGCCAGCGAACAGTTCCCAATAGCGATGATGCGCCGGGTTGCCAAAGACATCGGGAAGCACCATCGCCAGGACATGCCGCTTGGGCAGCGCCCAGCCTCGCACCTGTGCAAGCGTTGCACCGCTCTCGCGTACGCTATCTTGCAACACCGCCAACAGTGGCAGCCATTGCGCACACCCCAACCCCACGCCTACCAAGGCCATCGCCGCGATCGAGCCTACTGCGCTCGAGACACTGGCCCACTGTCGCTTGACGCGATAGACGCCGATGAGCCGAAAGAGAGCATAGATCGCCGCCACGAGGCCCACATAGAAATACATCTCAGGGTGCCCGGCCAAGAAAGTCAGGCCAAACGCGACGGCGCCTAGGGCCACGTCGGGGAGGTGTTGCCACCAGCGCGCACCGGTGAGCTGGCGCTGCACGATATGCTCGATGGCGATGAGGATCACCGGCAGCCAGACGGCCGCGGCTACGATCATGGGGAAGACGTTGCTGATGACGATGAACCCGCAGAGCTCGAACACCACGCCGGCGACGAACGCTCCGCCCCGCGAGAGAGATAGCGTCCGCGCAAACCGGTAGGTGAACAAGCCCGCCAAGAAGAGATGCAGCGCCGCAAACCAGCCGTAGGCAGCAGAGAGTGGCAAGATATAGAACAGCACGCTCAGCGGATACAGCACAGAGTGCTGCCCGGCAGCCAAGAAGGGCACCCCTGTCAGGATATAGGGGTTCCACAACGGCAATTCGCGCTGCTGGAGAGCATCGACGATGAACTGCTTCCAGGCATAGTTCTCGAGATAGAGGTCGCTGACCAGCCCGTTATGGGGGAAAGAGATGCCCTCTGCCTCGGCGTAGGCCTGCCAGGGCGCCCACTGGAAGACGTTATCCGCGGGAATGAGCGTCTTGCCGCCGACCGTCACCGCCCCAAAAAGCAGCAAGGCCAGGAGCAGGAACGCCCCGCATGCAGCGAGGTCAGCCAGCAGGCCTCGGTTGCGCAAGCACCACCTCGCAGAAGAATTGAGCCGCCAAGAGCGGCCATGTGGTGAAGGCGATTATAGGTACCCCCCAGTGAAGCGTCAAAGGTACTCAACGAGCATCGCTCGCCGCCGCAGATTGACAGCAGTGCCCCTCACCCCTATAGTCGCGCCTATGGATGATTCTGCCCGGAGCGATGATCGCCTCTTGCGCACCGTGCGCGGCCGTCAGCTGGCCGCGCTAGCCGGCTTGGTCGTGTTGACGCTGGCCAGCGCCTCGTTTGTGCGCTTGCCTGGGCGTACCCTCGTGTTGCGCTTGCTGGGCTCCGACCTCTCATACGAGTTCACGGGTGCGGCCCAGTACGTGGTCCTCTTGAGCGGCATCGTGTGCGCCGGAGTTGCGGCCATCCTCCACGCTGGCCGCACCCGTGGCACGCTGGGGCTGGCGCAAGTGGCCACTTTTTGGGGGCTGCCCCTGCAGTTGGCCTTGGCCGGTCTGCTGCTGCTCGACACGCTCTCGTGGTGGGGTTTTCAGATCGCGGTGGCCGTGCTGGTAGGCGTGCTGCTGGTGGTCATCGTTCCCCTACAGCTACGTTCGTACGAGCGCAGCTCCGGTTCGGCCCGCCTGGCGCTGAATGTCCTGACCTATGCTCTGGCCTTGATCATCTTTGCGGCGGTCTATAGCGTGCGTCTGCGTAGCGCCCTTTCGGCCACCGCGCTCCTCGCCTCCGGTGCGCTGCTCAGCGCCGAGCTATTTCGCGACACAGAGACGCCGGCACTCTTCGTGTGGCTCTGGAGCGGCCTGGTCGGCCTGCTGCTCAGCGAGATGACCTGGGTGCTCAACTATACCCGGCTGAGCACGCGCGCGGGCACCGTGCTCTTGCTAACCGTGTTCTACGCGCTAACGGGCATCATCCAGCAACACCTTTGGGGCCGTTTGACCCGCCGCACCGTGATCGAGTTCCTCATCGCGGTGCTTGGCGGGATCGTGATCGTCATCCTTCTGGCCTAGAAACGGTCAGGGTGCCACATGTAGGGGAGACCCCGCGGCATCACGGCATCGAGGATGGGCATTAGCTCGGGCGCACACTCGACCTGGCCCTCAAAGGCCAGATCTGCCACCGAGCGATAGCCCAAGATGAGCTGGATCAACTGCTCTTGGGCCAGGCGCACTACGTGCGTCTGAGTACCGCCCAACGAGACGGCGTCGGTGCCCAGCTGCGTCTCGAACACTAGCGTACCGCACCAATCGCTCACCGGTGAAGCGGCCAGCCGCTTGGCAAACAGCGGGGTGAGGGTCTGTAGCAGCCCAGGCTGATCGATGATGCGCGCCATGCCGTCTCCGGCGTGGGGGTACTCGACGATCAGGCGACAACCCAGGCCAGCGCTCAAACGCACCAAGGCGTGATCGGGGGGCAGGCGAAACGTGATCTATTCACGGCATCGCTCGTGCGCGCTCTCGCCGAAACGGTGCACGAGCGATTGCAACGCCTCGCGGCTGCCCGAGATCTCGGCCACCTGAGTATGCCAGGGTTCGCTGTTGTAGGCGGCATAGCCAACCACTTGGCCGGCATCTTCCACGACATATGCGGCGACGTTGTCGTTCCAGCTGACGCCATAGCGGAAACCCTTCCACTCGTCGAGCCGGCGCACGATGGTGCCGCTGCGCTGTGCGTTCTCTCGCGTGTACAGTTCGATGACAGCGGCGATATCCTCTGGCCGCATGGCGCGCACCGAGAGTGGCGCCGGGGCCTGTAGCGCATGGGCCGTCTCGATCTCGAGCGTGCCCTCGACCAGCACCGACGCAAAGCCCCACTTGGGATAAAAGTTCGGGATACCAAACAGCGCGCCGAGCAACATACCGGACTCGCGCATATAGGCCAGGGCATCCTCCATCACGAGGCGGGCATAGCCATTGCCACGGTACTGTGGTTCAGTGCCCACCCCGCCGATGCAGCCACAGCGCACGGCGCAGTCTCCTACGCGTATCGTCAAGTCAAACAGAACGAGACCAGCCAGGCGCGAGTCGCCCTCATACAGACCAATGTTGACCCCACCCGCCAACGGCTTGCGCCTAATCTCTGACATGCGCTTTACCTCAAGAGAACTGCCCCTCATTCTACGAGTGGCCGCCAGGCCCGACAAAAGTGCGCAGTTTCCCCTCACTCGGCGCTGGACTATACTGACCACCTACGATGTGAATAGACCCTTCCGAGGGGGCGCAATGCCTACACTGCAATTCACTCTGGGGAACGGCCTCAAGGTCATCCTCAAGCCCGTCAGAAACATGCCCATCGTCAGTACCTGGCTCTGGTATCGGGTGGGTAGCCGCAACGAGATCGAGGGGCTGACGGGCGTTTCGCACTGGGTAGAACACATGATGTTCAAAGGCTCGCCGGCCTTCCCCAAGGGGAGCATCATGCGAGCGGTAGATCGGCTCGGCGGCCACATCAATGCCATGACCAGCCAGGATTTCACCGCCTACTATGAGACGCTGCCTAGCGCCGCGGCTGACCTGGCCCTACAGATCGAGGCTGACCGCATGACCGGTGCGTTCTTTGACCCGGCTGAGGTGGATGCTGAGCGGACGGTGATCATCTCGGAGCGCGAGGGCGATGAGAACGAACCGCGCGAAGTGCTCACCGAAGAGATGGCGGCAACGGCGTTTCGCGTGCATCCCTATCATCACCAGACGATTGGCTGGAAAGAGGACCTGCTGGCCATCTCCCGAGATGATCTGTATGCCCACTATCGGCAATACTATGCGCCCAACAACGCCGTGCTCGTCGCGGTGGGCGATCTGGAGCCAGAGACATATCGCCAGCGGGTCGAAGAGCTGTTCGGCCCACTCCCGCCCAGCCAGATGCCGCGCAGCCTCGTGCGCCCTGAACCCAAACAGCGTGGCGAGCGGCGCGTCACGGTGAGGCTGCCCGGCGCGACGCCGGTGATCCGCGTCAGCTATCACTCGCCGGCCGTTTCGCACCCAGACTACTTGCCGCTGGTGGTGGCCGATGCCGTGCTCTCTGGCGGAAAGAGCATGTTCGCGTTTCAGGGTGCGCAGGCGCGCAGCGCCCGGCTCTATCGTGCCCTGGTCGAGACCGAGTTGGCTAGCTCGGCGAGCAGCAACTACCACGCCAGCCTCGATCCCTATCTGTTCTCCGTCGGCGCGACCGTGCGCGAAGGCGTGGCAGCGGAACGTGTGGAACAGGCTCTCCTGCGCGAGATCGACAAGCTCTGCCGAGAGCCTGTCTCTGCTGAGGAGTTGGCCGTGGCTATTCGCCAGACCCAAGCGCAGTTCGCCTACAGCAGCGAGACCGTCACGAACCAGGCGCTCACCCTGGGCCTACTCGAGATCGTCGATCGTCATGAGCGCATGGATACCGTGCTCGACGAGTTGGCTCACGTCACACCTGAGGATGTGCTGCGAGCGGCCCAAACCTATCTGCTGGCCGAAGAGAGCGTGATCGGTATCTTTGTGCCTACGGCGGACGGCGCTGGCGCCGACGAAGGCGAGGAGGCCGATGAACCCACCGAGGCTCTGTTGCCAGCGGCTCGCGAGACGACCAGCTTTTTGAACGGCACGCTCGGCCCAGAGACCATTACCCGCCATGTCTTTGACAACGGCATCGTTGCGCTCATGCACGAGAACCACGCCAGCCCCACCGTGTCGATCGCGGGAGACCTGCTGCCTGGAGCGATCCACGAGCCGGAGGACCGCTTGGGGCTCGCCTCTTTGACCGCGTCGATGCTGCGGCGCGGCTCGACGGAGCACTCGCATCAAGAGATCAACCAACTGCTCGACGGAGTGGGCGCATCGCTGAGCTTTATGGCTGGGCGCGACGACTCGGGCTTTGTGGGGCGCTCGCTCGCCACAGACCTCGACCTGCTCCTCAGCCTGCTTGCCGAGATGCTGACTCAGCCTTCGTTCCCCGAACTAGAGCTACAGCGCCTACGCGGGCAGGTGCTCACTCAGATCGGCCTGCTCAACATGGACACCCAATATCGCTCGATGAGCGCCTTTGAGGCCGCGCTCTATGGGCCGACACATCCCTATGGCCGCACCGATCTGGGCACGCGCGAGAGCGTCAGCGCCGTCACTCGCGACGACCTGGTAGCCTTTCACCGCCTATACCATCCCGCAAACCTGGTGCTCACGGTGGTGGGCGACATCGACACCGCACATACGCTCTCACGCCTGGAATCATTGCTGGGAGACTGGCGCCCCCAAGGGCCTGCGCCCGTCTGGGCAGTGCCCACGCCGTCATTGCCCACGCAACCGATTGAACAGCATGTGCAGGTCCCCGGCAAGTCGCAGGCCGACCTCGTGCTGGGGGTGCTGGGCATGGTGCGCTATAGCAAAGACTATTTTCCCGGCGTGGTGGCCGATACCATCTTGGGTACCCTCGGCCTGATGGGGCGCTTGGGCGACGTGGTTCGCGATCAGCAGGGCCTGGCGTACTATGTGAGCACCGATCTACAGCCGGGCCCAGGAGAGGCCCCGTGGTATGTGTATGCCGGTGTGAACCTGGACCGTCTCGCTCAGGCAGTAGGCAGCATTCAGGCCGAGTTGGCCCGGATGCGCGAAGAGCTTGTGACACCTGAGGAACTGGCTGACTGCCAATCATATCTCGTGGGCGCCATGCCCCTGAGCCTGGAGAGCAACCGCGGCATTGCCCACCTCTTGTTGAACATCGAGGAATACAAGCTCGGGCTCGACTATGTCGCGCGCTATGCCGATCTGGTGCAAAGCGTGACACGGGCACAGGTGCGCGACGTCATGCAGCGATACTGGCCACCCGAGCGCTACGTACTGGCCGTGGCTGGCACCTTTTCCTAGATAGAGAGACCCCCTCGCCTAACGAGGGGGTCTTTGACTGCTATTTGCCGTTGCGCCTTCGCCACCACAGCGCACCGCCGCCCGCGAACACAACCGCAATCGCCCCAATCGCCCAGCCACTGGGCCCGCCGGTGCTCGACGCGGGCGCAACAGGCGCTGGCGTCGCGGTAGCCGGCTCTGTGGTCGGCACCGCCGTCTGTGTTGGAGCCGGTGTGCTGGTAGGAGCAAGAGTAGCCGAGGGCACCGCTGTATGAGTGGGCAGGGCGGTAGCTGTGAACGTGGCCGTGGGCGAGGGTGTATTCGTCGGCAACGGCGTGGCCGTCGCCTCTGGGGTGTTGGTCGGCGTATTGGTCGGCTGCGGTGTCGGTGTAGGCGGCAGCTCGGCTACCAGGCAAGCGTCATCCCAGAAGGAGCTGTTATTCTTGACCGGAAACTCTGCCCAGCCCTTGGTATATACGGTCACCACGTCGTTCTGCGAGATGGTCTCTGCCTTGAGCTGCACCCAGGCGTCATACGGCTCGCCCTGTGGGCCAGTGACGCGCGTTTCCGAATCGAGGACCACATCGCCCCACACGACGCTGTCGGGCGGGGGCGCGCCAAAGCCGATGGGTGTAGCGCCGGTGGGGTCGATGCCCGCTACAACGCGGTATTTCCCCGGCGCTTCGAGGTCAGAGATCGGGTGACCCTTGGCCAACAGCCCCGTATCTTCACCAGTGGCGATCTGCACCCAGATAGTGAAAGTCACCTTGCTGCCCTTGGGCACGTTCACTTGCTGATAGAAACCCGCCGTGTGTGTCGAATAGCCAGAAAAGAACTTGAAGGTGTAGTTGCCGTCGCGTCCGCGATAAGCACCGTCGTCGAGGATGCCGCGATTCACGACAAAGTACTCGGGCTCGCGGTTCGTCATCGCATCGCCCTTCAGCGACCAGGGCAGCCAACCCACCGCCATCCAGGAAGATAGGCTGGTGCCAACGGTCTCGCCTTTGTACTTGCCGTCTTCAAAGCTAGGGTCGGCTAGCAGGTTGTTGGGACAGCCCGCCTGTACACAGAGGGGCAGTAGCAGAGCCAGAGCCAGAATCAGACACAGTGACCAGAAACGCCTCACCCTTGCCTCCAACGCGCACGGCATACTGGGCACGACTATACCACGGGAGCGCAATCGTGCCAACCGTGAGTCGCAGGTCAGACTCGCTGCTGGAGAGGGTAGTGACCCCCTGATGGAGGATAGCTGCGCGGCACACCGACGAACTATCGGCGCTGTTCGCCGAAAGCAGGCTTGTATCGCCGCGGCGAATTTGACAGTGTGATATAGACAGGTTACACTGAGATGCTGTGAAAAGACCTCATACTCTGCATGGTTTTGCAGTGGGATCATCCTCTGATCATCGCTCATACGCGGAACATTTCTCTCTCGGTTTACGTTTCCCACAATCAACGGAGATGACAGACCGGGATTCTTTTCATCTCTCGGCCTCTGACTGACAACAGAACGGCTGGTTACCTACCAACAGTAGGAGGGCGCCTTGGATCTCAACGATGTCAAAAGCATGAAGGTCAGCCTCGCTTCGCCCGAGCAGATCCACAGTTGGTCATATGGTGAGGTCACCAAGCCAGAGACGATCAACTATCGTCGGCTCCGCCCCGAAAAAGACGGCCTCTTTTGCGAGGCGATCTTTGGCCCCACCAAGGATTGGCAGTGCTACTGCGGCAAGTACAAGAAGGTTCGCTTCCGCGGCATCATCTGCGACAAGTGCGGCGTCGAAGTCACCCATTCGCGCGTCCGTCGCGAGCGCATGGGCCACATCGACCTGGCTACCCCCATCGCGCATATCTGGTACACGCGGCGATCGCCGAGCTACCTGGGGCTGCTGCTGAACATCTCACAGCGCAACCTGGATCGGGTGCTCTACTATGCCCAGTACATCGTCACCAACGTCGATGAGAATGCCCGCGAACGCGCGCTGCGCCGCCTGGAAGATGAGACCGAGCGCGAACGCCAGCGCCTGACTCAAGAAGCGAACGATCAGCTCGCCGCCATCCAGGCCGGTGTGGACCAGCTGGAGCAAGAAGCGCAAGCCCGGCAGAAGGACATCGACGAGCTGACTCAGCAACGACGCGATCAAGAGACCGAGCAGATCATGAGCGCCGCCACGGCACTCCGTGAGCAACTCGACGCCCTAGTCGGCCAGGCCGCGCCTCAAGACCTCGTCTTCGAGCCGAGCCAAGCCATTCTGGCCCGTAGCGGCGACCCCGTCACCCGCGGCCAGATCGCTGAGCTCAACCGCATCGTCCAGGAGCAGCTCAGCCGCATCGAGCTCAAGTATGCTGCCGAGCGCGAAGCCCTGCTCTCGCCGCTAGGCGACGAAGAGGGTGCCTCGCTGCGCGACGCCGAACGTCGCCGAGCAGAGATCGAGACCAAGCTGGATGCCGAGCTGGAAAAGATCAACGCACGCCTCGAAGAGCAGCGCGACGAGCTCATGGGCATCCGCGTCAAACAGCTGCTGAACGAGATCGAATACCGCGAATTGACCGAGCGTTGGGGGCGCGTCATCCACGCCGGCATGGGCGCCGAGGCCATCCGTGAGATCGTCGAGCGTATCGACCTGGAAAAGATGGGCGACGCGCTGCGCGAAGAGATCCGCAGCACACGCTCCAAGCAGCGCCGCAAGAAGGCGATCAAGCAGCTACAGATCGTCGAGGCACTGCGCAAGTCGGGCAATCGCCCCGAATGGATGATCCTGACGGTGCTGCCGGTCATTCCGCCAGCCCTGCGGCCCATGGTGCAGCTCGATGGTGGGCGTTTTGCCACGAGCGACCTCAATGACCTCTATCGGCGCGTGGTGAACCGCAACAACCGTCTCAAGCACCTCATCAGCCTGCAGGCGCCCGAAGTGATCGTGCGCAATGAGAAGCGCATGCTCCAAGAGGCCGTGGACTCGCTCATCGACAACAGCCGACGCGGCAAGGCCATCTCGCTGCGTGGGCGTAGGCAGCTCAAATCGCTTTCAGACATGCTCAAGGGCAAGGCTGGGCGCTTTCGCCGTAACTTGCTCGGTAAGCGTGTGGACTATTCCGGGCGCTCGGTGATCGTGGTCGGGCCCAAGCTCAAGTTGCACCAATGCGGCCTGCCCAAGCGCATGGCACTCGAGCTCTTCCGGCCCTTTGTGATGCAAAAGCTGGTCGAGTACAACCACGCGATCAACGTCAAGGGGGCCAAGCGCCTCATCGAGCATGAGACGCCCGAAGTGTGGTCGGCCCTCGAAGAGGTGATCCAGACGCGGCCCGTGTTGTTGAACCGCGCCCCGACGCTGCACCGCCTGAGCATCCAGGCGTTCGAGCCGATCTTGGTCGAGGGCAGCGCCATTCACCTGCACCCGCTAGTGTGCTCGGCATTCAACGCCGACTTTGACGGCGACCAGATGGCCGTGCACGTGCCCCTGTCAGAGCCAGCGGTGCGCGAAGCCCGTGAGTTGATGCTCTCGAGTCGCAACCTGTTGCGCCCCGGCAACGGCGAGCCCGAAGTCGGCCCTTCCAAAGATATGGTGATGGGCTGCTACTATCTGACCATGGACCAGCCCGGCGTCAAGGGCGAGGGCAAGGTCTTTTCTTCTTACGAAGAAGTCCAGCTGGCCTACAACCTGGGCATCGTCCACGTCCATGCGGCGATCAAGTTCTTGCTCAAACCGGCCAACGGCAGCGAGCCACAGCTCATCGACACGACCGTCGGGCGCGTGCTGTTCAATGCCCGCCTGCCCGAGGAAGTGCGCTTTGTCAACCGGCCTCTCGACAAGGGCGGCCTCAAGCGCCTCGTTGCCGACATCTATGAGAAGCTCGGCCTGGAGGGCACGCCTGAGGCTGTCGATGCCATCAAAGATGTTGGCTTTGAGTTTGCCATGCTCTCGGGCATCACTATGGCCATCGATGACCTGCACGTCCCGCGTGAGAAGCAATCGATCCTGCAGGCCGCAGACAATGAGGTAGCCGAGGCCGAGCGCCAGTACCACCGTGGCCTGATTACCGAGACCGAGCTCTACACCAAGACCGTCGAGCTCTGGACCAAGGCCACAGAGGACGTGACCAACGCGGTGGCCAAAGAGCTGGATCCATACAGCTCTCTAGGCATCATGGTCAGCTCGGGCGCCAGCAAGGGCGGCCTCACGCCCATCCGCCAGCTCGCCGGTATGCGCGGTCTCATGGCCGACCCGTCGGGCCGCATCATCGAGATGCCCATCCGCTCGAATTTCCGTGAAGGCCTGACCTCGCTAGAGTACTTTTTGTCGGCGCACGGCTCGCGCAAGGGTCTGGCAGACACCGCCCTGCGCACCGCCGACGCAGGCTACTTTACTCGACGCCTGGTCGATGTGGCCCAAGACATGATTGTGAATGACGAAGACTGCGGCACATCCCAAGGCATCTGGATCACGCTCGAATCGTGTGAGCAGGCCCATGAAGATCTGCACGAGCGCATCTCGGGCCGGTTTGCGGCGGCGCCGGTCGTCGATCCCACCTCGGGTGAGATCCTGGTCGACAAGAACGAGTACATCGATGAGCCTCTGGCGCTCAAGATCGAGAGCCTGGGCATCGACCGCGTGTGCGTGCGCTCGCCCTTGACCTGCAACCTACGCCATGGCGTCTGCGCGCGCTGCTATGGCCAAGACCTTGGCCGCAACCAACTCGTCGAGCTGGGTGAGGCCGTGGGGATCATCGCGGCACAGTCGATCGGTGAGCCAGGCACGCAGCTTACGCTACGCACCTTCCATACCGGCGGCGTGGCGGGCGCTAGCGATATCACCCAAGGTCTGCCGCGCGTGCAAGAGGTGTTCGAGGCGCGCATCCCGCGCGGTCAAGCCATCGTGGCCGAGACTGGCGGCATCGTCGAGATCCGCTCCGAGGGCGACCAGCGTTGGGCGTCGGTAACCAGTACCGAAGTGCAGCGCGTGACTCATGCGGTGCCTGCAAACTATACCATTCGCGTCGAGAACGGCGACATGGTCTCGGTAGGCGAGGTGCTGGCGACGCATGAGAACGATCCCGAGATCGTCAGCAAGGCAGCCGGGCGCGTATTGTTGCAAGACGATACGATCGTGGTGATCCACGAGGCGACATCGGTCACCGAATACGAGGTGCCCATCGCCGCACGCCTGCTGGTGCGCACCGGCGACGTCGTCAAGCCGGGCGACATGATCACCGAAGGCTCTCGCGATCCGCATCAAATCCTACAACTGCTGGGCATCGAGGCCACCCGCGAGTACATGGTCAACGAGATCCAGCGAGTGTATCGCACGCAAGGCGTGACGATCGCCGACAAGCATATCGAGGTGATCATCCGCCAGATGCTGCGCCGCGTGCGCGTGATCGAGAATGGCGACACGACGTTCTTGCCCGGGCAACTGGTCGACCGACTGGAGCTCGAGGACCGCAACCACGAGATCATCGAGTCGGGCGGCGAGCCGGCCACGGCCGAGCCCGTTGTGCTCGGCATTACCAAGGCCGCGCTGACCACCGACAGCTTCTTGTCGGCCGCTTCGTTCCAGCATACGATCAGTGTGTTGGCTGAAGCCGCTGTCGAGGGCCGCGTCGATGAGCTCGTTGGCATCAAGGAATCCGTCTTGATCGGCAAGCTCATCCCCGCTGGCACCGGCTTCCGGTCGCGGCTCGATCGCGAACGACAGGCCGAGGCCACTCAAGAGCCGCAATATGAACCGCTGAGCACCAGCATCTTTGGCGACACCGATGAAGATCTCTTGCTGGGCGATGCCGACGAGGAGATCGACCGACTCGAAGCTACCTTCCGCGCCAAGCGTGGCCAGGGCGGGCCAAGCCTGCCCGATCTCGGCCTAAGCTTGGGCATCGACCTAGACAACGACGAGGATGAGGAATAGGCGTATATGAACTGGCGTGTCGTTCAACGTCAGAAGCATCATCAGACGAGCGGGGGGCTGAATGCCCTCCGCTTCGTTCTGGCGGCCTTTTTTGTAGCTTTTGCTGGCCTAGTAGGCTCGATTCTGTTAGTTGCAGGAGTGGGTTTGGGCGTCTACAACGCCTATGCCCAGGAACTGCCGAGCGCTGAAGAGATCCGGAGTGCAAGCACCGAGACTTTTGAGACCACTCGCCTGTATGATCGCACGGGTCAGCATGTGCTCTACGAGTTTATCCCCGCAGATGCCGACAAGGGGCGGCGCACCTGGGTCTCGTTGGATCAGATCCCCGAGGACCTACGCAATGCCACTATCGCTATGGAAGACAAGACGTTCTACACCAACCCCGGCGGCGTCAACTGGGAAGGCTTGGCGCGCGCCGTGCGGGGCGTGGTGACCGACGACTATGCCGGCGGCGGCAGCTCGATCAGCATGCAGCTCGTGCGCAACGTCATCATGACCTACGAGCAACGCACTGAGCAGAGTTATCTGCGCAAGATCCGCGAGGTGGTGCTTTCCATCGAGCTCACCCGGCGCTACCCCGGCAAGGAGGGGCGCGACCAGATCCTCGAATGGTATCTCAACAACATCTTTTACGGCTATTCCGCCTATGGCGTCGAAGCGGCTGCCCAGACCTACTTTGGCAAGCCGGCCAGTGAATTGAGCCTGGCTGAGTGCGCCATGCTCGTGCCGTTGGGGCAGTCTCCTGCCATGAACCCCTTTGATCATCCCCAAGAAGCCAAACAGCGCCAAGAAGTGGTGCTCGATCAGCTCTACTTGCAGGGCTATATCACCGCCGATGAAGCCTGGGAGGCCAAACAAGAGCCTTTCGTCTTTGCCCCGCCCGAGAACGCACCCACAGCTCCTCACTATGTGTGGTACGTCCGCGACCGACTGGTAGACGAATACGGCACCGACGCCGTCTATGGCGGAGGCCTGCAGGTCATCACCTCCATCGATCTCGATGTCCAGGCCGAGGCTGAGCGCCTGGCCAATGAGCACATCGCAGCCATCGCTGAGCAGTATCAAGCCAACAACGCGGCTGTGGTGGTGATCGATAACCATACCTCCGAGATCGTCGCGATGGTCGGCAGCCTCGACTATTACGACCGGAACATCGACGGACAGGTGAACATGGCTCTGGCCGAGTCACAGCCCGGCTCGAGCTTTAAGCCATTCACCTATGCGACGGCGTTCAACGAGGGCTACACCGCGGCACAGATGGTGATGGATGTGCGGACCTCGTTCACCGATCCGTCGAGCGCAGTGCCCTACCTTCCTGAGAACTATTCGCGTAACTATCACGGCCCAATCTTGCTACGGCGTGCCCTGGCCAACTCGTACAATATCCCCGCTGTCGCGGTGATGAACCTGGTGGGCACGGATGCCGTGGTCAAGACAGCGCGGGCGATGGGCATCGAGTCACTCACCGCCGGCTCGTACAACTTGTCGCTGGCTTTGGGCGGCTCCGAGGTGCGCCTGCTCGACATGACCTACGCTTTTAGCGTGTTTGCCAACAACGGCACCATGCTCGGCGTGCCCAAGCTCGAAGAGGACTATCGCGAGGGTTTTAGAACCACTGACCCCGCTGTCATCCGCCAAGTGTTCGATGCCAAGGGGCAAGAGCTGTATCGGCTTACCGAGCCCAAACGCACCTCGGTGTTGCGCGCTGAGGTAGCCTATCTGATCACCGACATCCTCTCGGACAACACCGCACGCAGCCAAGCCTTCGGCCCGAACAGCCCCATGGTCCTCACCGATCGCCCCGCCGCAGTCAAGACGGGCACGACCAACGACTTTATCGACGGTTGGACGGTTGGGTACACGCCACAGTACACCGTCGGCGTGTGGGTCGGCCACATGGAGCACGACTCGGCCGGCCGTTCGGTGCGCGGCAAGATGCCCGGTGGCGATGGTGTGCGGGTGGCGGCGCCGATCTGGCACAATGTGATGGAGTATCTCCACCGCGACCTGCCCGTCGAGAGCTTTGAACGCCCCGCCGGGCTGGTAACCGCCGTGGTCGACGCGACTTCGGGCAAGCTACCCACCGAGTATTCGCCCAGCACCGTACAAGAGCTGTTCATCGAGGGCACGGTGCCCACCGAACGAGACGACATCCATGTGCCCTACAAGATCTCCAAGTCGACGGGCAAGCTCGCTACCGCCTATACACCCGCTGATGATATCGAAGTCGTAGTCTATGACATCTATCCGCCAGAGGCCGACGACTGGGTACGCGAAAACAACATCCCTCAGCCTCCCACCGAGTTCGACGACCGCTTTGGCCCGAACAGTGTCAGTGCCGATGTGGCCATCACCAAGCCGAGCCTCTTTGGCGTCATCAGCGGCTTGGCGCCGATCACCGGCAACGCCCGCGCCGCTGGCCAAGAGAAATACTGGCTCGAGTATGGTGAGGGCATGTCACCGAGCGCCTGGGCGCCTTTGGGTACCGAACACGGCGAGCGCGTCGAGAACGGTGTGCTCGAGACGTGGAACACCATCGGCCTTTCGGGGCTGTACACGATCCGGCTGAACGTGCTGGACGCGGGGCAACTGCGCCAGTCGACCGTCTCGGTGCTCGTCGATAACGAGCCACCTCAGGCTACGCTCGCGCTGTCGACGCCGTATCGGGTTACGGTCAGACAGCAGCAAGAACCGACGTACCTGATGCAAGGCTCGGACTATGTGTATCGCGCGGGTGAAGACGAGTGGATCAACATCACCGTCGATGCCATCGACAACACCCAGATGGGCTATGTCGAGTTCTACATGAACGGCGCTCTGCTGGGCAAGAGCACGGTAGCGCCTTATACGTTCCGCTGGGATCTCAAGAACGCGCCGGCGCAGCTTAGCTACAACTTTGACTTGGCGGCGCCTGTCGACACCGTCGAGGACGACAAGGCAATCCATGAAGAGGTCCGCCCAGTGGAGAATGGCTTGCTCTATGAGCGCACCGAGACGCAGGGCAGTCAAGTGAAGCGCATCCAGGTGGTGCGGGGCAACGACGGCCAGCTCACCTACCGCATTGAGACGCCCACTGGCTCGGTTTCGTGGAGTGGCGGGCAAGGCTCAAGCCAAACGATCTTTGCCATTGCCTACGATGCGGCGGGCAACATGGTCACCACTGAATCCCGGCAGGTGTATGTCGCAGCCAAGAACTAGCAGCCCCCTGAGGCCAATGCGGCGGGGGCCAGCGCCGACTAGAGACCAGCGTCGCGGAGTTCTGCTTCGCTCATGCCGAGGTGATGACCGATCTCGTGCGCGATGGTCCGCTGGATCAGGCGCACGAGATCGTCTTCGTCCGCCGCTAGCCATTGCAGTGCCTGGCGGAAAACCGTGATGCGGTCGGGAGCCACCAAGTGATACCTGCCCCCGCGCCGGCTCAGCGGAACGCCCTCGTACAACCCCAGCAACAGCCCTTCACGACCAGCGCTCTGGCGCTGCGCCTCTGTCGGCCAAGCGGCGACGGTCACCATCACATTGTCCATCCGCTCAGACACCCAGGCGGGCAGCTCGGCAAGCGCCTGATCGACGAGCTCATCAAAGTGCTCAGCAGAGACGGCGATCATCATGCCCCCTTGGGGCCAAGAGCGTCACTATCTGGCTCCACCACGATCGTGCTCTCACCGCGATAGGTCACCAGGCCTAACCCAGCACCCTTCATTGGATGCACTTGTTTGCGCGCCACATAGTCCACCTGCACGCGCGCCTCGCCACGTGCCGCCGAGTAGTAGGCCGCCAGGCGCGCCGCGCGCGAGAGCGTATCGGCGCTCACCGGCCGTGGCCCGCAGCGGATGATGACATGCGACCCCGGCACGCCATGCGCGTGGAGCCATAGATCGTCGGGGGCGGCACGGTGGAAGGTCACCTCGGCATTCTGACGGCTGTTGCGCCCCACCAAGACCTGCAGGCCATCGGGCGATTCAAACGACAAGGGTTCAGAGGCCGCAGCAGGAGGCACCTTCTTGGTGCGGCGCAGATAGCCCGCCTCTTGCAGCGCCAGCTCGACCTCGTCTAGCTGGCCACGATCGCTCGCCAACGCCACATCGGTCGCCAACTGCCGTAGATACGCAATCTCGAGTTCTACCTGGGCAATGAGCGCCGGCACCTGCGCCTGAGCGGCTTGGCGCTTGCGATACTGCGCAAACAGAGCCTCGGCGTTCTCGGCCGGCGATAGCGAGGGATCCAGCCGGATGCAGATCTCCTCCCCTGCCCGGTCGTCGACATCGCCGCTCACCTCAGCGCGGGTTACCGTCACCTCCTCCTGACCCGGCTCGATACGCCAGGCCACGGCCAGGATAGCGCTCGCCTCAAACAGCAATGTAGCCAGCTCCTCGGACGAGAGCAACCCCTCTTGCAGCGCAGCTAGCCGCCGCTCGCGGCGCGCCAGCTGTTGATCGACAAGGGTCTCCAGCCGCGCTCGCGCCTGGGCATAGCCATCCACGGCCGGCTGAACCACTGTGGCGGCCGGCTCCTGTGGGCGATCGAGCACCATCGCCGCCGCCGCCGAGACGCTCTCACACGGCACATAGGCGGGCAGGTGCGTGAGGGCATACGGCGCAAAGGCGACGGGCGTCAACACGTCCTCCTGCGTAACGATACCCACGCAAGGCTCCCATTCCCCACTCGCAGCCAGCGACCACAGCTCGCCAAGAGTAGCGAGCAGGCCTTCGGCTGCCGCCAAGCTCAGCGCCGCCTCTGTCACCGGATCGAGTTCCCCCGCACGATAGAGCGCTTCGCGTGCTAGCAAGGGGCTTACCCCAGCCAGGGCCTGCGTCAGCCTCCGCGCTAGGGGGCCGGTGAGTGTCTCCAGGCGCTCGACGAGCTCAACCGCTGAAGCATGCCGCGGGTCGAGCTTGTCTTGCGGAGGAGGCGGTACGTAGGGCCTGTTGGGCAACAGCTCACGATAGCGATTGATGCTACGGGGCACTCGCTTGGCTGCCTCGAGGATACGGCCCTCCCCGTCGACCAGCACCAAGTTGCTCAAGTTACCCATCAGCTCGCAGATCAAGCGCACATTCCCGTGCTCGCCGGCAAAGCCCAGGCTGAGCACACGCTCCAGCTCGGGCTGGGCGATGTCCACCACGCGGGCACCCTCGACATACTTGGCCAAGAGCAGCGACAGGGGCGAGGGCCTGTCTTCACCACGGCGCAGTTTGTGGCTCACCAAGCGGATCTGCGGCGCCGTCGGCTCGGCGCTCAGCAAGAGCTGGTGCCGCGCGCCTACATAGACCTCCAAGCCTAGCGCTAACGACGAGACGCGCACGATGCGCTGTACACGCCCACCACTCAATAGCGCGCCCAATTCCTGCCGCAGGGCGGCCAGGGTCAACGCATCAAAAGTCATCCGCACTCCTGACTGCGGCCAGGCTCGCTATCACGGCCCCGCTGAAGCGCACGTCTCGGCGATCACTCGCGAAAGCTTGGCGGCATCATACGAGCCACGCACGCGGATGCGCTCTAGCTCATACAGCGCGTCCGAGCGTTGCGTTGCGCCTTGGGCAACGCTTACCGCCGCCCAATACTGGGTCTCACGCAACATGCGCATGGTTAGGGCATCGTAATTGCCTGAGGGATAGGAGAAGAAGCGTACCGGTTCCCCAATGCGTTGCTCGATGGCCTCACGCGAGCCCAAGAGCTGATAGACGAGATACTCCTCCGACCTGCCGGCTAGATCGACATGCTCATAGCTGTGCGAGCCGATCTCCATGCCAGCCTCGTGCATCTCGATCACCATATCCCACGAAAGGTACTCGGGGCGCTCTTCATCCAGCGTCTTGGTGACCAAGAAAAAAGTGCCGGTCATGCCCTCCTCGCGAAGGATACGAAAAGCCTCGGTATAGTTGTCACGGTAGCCGTCATCGAAGGTGATGATGACCGGCCTGACGGGTAATGGCTGCCCCACCTGCAGGGCAAGCACGAGCTGCTCTAGCGAGATCGGCTCGTATCCTTCGGCACGCAACATTTCCAGATGAGCACGCAAGTTCTCGGGCGTCACCGAGAGGTCGCGCCGCACCGGGCCGGCATCGGCAGGAGGCACAGAGATATAGTGATACATCAAGATCGGCACGATCAGGGTTCGCGTGGTACCATCGGGTGTAGGCTCAAGCGTCGGCGAGACCGTGGCAGTTGGCGTCGGCATCGGCGTTGGCGTGAGCGTCAGGGTCGGCGCCTCAGTGGCTGGTAGAAGCGTGCTCGTCGGCTCGACAGTCGGCGTATCCGTAGGCGCAGGCGACGCTGTGGCCGAGGAAGTCACCGACGGCGTCAGCGTCAACGTCATCGTCGCTGTCGCCGTGTCCGTCGACATGGGCATCGCCGTCGTCGGGTCGAGCACCGAGATAGCCGACAACACCATCACCGACGCGCCAGCAGGCGTCAGCGACGGCGTTGCCGTGGGGATAGGCCAGTCACCGCAACCCGCCAAGAGGGCGGCGGCTAGTACAGCCGCCGTCAACCATTGCCAACCCGAGCCACGCCCGCCGAGGTGTGATTGCATCGCTGGATGATAGGGGCAGTCCGCGGCAACGTCAAAGACGTGGCCATGGCTTGTGCCCGCTGAGCCGGGCCACGAGGGTCAGACGCGGACACCCGGCGGACCATAGCCCGCATCGGCGTCGTCGATGACCAGCGCCCAGTCCGGCCCGGTGGATGGCAACGGTGGACTATAGCGGCCTGTGTTGACACATTCGCCCAGGTCAAGAGCCACGCCCTCGCGCGGATCGTACCACCAAGCGTGCAGCCGCCCACCCGACAGACAAGACGTGTCGAGCGTCAAGCGCGGATCGAGCAGCGGCGTGTACGCCACAATGTAGCTGGCATCTGCCTGGCCGCGATGACCATCGCGCGCGGCCTCCACGTGGTCAGTCAGTTCATGGTCCCCTGCGAGCACCAACTCGGGGGCCGGCTGGCGCGTGAGATACGGCCGCGAGAGCACCAACGCCTTGACGTGGCGCATGTCAAAGGCGCCCTCGAGATCGAGGCTTTCCGTCCACGGGCGAAACGCGCCCAACACGGGCTCGCGCTCAGGTGTGTACATCTGCCAGATGTTATTGCAGCCATAGGTATGGCCACAGGCGCCGGCGAGCACGCCCCAATAGGCAGCCTGGCGCACATCGTGCGCACCGAAATAGTCACCAGGCGTGACAAAGCCCACCGGCGCATCCTCATAGCAAGGCTCGCCATCGAACACCGGCTTGACTGGCCGCCGCGCATAGTCGGCGGCGATCATGCGATAGTTGGGCATCGCTCGGCGCGAGTGGCCCGACTGGATCATGTTGATGTCGAGCCACGGCTCGTCATGCAGCCAGGTAGAAGACGCCTCGGGACCATAGGGATGATAGGTCATCAGATGCTCGCCGCCATCGCCCTCGGCGAGTCCCTCAGCCATAGCCCGCCAGATGGGTTCGACACCCGCCGCCGGGCGGTCGCCCCCCAAGATCCAGATCAGCGGCGCGTGGCGATAGCGCTCGCCCAAGAAGCGCCCATAGACGCGCGCGTTGTCGGGGGTGAACACCGGCTCCTCAGGCCGCGGCGGCGCCCATGGGGCATTGATCACCCAACGCCCCCAAGTGGGCAGAAAGCCGACCCACAACCCCAGCCGTGCGGCGCAGCGCAGCACCTCATCTACGTGAGCGAAGTAGGCCTCGCGCGGGCGCGCCGGATCGCCATCTACCAAGGGCAATTCGCCATAGGCGTTGGGCACGGTCAGCCCATCGAGTTCAGCAAGCGCCACCGCTTGAATGACGGTAAAGCCCTTGGCTGCGCGGTTCGTCAGATAGTGCGTCGCCTCTTCACGTGTACAACGATGGAATAGCTCCCAGGCCGTATCGCCCAAGTAGAAGAACGGCTGCCCGTCCTCATCGACCAAGAAGCGTCGATTCTCACTGACCCGTAGCCTCATCGGTCCTCCTCGGCCCAGCAGCTCGCACCCGGCGCGGGATAGCCCGCACTCGCATCGTCGATCACCAGCACCCAGTCGGGACCAGTAGATGGCGGCCGCGCACTGTACGACCCGGTGTTGGCGATCGTGCCCAGCGGTAACGCCACGCCCTCACGCGGGTCATACCACCAGAGGCGCAGCCGGGCTGACCGAATGGGCCGCGTATCGACCGTCACGCCACGCAGCATCGACAAGTAGGCCATGATATAGGTCGCGTCGGCCTGCCCAAGAGTCCCGTCACGGGTGGCCTGCACGCGGTTGGTCGCCTCTCCCGGGTCATCGGCCAGCGATTGATCGGGGATGCGCGTCAGATAGGGCCGCGACAGCAAGAGCGCCTTGGCATGCCGCATGTCATACGCGCCGGGCAGGTCGAGCGCCGCGGTCCAATGGGTGCGTGCGTGGCTGACGGGTTGGCGCGGCGGCGCCCAGAACTGCCAGATGCTATGGCAGCCATAGGTGTGCCCACAAGCGCCGGCAAAGAGCGCCCAATAGGCCGCCTGGCGCACTTCGAGATCATCGAACCAGCCGTTGCCGGGCTGCCAATTGACCGGATGGTCTTCATAGCGTGGCTCGCCGTCGAGCACAGGCTTGACCGGCTCCCGCGCATAGTCGGCGGTGATCATGCGATAGTTGGCCATCGCCCGCCGCGCGTGGCCCGACTGGATCATGTTGAAAGAGAGCCAAGGCTCATCGTGCAGCCAGGTCGACGAGCTCGAGGCGCCGTAGGGATGATAGGTCATCAGGTGCTCCCCGCCGTCGCCCTCGGCCAGGCCTTGGGCCATCGCCCGCCAGATAGGCTCGACGCCGGCTGCTGGCCGGTCGCCCCCCAGCACCCAGATCAACTGCGCATTACGATAGCGCTCACCCAAGTAGCGACCATAGACGCGCGCGTTCTCGACGGTAAAGATCGGCTCATCGGGCTGCGGTGGCGCCCAGGGAGCATTGGCCACCCACCGGCCCCACGTGGGCAGCATAGCCACGAACAGGCCGTACTCGTTGGCCTTGTGCACGACATCGTCGACGTACGCGAAATAGGCCTCGTTGGGCCGTGTGGGGTCGCGAGAGAACAGGGGTAGCTCCCCATAAGCATTCGGCTCAGTGAGGCCCTCTTCTTCGGCAAGCACCACCGCCTGGATCGCAGTAAAGCCTTTGGAGGCGCGGTTGCTCAGATAGAGGTCGGCCTCTTGGCGCGTCGTGCGGTGAAAGAGCTCCCAGGCCGTGTCTCCGAGGTAGAAAAACGGCCTGCCATCCGCATAGGTGAGAAATCGGCCGTTAGCGCTCACGACGAGTTCCGGCATCGCATCGCTCCTCCATCCAAGCTCGGCTCATTGTAGCGTCACCGTGCACCCGTGTGCAACCCACTGTGTTCACTCGCCTAAAATGTTACCGAAGGGGTATGGTTCACTCATTTGAAAATGTTACCGAGGAACCATGCCGACCAAGAAGATGGCCATCGACAAACGCTACGCCTACCTGCAAGTGCAATATG
>JBDKSN010000132.1:0-2319 GCA_039680625.1 Anaerolineales bacterium | reverse complement strand
TCCAGACAGTGACGCGGATTTTGTCAGCCATCGTGTTACTCCCTCTCGATCGTGCCATCGCTGTGGACAGCCAGCGAGAGTATATCCGCGTGCCGAGGCCGCCACAAGTGGCCCGCGCCGTAACCGTCACTGGCTCTCTTGCTCTGCTTTTGGGCGCAGTGTAGGCAGGTGCCCAATTCTCGTTGACGCCGGTTTGCAGGTTTGTATACTGGATTCCATGCAGAATCACGAGCGAGAGCGATGAGCGAGCGGGTGCACCCTCCCGAGGCGGCGCTGTGGCTGGCGCTATTGAGCGGCCAATGGCTGCCGCGGCGCACGGCCAAGGCGTTGCTCAACGCCTGGTGTGTGCGCGATCAGCGGCGCCTGGGCGAGCTGTGTGGCCTGGCCCCTGGCGAGATCGTCGCGGCCTGGGGCGAGCCGGCGCTCTCGAACGAGCAGGCCACGGCCCTGGCGCAGGCTCTGCGCGATACCGCGGCTGCCGAGGCGACGCTGGCCCGGTTAACGGCGACAGGCGTGGAGGTGCTCACGCGCGTCGATGCGCCTTATCCCGAAGAGCTCGCGCAGCACCTGCCCGAAGAGGAGCTGCCCTATCTGTTGTTCGCGCTGGGGGCACTGGATCAGCTCGCCGAGACCGGCCTGGGGGTGGGCGGCGCGCCAGACAGCGCGCGCTATGCCCCGCAAGACGTCGCGCAACTGGCCGCGGGGCTGGCTACCTGGCCGGTGGCGCTGGTCACCGGGTTCGAGCGCGGCGCGGCGCGCGACGTGGCCCTGCAAGTGGCCCGGGCTGGCGGGCGGGTGACCGTGCTCTTGCCGCTGGGGGTCGACCACGCGCAGCCGGTGATCGCGCCATTGCGGGCCGCGCTGGACGAAGGGCGCGTGTTGTTCCTCAGCCCCTTTCAGCCCGAGCAGCCCTATAGCGAGCGCAACGCCCAGGCGCGGCAGGCGCTGTTGAGCGCGCTGGTCGACGGGCTATTGCTCATCGAACCCGACGCGGGGCCGGCGAGCTGGCCGGGCGCCGACGCCTTGCTGGCGCGGGGCGGCGTCGTGGTGGTGCTGGCTCAGCGCGATAGCCCCGCCGTCGAGGGCTGGGCGCAGGCCGGCGCACTGGTCTTGAGCAGTCCCGCGGGCGTGCTGACGGCGCTGGCTCCCGACGAGCGTGGCGAGGGCGAACGCGGTGGCGAACCCGGGGTGATGGAGGCCACCGATCGCCTGGCTGGCGTCGAGCCGATCTACTTTCAGGATGCCGACGAGGCGCTCACGGTGCTGGGCCGAGCGGGCCGTGTGCCCGACGGGCTGGCCCGGCGCCTGCGGGAGAACGGTTGGTTTGGGGGTCAAGATAGCGAAGACATCGACGTAGCGGCAGACACACCCGACGAGGACATCGACGCTGAAGGAGAGAAGGAGGACGGGGCATGACCAGTTTCGAGGACCTCAACGAGAATGAGCTGGTGCCGGGATGGGTCAGGCAGCTGGTGATGGTGAGCCTGGCGGTGATGGTCATTCTGCTGTATGGGGGCATACTCGGCGTGGCGATGCACCGCACGGTGCATTCGGCCATGCCCCAGATCACCGATGGCATGGAAAAGGCCGTGGCGATCTTGAGCGGACTGGTGGGTACGGTGGTGACGGCGGGCTTTGCCAGCAGCAAGCGCGCCACCACGGTGCAGACGCGCGGCCTGCGGCCCGTCGGCGCCGAGCCGCCCTCGTTCTGGGAGCGGCACAATCTGCGGCAACTGACGGCCTCGAAGATGATGGGCCTGGCGCGGACGGTGGGCCTCCCTGCGGTGACCACGACGGTGCGCATGCACGCCGCGGATGAGGACCTGGTCGACGCCGATGCCATGGCGCGCGGCCGGCGGAGCAACCGGCTCGCCATGTGGCTGGCCATCGTCTACTTCTTGGTCTATTTCCTGGTCGGCCTGGGCGCTTTTGGGCTGACGGTGCTGCGCGAGAGCGTGCCCGCGATCGTGTCGAATGCAGCCTGGGTGTGGCTGGGCACGCTGGTCTCGGCAGGCTATGCGTTCTTTGGCATCGACCCCGCCTAGCCTGGGGCGCAGCCCGGCGGCGTGTAGGGCTGATAGTCCTGCAGGGTGATGGGCCGCCACGGCGCATAGCGAGTGAGTTGCCGCCAGGCGCGATCCGACGGCAGCGGGTACACGAGGATCGTCTGCGCACAACGGACGCGCCAGAAGCGCCCGCCCTGGCGATCTGGCGCGTAAAAGCGCGTCTGGTCACGCGGGATGATGACGAGCGCGCCCTCCTGGTCAGAGGGCAGGGTCGAATACTCGCTGGCTCCATACTGAGCGGCGAGCTCGTCGA
>JBDKSN010000131.1:0-7241 GCA_039680625.1 Anaerolineales bacterium | reverse complement strand
CGGGCGTTGTAGCTGGCTTTGTCAACACCCTGGCCGGGGGAGGCTCGTTTCTGACGCTGGCCGCTCTCGAACTGGCTGGCTTGCCGGGCGCGCTAGCCAACGGTACGAACCGCGTGGCGGTGCTGGTGCAGAACGTCTCGGCAGTGCTAGGTTTTCGCCGCAAGGGTCTGTCAGACATCAAGACGAGCGTACTGTTCTCGATTCCTGCTGTGCTCGGTGCGGTGCTGGGTGCCACACTGGTGGTCAACCTCAATGAAGATGTATTCCACAAGCTGCTGGCGGCCGCGATGGCCATCATGCTGGTGACCATCTTTATCGATCCCAAACGCCTGGCCAAGAACCGCGAGTTCAAGATGACGCCGGCGCGGATTGCCGTGGCCTGCGTGGTGTTCTTTGCTATTGGAGTATACTCGGGCGCGATCCAGGCGGGCGTGGGCTTTTTCATCATCGCCGCCGTGGTCTTGATCACCGGGCTGGACCTGGTCCAGACGAACGTCCACAAGGTGTTCATCATCGGCGCAACCACGGTGGTGGCGTTGCTCATCTTTGCGTCACAGGGCAAAGTCGACTGGCTCTATGGCCTGTTCTTGGCCATCGGCAACGGCACTGGCGCCTGGATCGGCAGCCACGCGGCGGTCAAAGGGGGCGAGAAGCTAGTCAAGATCGTCCTGGCGATCATGCTCGTGGTGTTGATCGTGCGTTACCTGGGCATCATCCCCGGTTTCTCGGAGTGAGCACCCTTCCGGACTGTCCAAGGGGGTCGCAGATGCGGCCCCCTTTTTCATTGATCGCGAGCAAGTGGTGTGGTGGGCCGCTACCAGCAGGTGTAGCCGCCATCGACCATGAGGTCGTGGCCGGTGACATAGTCCGAGGCTTCTGAGGCGAGGTAGACTACCGCGCCTTGCAAGTCGCTCACCTGGCCCATGCGACCGAGCGGGATGTCTTTGAGCCATCCGGGGATGAGATGGGCGACGGCGTCGACAAGGGGCGTTTGCATATAGCCGGGGCTGATGCTGTTGACGCGCACGCCCCGATTGGCCCACTCGGCGGCCAGCGAGCGAGTCAGATGCACGACGCCCGCCTTGGACGTGTTGTAGCCCACCTGATTCTGCGGACGGTTCACGATGTGCGCCGACATCGATGCCGTGTTGATGATCTTGCCATAGCCTCGGGGCAGCATCACCCGTGCCTCAGCCTGGCAGCAGAGAAAGACGGCGCGAAGGTTGACGCTCATCAGGTCGTCCCACTGCTGCAAGGTCATCTTCTCGGCATCGGCCCAGCAGCTGACACCCGCGTTGTTGACGCCGATATCGAGGTGCCCCCAGGCGTCGACAACCGTGTCGACCATCGCTGCGACCTGTTCGGCATCGCGGACATCGGTGGTCACCGCTATCGACCGCACACCGAGACGCTCGATCTCGGAGGCAACAGCCTGGGCTGTATGGGGGTTCAGATCGACGATGGCTACGTCGGCCCCAGCCTCGGCTAAGGCATGGGCATACGCCTGGCCGATGCCTTGCCCGCTGCCCGTGACCAACGCAGTGCGACCTTGGAGAGAGAAGCGTTCCAGAATACCCATCGTGCCTCCCGCTGGTTGTGGTGGCGACATGATAGACCGCTTGGCGAGGGAAAAGCAACGAGGCGGCCGTTGGGCCGCCTCGCGCGTATCGTCGTCAGTCGATGGCTCAGCCGACTGCCTCTTCGGCCTCAGCCGCGGCATTGGTTGAGCTGCTGGGGCCGATCTCGTCAAGCCACTTGTTCCAACCCCAGAGCAGATTGCTACCCACCTTCAACTCGCGCCAGTACATGCCGTCCTTGGGGACGACTTTGTCGTTCGGCGACTCGAGCACGGTGCCATAGGGCACGATGACCGAGATTTCGCTAAAGCCCGGATCCTCGCGGAGCTTGAGGCCGGCCGGGGCCTTGACCATGAAGAAGCCCTCTGGCAGGTCCGGCATGACCGGCGACTCGACGTTCCAGAAGCCAGGATAGTTGTCGAGATGGGCGGCGGCTACCCAGCCCGCACCCCGCTCGGTCTGCACCTTGGACCAGAGGATGTGATCGATCCATACCGATTCTTCGTTCGGATCGACCCACACCATCTCACCATTCCTCAGGGTGAACATCTCGAAACCGTCGAGGCCGGGCTCAAGACGGATCTTTAACCCGATGGGCGCCCTCACCTTGGCGTCCTCGGCCGATACCGCCATGGGTGCCGCGAGCACGCCCACGAGTACCAGAGCCGCGATGATGACCAGCGTGTACTTTCTCATGTTCGCCTCCTAGCGACCTTGCAGAACGGGATTGACCGTCGTCCGACTCGACATTTCCTGTAACCACTACTCTAGTCGTATATCGAGCCCAGTGCGACGCAAACGACAGGACTCTTCTATACGGCAAGCAATACCATTATAGCATGACAAGCCCAGATGTAAAGCCAGAATAAGTGTTCGGATTCGTTTACAGAACGAATGTCGCCACCACAAAGGTGTGGTCGGAAGGGCGAGCAGCGCGGCGCTCGTTGACATCGATCCAACACGCCGTCGAGCGCTGGGCCAGCGCAGGCGTCGCCAGGATGTGGTCGACGCGCCAGCCGATGTTGCGCTCTACTGCCTTGGGTACCCGATAATCCCAATAGGTGTATTGCCCGTCTTCATCGGGGTGGTGCTTGCGGAACACGTCGACCAAGCCCCAAGAGACGGTTTCGGCATAGGCGGCTCGCACGGGCGGGCAAAAGCAGACATGGTCGCGATTGCCCTTGGGGTTGTGCAGGTCGCGCTCTTCAGGGGCGACGTTGAGATCGCCCACCCAGGCCAACAGGTCATCGAGGGCGTAGTGCGCCTCGAACAGGCGTCGCAGGCGCGCGAACCAGGAGAGCTTGTAGGCGAACATCGGGTCGTCGAGCGAGCGCCCCTGAGGCACATAAGTGTTGACCAGCGAGAGGCCCTGCACGCGAGCGCGGATCAGCCGCACCGGATCGCGATCCTGCTCTTCGTCAAAGCCATAGATCACCTCGTCGGGCTCAGTGCGCGTCAGCAGAGCCACGCCGGCGTGAGTCTTTTGCCCGCAGAAAGCCACGTGATAGCCCACGGCGGTGATCTCAGCTACGGGGAAATCGGCATCTTGCACCTTGGTCTCTTGAATGGCTAGGGCGTCTGGTCGCTCGCGATCGAGCCAGGCGAGGATCTGAGCGAGGCGCGCTCGGATCGAGTTGGCATTGAACGTTGCTAGTTTGAACACAGCCATTGGGGCATACCCCCCATCTCAAGATGCAGTACAGAGTCGCTGCAAGTTGGCCGAGATCGTCTCAAGGGCAGTATAGGCGTCAGCAAACAATGTGCCCAGCTCGCGATAGCGCTCAGCGAGCTGTAGATCGACCTCCTCGCGGGCAGAGATCGACGTCATATGCTCGGCCACGGCATAGCTCGGAAACAGGCCGATGCCCACGCCGGCGGCGATAGCCGCGCCCAGCGAGGTGGCCGCGACATCTAGGCCGAGCGAGGCAATGGGCATGCCCAACACGTTGGCCAGGATCTGGCGCCAGACGGCCGACCGAGCCCCGCCACCGATGAGGCGCAGTGATTCGATGGGCGCCCCCTGCCGGAGAAAAGCGTCGAGGATGATGTGCAAGTTGTGAGCCACCCCCTCCATGACGGCGCGCGCGAGGGCGCCACGCCCATGCACCATCGTCAGCCCCACAAAAGCGGCGCGCGCCTGCGGATTCCAGTGCGGGCTCCGCTCACCCATGAGATAGGGCAGAAAGAGCAAACCATCGGCACCAGGCGGCGCGGCGGCGGCCAGGGCATCGAGCTCAGCCAGAGCTGGCCCGTCGGGCTGGTCGGTCAGCAGGCGACCCAACCAGTCATAGGCGGCGCCAGCGGTCTGCATGGTGCCCGTGGGAAAGTAGAGCGCTGGGTCGAGGTGGGCAAAGGTGAACGTACGCTGCTGCGGGTCGTAGAGCGGCTCTGGCGAGGCGAACGAGATCCAAGAGGACGAGCCGAGGTAGCAGTAGGAGGTGCCTGGGCGGGTGACGCCCGCGCCCACGGTGGCACAGCCACCATCTCCGCCGCCGATCACCACAGGCGTGCCTTGGCGCAACCCTGTGGCCTGCGCCGCCGAGGCAGTCACTCGGCCGATGACGGTTGCGGCGGGCACGGGGCAGGGCAACAACGAGCGGGGCAGATTGGCCGCCGCGAGGATTTCATCGGCCCAATCGTGCGAGCAGAGCGCATACAGGTTGGTGCCCGAGGCATCCGAATAGTCGGTAGCCTGCTCGCCACAGAGTCGATAGGCGACATAATCCTTGGCTTGGAGCAGGCGAGCAGTCTCTTGCCAAAGGTCCGGTTGCTCGTCTTGGAGCCACATCGCCTTGGCGGCGGTGTAGCTCGCGCCCGGGCGGTGGCCAGTCAGCCGGTAGAAGCGCTCAGTGCCGAGACGCCGGCCGAGGCGGTCGGCCTGTGCGGTGGCCCGTTGGTCGGCCCAGATGATCGCCGTGCGCAACGGATGGCCAGCGGCATCGAGCGGCAGGCAGCCCATCATCTGCCCCGAGAAAGAGATGGCGGCGATATCGCCGGCGGCAATGGGGCTCTCTGCCGTGAGCAGCGCTCGCGATGCCTGCACAACCGCGCGCCACCATTCGGTGGCGTCTTGTTCGGCCCAACCAGGGCCGGGATAGCTGGTCTCATAGGGCACAAACTGGCTGGCTACGAGGCGTCCTTGTGCATCGAACAAAGAGGCTTTGTTGCCCGTCGTGCCCAGGTCGTGCGCCAACAGCAGGTCCACAGCGCCATCCTTTTCCTAGAGACCAACCGGCGTGAAGGTTACTCTTGTCCCCTGGATAGAGATAGCGGCTGTGGCCCTGCCTGTCAAGTGCTCGGCCTCAACCGCTCACTCGGTGAAGCGATAGGCCTGGCCCTCGTCGACGATGACGATGGGCAACCCGAGGGCGAGCCATCTGCCCCACTGGGGGTGGGCCGACAACAACGTCAGGAATTGCGCCTCGCCCACCGACACAACCTTCTCAGGCATGCCCGCGGTGTAAAGGCTGTCGACCCAGACTCCATCGGTGAGTACAAAAGTCCGCCCGCCGACAGTCTGTGTCTTGGCGGTTGTGACGGGCCGCTCGCTGTCACGCAGCGCTTGCTCGGCGAGGCTCTGCTCCACGGCCTTGGCGCCGCTGGCCTGGGGCAGAGATCCGGCCAGGGGTGCGACGGAGGTGTCGAGAGACGCCGGCCCGCGCAACAATGGTGCGACGATCGGCGGCATGTCCTCGGTTTCGTCGGCCAAGAACGACGTGTAGGGCGTCACAATGCCAAACTCGGTGGCGAGCGCCGTCACCTCGTCGACGAGCTCCTGGTCTGCGCCATGGAGGCGAATCTCGGTGAGCAAGTAGCCCACTTTACGCGCGGCCCAGACAGCGGGGATATGCTCGGCTCCACCCTCGCGAGCGAGCTCGAGGCCCTCAAAGGTCTGCTCGATAGGGCGCTCAGCGCGCGTCCCGCGCAACGTGACGCGTAAGGCGCCAGGCTCGCGGTAACGCCCGACGACGATGAGCTGCTCGCCCGCAAACAGGTCGGGCAGGGTGGCGGGGTAGACGTCATACACGCCAACGCCATGCATGTCGAGCGAAACATCGACCAATGCAGGCAAGCGGATCTTGTCATAGAGGCTTGCGACGCGCCGCTCGATGTCCTCACCAGGGCGTACATAGGTGGTCGTACCATGGTGGTCCAGCGAAGCACGGTCAAGCAGCTCAGTGTTGACATCATAGCCCACGCCGAAGCAAAAGAGCCGCACATCCTTGCTGGCGCGCTCGTCCAGGTGGGCGAGGATGGCCGCGCTGTCGACCTCACCCACGGTCGGCAGGCCATCGGTGAGAAAGAGAATTACCTGCGGGCGCTGCGTATCGGCGAGCGCCAGTGCGGCGGCCAAGGCGGCGTCGATGTTGGTGCCGCCCTCAGCCTTTAGGTCGCGAATATACGCTTCGGCAGAGGCGGTGTTCTCGGCGTCAACGAGCTCTTCAGCAAACAGGTTCACGCTGCTGCCAAAGCTCAGCAAACCGAAGCGGTCGCCCGGGTTGAGATTGCGCAACACATAGAGCGCCGCGGCCTGGGTCTGGGCCAGCTTGTCGCCGCGCATACTGCCCGACGTATCGAGCACCAAGATGACGTCGCGCTCCACGGCGGCCGCTGGCTTGGCTTGTTCAGGCGGTTCGAGCAGTAGCATGAAGAATCCATCCTCGCCGCCCTCGCGGTAGGATAGGACCGAGGCGGCAATATCGGCCTGCCGAGGGCCATAGTAGAGCACGAGGGGCTCGGGCTGGCGGCCCTGCTCGCCAGTGGCGCGCACGGTCGCTCCGGTCGACGTGCGCTCGATCTCGAGCGCATGGGTGGGCGAGTACAGTGTGCCCACACCACTCGCAGCGACGATGTTGGCCTCAAAGCTAGGCTGGAAGTCGACGCCGATGGGCAGGCTGGTTTGGAAGGGGTACTCTAGCGTGACAAGGCCGGCATCACGGGTCAACACTTGCGTGAACACGAGGCGCATCTGGGCGCTGCCATGCGCGGGCACGGGAAAGATGCGCGCGCGCAACGCACCTTGGCCAGCGTATTCGAGCAGCGCCGGATCGCGCCGTTGCCGCACGATGTCGGTGTACGTGGCCAGCGCCTCCGTGGCGCTCAGTAGCTGCGCCTCGACCTGGCGTCCATCGATCCAGAGGGTCAGGCCCGTGACGGCCGCCTGGCCCGGCAGGGGCAAGACCAAGTCGGCCTCGGCATCCACGCGCCCTTCATTGGCGAGCGTCAGTGTCACCTCATAGCGCGCGGCCTGTTCCTCAACGATGACTCGCACAGCATGCCCGGTGAGCGAGACGCCACCTCCAGCATCTGGTGCAGGCACTGGCACGACGGGCAGCAGGTTCTCTGCGCCCGCTGCGGCCGGGTGAGCTAGCACAGCGATGAGGATCACAAGCAATAGGAACAGTCGGCGCTTCATGATCATGCTCCTCGGCGATATCTCCACGCTTGTACGACGGAACGCGCTCGGCGATGGTTCCCCTCTGCGGGCGATTGCGTGGCCCATCGCCCGTGCTATACTCTGGGCAAGCCACGGTCGAGGCGTAGAGTGAAGCAAGACAAGCGTGCAGGTTGGATCGAGCTCCTGTTGGCGTTGTGCACACTGATCGTGTTGGTAGCCACGCCGCTGTATGTCTTTGTCCAGCCGGGCTTTGTCGAGAGCCAATA
>JBDKSN010000130.1:0-11915 GCA_039680625.1 Anaerolineales bacterium | reverse complement strand
TCTGGCTGGCCACCTGGCCCAGCGAATCGCCCAACACGACGGCATGGGCGCCGAGCTCGTCGGCCACCTGACAGGCTCGTTCGATCATCGCGCGCTTGCAAAAGAGGCAGGTCCAGCGTTCCTGCCCCAGCCGGCGCAGTTTGTCGACATAGGGCGCCATCAGCTCGGCGTGGTCGAGCAGCACCGGCCGCAGGTCAAAGCCATAGCTGTAGCGCCGAAGGTTCTCGACGTTCGCCAATGCCTTGGCCGTGTCGCTCGCGCTCTGGCAAAAGTGCACGGGAATGACACCACAGCCACGCTTCATCATCATCCAAGCGGCCACGGGCGAGTCGATGCCTCCCGACAAGAGCACCACCACCTTGCCCTCAGAACCCAGAGGCAACCCACCCTCGCCGCTAATCGTGCGCGTCGAGACCAAAGTGTTGTCGTAACGGACCTCCACCGCCACGGTCACGTCGGCATTCCTGAGGTCTGCACGGGCACCGAGTTGCTGGTGGATCGCTCCTCCGGCGCGCTCGTTGATCTCGAGCGAGGTCAAGGGGAACTGCTTCCACGCGCGCCTTGCTCGTACACAGTAGGTTCGCTCGCCGCCTACGCCGCGCTCAGCGGCCTGCCGCACCGCCTCGGCCACGATGGCGTCGATGTCGTTCGCCACCTCGACGACCGGGCTCAGGGAGACAATGCCGAACACGCGTGACAGCGGCGCCAACGCCTCTTCGACCTGCTCGGTGCGCACCAGAATGCGCTGCCCCTCCGAGGTCACCTCACCGGTCAGGTGGTTGGCCGCCAGGCAATCGCGGATGTTGCGTCGCAGACGGCTGATAAAGAGATGGCGGTTGCCGCCCTTGATGGCAACTTCACCATAGCGCAATAGGATCAAGCCCACCAGGCACCTCTTGGATAGCTTGGCCAGCCATTATACCTGCCATAAGGCCCTCGTCAACCACAGGTACCCCGAGGGCTAGAGACCACGACGCCGGTCACAGCCAACCCGCGTTGGCGCTAGAGAAGGTGTTCTGCCACGAGCCGCTGCTTTACAGAGGGGCCGTCATTGGCTATACTTGAGTAAAGCAATCATCAACGCAGGAGCGGAGGGTAATGTACTTTAATCCAGTCTATTATGTCTTTGCGCTGCCCGCGCTGATACTGGGCTTGTGGGCGCAATGGCGCGTTCGCTCTGCCTACAACAAGTATTCGCGCATTCGTAACCGCAACAACCTCACCGGCTTGGAAGTGGCCAGGCACTTGCTCACAGCCAATGGCTTGACAGACGTCAGCATCCGCGAGATCGGCGGTGAGCTGTCAGACAACTATGATCCGCGCAGTCTCACCCTATCGCTGTCGTCCGGCGTCGCGCGCGCGCCTTCGGTGGCCGCCATGGGCATCGTCGCACACGAAGTGGGGCACGCCGTGCAACACCACACCAACTATGCCCCGCTCAAGCTTCGCTCGGGCATGGTCCCGGCAGTGCAGATCGGCTCGTGGATGGGCCCCATTGTCTTTATGCTAGGTTTGATCCTCTCGAGCTACAATGTCGCCGTCATCGGCTTGGTGCTGTTCTCGGCCACATTGGTCTTTGCGTTGGTCACGTTGCCCGTAGAGCTGAACGCCAGTCGGCGCGCCCTGGCGATGCTCGAAGACACCGGCCTTGTCAGCCCCGACGAGAAAAAGGGAGCCCGTGCCGTGCTCAGCGCTGCGGCGCTGACCTATGTGGCGGCCGTCATCCAGTCGCTCTCTACCTTGCTATACTATGTGTTCCTGCTTGGGGGGTCTCGTCGGCGAGACTAGCCGACATCGAGGAGCGTAGAGTGAGCTCACCAACAACGGGTCGACTCAACCTGCTCGATCTTTCCCTCGATGAGCTGGCCGCGCTGCTGGTGAGCTGGGGCCAGCCTCGGTTCCGTGCCGTCCAGCTTTGGCACTGGCTCTACCGCTCGCTGGCGGTGAGTTTTGACGAGATGAGCAACATCCCCGCCGCACTGCGCGCCCAGTTGGCCCAGCAGACCACAACGGGACGCCTTCCGGTAGTGAGTCAGTCGACTGCCGAAGATGGTCAGACTGAAAAGGCGCTCTTTCGCACGACCGATGGGCACCACATCGAGACCGTGCTGATGCGCTACGCCAAGCGCAACACCGTCTGTGTGTCGACGCAGATCGGCTGCGCTCTCGGTTGCGTGTTCTGCGTCACCGGCCAGAGCGGCTTTACTCGCGATCTCAGCGCTGGCGAGATCTCTGCCCAGGTGCTCCACTATGCCCAGACACTCGGGAGCGGAGGCGCACATCTCACCAATGTGGTGCTGATGGGCATGGGCGAGCCGATGCTGAACGCTGACGCCGTCTGGCGCTCCATTGCCAACCTGAACGAGCCTGAGGGCCTGGCGATGGGGGCGCGCCGCTTTACCATCTCGACTGCGGGCATCGTGCCGGGTATCGAGCGGATGGCCCGCGAAGGGATGGAGGTGGGGCTAGCAGTCTCGCTGCACGCACCTGACGACGAGCTGCGTAATCGGCTCGTGCCCATCAATAGGCGCTATCCCATCGCGCGGCTGCTCGAGGCCTGTCGCCACTATATCGAGCGTACCGGCCGTCGCGTGACCTTTGAGTACATCCTGATGGATGGCATCAACGATAGCGACGCGCAGGCGCGCCGCACGGCAGAGTTGCTCCAAGGGCTGCTCTGCCATGTCAACCTCATCCCGCTGAATCCTAGCCCGGCTTGCCCCTACGCTCCCTCGCCGCGAGAGCGCATCCTCCGCTTTCGCGACATCCTCGTCGAGGCGCACATCCAAGCCACCATCCGGCTTCGCCGCGGTATAGATATCGAGGCTGGCTGTGGCCAGTTGCGAGAGCGCTATGAGCAGGGCCAGGCCCAGGCGGCGAGCGATGGATAGCCGTCACACGGTCCGGCTCGCTCCCTCGATCCTCGCTGCTGATTTCAGCCGCCTGGGTGAACAGGTGCGTGAGGTAGAAGCTGCCGGCGCTGACTACTTGCATGTCGACGTGATGGATGGGCGCTTTGTGCCCAACATCAGCATCGGCCCACTCGTCGTGTCGGCCCTACGGCCAGTCACCTCTCTGCCACTGCACGTACACTTGATGATTGTAGAGCCAGAGCGCTACATCGACGCCTTCTCGCTGGCCGGTGCCGACCTCATCACGGTGCATGTCGAGACCTGCCCGCACCTGGATCGTACACTGCAACAGATTCGTGAGGCCGGGGCCAGGCCAGCCGTCACTCTCAACCCGCTAACGCCGCTCGGGATGCTGGAGTACGCCCTGCCTCTGGTCGATCTCGTACTCGTGATGACCGTCAACCCGGGCTTTGGTGGGCAACAGCTACTGCCCTATACGCTCGATAAGGTCATGGCGCTGAAGAAGATGATCAACGAGAGCGACAACCCGCACTGCTTGATCGAGGTGGATGGGGGGATCACGCCAGAGACAGTGCCCGCAGCAGTGCGTGCGGGTGCCGATGTCCTCGTCATGGGCTCGGCGATTTTCGGCCATCCCGAAGGCATCGCCCAGGCGATGGCTCTAGCGCGAGAGGCAATAGAAAAGGCCAGCCGCTGAGGCTGGCCACTTTCCTACCCACGAAAGGCTATTCGGCGCGATGCAGAGTGCGCAGGCAACGCGCGCAGACGCGCATCTTCCGCGGGCGCCCATTGACCATCAGCGTCACCTTTTGGATGTTGGGCAACCACTGCCGGTTGGTTGCCACCTTGGAGTGGCTGACATTGTGACCGAATTGCGGGCCTTTGCCACAGATCTCACAGCTCGCCATCATAGACCTCCATCGCACAGGCACCCCAGGCCCGTGATTTGCCTTCAAGCCAGGGCTCATAGTACCATGATCTAGTTGTCGGTGCAAACTGGTGAGAGGAGCGTCGCGATGACTCCTGAGCGGGGATTGGGCAAAATCGAAGTGTCGCCACGTGCCATCGCCAGCCTGGCCAGTGAGGCCGTCTTGCGGTGCTACGGTGTGGTGGGCATGGCGCCAAGTACAGTGCGAGATGGTATCGCCGAGGTGTTGCAGGTAGAGAACTGTCACCGCGGTGTCCAAGTGCGTGCCGAGAACAGCCAGGTGCTGATCGATCTCTATGTGGTCATCGAGTACGGAGTCCGTATCTCCGAGGTGGCCCAGAACGTTATGGATAGCGTCAAGTTCGCCGTGGAAAGGGCTTTGGGCATGCCTGTGGCCGAGGTCAACGTTCATGTGCAGGGCGTGCACATCAGTGCCGAGTCATGATGCGGCGATATCATCTACCGATCCGGAGGATCTGCTGAGTGAGCATCCAGGTACCCATGTCATCTGAGGCCAAGCCTCTGGATCAGGTTGTCGCCGAGGAAGCGCGCTGCACCCAAGTCGATAGCGTCAACCTTCTCGCGGCCCTACGCGCGGCCTGCGACTGGTTCGAGCTGCATCGAGATGCGGTGAACGCCCTCAACGTGTTCCCCGTCCCTGATGGGGATACCGGCACTAATATGCTGCTCACCATGCGGGCGGCAGTCGCAGAAGTGAACGGAGAAGCCCCACCGACTGTGGCCGAGGTCATGCGCCTAACCAGCCAGGGAGCTCTGATGGGCGCTCGCGGTAACTCGGGGGTCATCCTATCACAGATCCTTCGCGGTCTGGCTCGTGGGGCCGAGGGCAAGGCCGTCTGGACCGCCCAAGACCTCGCGCACGCCTTCCACGAGGCCGCTGTCACCGCCTACAAGGGGGTAATGCGCCCCGTCGAAGGCACGATCCTCACCGTCATCCGCGAGGCAGCCGAGGCAGCCGAGCGGGCGAATGCTCAAGATGCGACTATTGTCGAGCTGCTCCAGCAGATCCACGCCGAAGCGCGCAGTTCGCTGGCCCGCACGCCTGAACTGCTGCCGGTGCTCAAGACGGCCGGCGTCGTCGACGCAGGGGGGCAAGGCCTGGTGTTCTTGATCGAGGGCACCCTCAAGTATGCACGCGGGGAGCGTATGCAGATGGAACACCGCCAGAGCATCGTTGAACACGCCAACGCCGAGCTGCTCGACAGCGACTACAACTACGACACGCAATTCATCGTGCAAGGAACGGACCTCGACGTGGAGACGATCCGCGAGCGCATCGCCACCATGGGCGACTCGGTGCTCGTGGTAGGCAATCCTGAGACGGTCAAAGTCCATGTGCACTGTGACCATCCCGGCGAAGCGCTAGAGTATGGCATCTCGTTGGGCCGTGTCACTTCGGTGATCATCGAGAACATGCGGGCACAGTATGAAGAGTTCGTCGCCTCACACCAGGCGCCGGCTGCCTTCGCCGCGGCCGCCGCCCCAGATGAGCAAGCCAGCAGCATCAGCATCGTGGCCGTGGCCCCAGGTGACGGCCTCAAGAGGGTGTTCGAGAGCCTCGGCGCTTCCTACGTGGTGCCCGGCGGGCAGACGATGAATCCGAGCACTCAAGATCTGCTCTCGGCCATCGAGCGTGTGCCCCGCGACCAAGTGATCTTGTTGCCGAACAACAAGAACATCATCCTTGCGGCTCAACAGGCCAAGGCCTATTCCACCAAGCGCGTCGAGGTCGTCGGCACGCGGAGCGTTCCGCAAGGCATCGCCGCGCTCATGGCCCTGAACTATCAGAGCGGTCTCGAGGAGAATAGCGCCGCGATGGCCGAACACTGTACCGACGTGCAGACCATCGAGATCACCCGTGCCGTGCGCACGGTCCAGGTCAATGGCCTTTCAGTGCAAGAGGGGCAGTTCATCGGCCTGTTGAACGGCGACCTTGTCGCGGCTGATGATTCGAGCCAGGCGGTGATCACGAGCATCCTCGAACGCATCGGCATCGAGAACATCGAGATCCTGACGCTGTACTATGGGGAGGACGTGACCCGGGCTGAGGCTGAAGCGCTGGCCAAGGTTCTGAGCGAGGCCTATCCCACCTTGAGCATCGAGATCATCCCGGGCGGTCAGCCTCACTATCACTATATCATCTCGGCAGAATAGCATTCCCAGCAGGAGGGTGGATGGCTAGCGCACGCATCATCACCGATAGCTCGTGCGAACTCGCTGCCGATGTCATCGAGCCGTTGGGCATCACGGTGCTGCCCTGGCGAGTGCGCGTTGGGGCCGAGATCCTGGTCGACACGCCTGGCCTCCGCACACCCGAGTGGTATCAGAGTTTGCTCGATAAGAAACTGACGCCCAGTGTTGTGCCGCCTAGCGCACAGGATTATGTCCAGGCGTTCGAGCGGCTGACTCGCGAAACCGACCAGATCATCGTCGTCACGCCCGGCACCAAGCTCGCTCGCTGCCTGACTCTGGCGAACCAGGCGCGACAGGCGTTCCTCGGGCGTAGCACCATCCATGTGCTCGATTCGACGTTTATCGGGCGGGCGATGGGCATGCTCGTCGAAGAGACTGCACGGCTCGCTCGCCAAGGCGAAACCACCACCGACATTATCCGCGAGGTCAGCGGCCTGATTCCGCGCTCCTACCTGGCCATCTACACCGACTCACTCGCGACCATGGCCCAGCGCGGTTTGGTCGATGACCGCGATGAAGAGGTGCGTGGCACGGCCAGCTATCGACCATTGCTGCTCGTGGAAGATGGCCAAATCGTGCCCCTGCCCCGCTCGCGCAAACGCGGCGCACCGGCCGAGCGCATCGTCGAGTTCGTGGCCGAGTTCTCCAAGCTGAGCCAGCTCTATTTGATCCACAACGGCCACGCCCCCCTCATGAATGAGCTGCGCACCGCTCTGGGTGAAGCCCTCCCCAAGCAGACGTATACAGAGCACATCTTTGGCCCGGTATTCGCCGCCCTCATCGGCCTGCGAGCCTTTGCTGTAGCCGCGCTTGAAGCCTAAGAGAGGCAGGGCACATTCGTCATGTCCACTGCGATCGACAAACTGCGGCGTATCCTCGTGCTCGAACGCGAGCAGGGTTGCCGCGACCGTGCCGTCATCGGCGGCCTAGAGCGCTTTCTGCAGTTCTGGCAGAAAGAGGCGCGCGAGCAGGCAGACCAGATGACCGGCGAGATCACGATCGACGAGATCCTCGGCCAGCTCGATGGCTATGCAGACCTGCCGATTGATCAGCGCCGCGCGCGCATCGAGGAGCTCGTCGTACAACTGTCGCGGGTGCGGCCTATCGCCGAGCAATCGAGTGAGGTGGGCGCAGCCTCGATAGCGCCTCCGCAGCCCCAGCCAGCCCCGAAGGCCGATCGCCCGTCACCGGCAGCCGATGTCCAGGCTGAGCCTACACCCACCGAGGCCAAACCTGCAGCCGCGCCCAAGGCCCCCACCAAGCCGCGACGGCCGCGCTCTTCAGCCGCGCTCGTCGACCTGAATGCGCCAGTGACCGTGCTCAAGGGTATCGGCGCTTCGGGCGAGCGGCGCCTGGCGCCACTGGGCATCACCACCGTGCGCGACCTCATCTACCACTTTCCGCGCCGCTATGACGACTATGCCCAGATGAGCCACATCGACCAGCTGCAGCTTGGGCAAATGGCGACCATCGGTGGGCTCGTGGTCCGCACCAAAACGACGTACACGCGCAACAAGGTGCCCGTTTTTAGCGTGGTTCTGCGCGACGGCACCGGCCAGATCGAGGCGACCTGGTTCAATCAGCCCTATCTGGGCCAGCAAATCCGCCAGGGTGCGGCCTTGGTGATCAGTGGCCGGGTCGATCAATATTTGGGGCGGTTGCTCTTTCGGTCGCCCGAGTGGGAGCTGGCCCGCCAAGAGCTGCTCAATACCGGACGTTTGGTGCCGGTATACCGCCTCACCGAAGGCGTAAGCCAGCGCTGGTTGCGGCGCATGATCAAACGCACCCTCGACGAGCTCGCGCCGCGCGTGGTAGACCCCGTGCCTGCCGAGATACTCCATTCCGCCGGGCTCATCTCGCTGGGCCAGGCAATCGAGGAGGCGCATTTCCCTGACAGCCAAGACATGCTCCAGCGCGCTCGTCAACGCCTGGCCTTTGACGAGTTCCTACTGCTGCAGCTTGGCGTACTGGGCAGGCGTGCCCGAGTCAACGCGCTTACCGGTCGCGCTCTCGAGATCCCGCAACAGCGCCTCGCAGATTTCGCTCAGAGCCTGCCCTATACCCTCACTAACGCCCAGCAGCGTGCCATCGCGGCGATCACTGCCGACCTGGCGCGCCCGACACCCATGGCTCGGCTGCTACAGGGCGACGTGGGCTCGGGCAAGACCGTCGTCGCTGTCGCCGCTCTACTCGTCGCCGCCTACAACGGCCTGCAGGCAGCGTTGTTGGCGCCCACATCGATCTTGGCCGAACAGCACCTGCACACGATCACGCGGCTGCTCGCCCCTTACCCCGAGATCAATGTACAACTGCTGGTAGGGAGCATGCCCGAGGCAGAAAAACAGCGTGTGCGCGACGACATCGCTGCTGGCCGCGTGCAAGTGGTCATCGGCACGCACGCCCTGCTCCAAGAATCGGTCAGCTTTCGCCAATTGGGCTTGGTCATCGTCGATGAGCAGCACCGCTTTGGCGTTGAGCAGCGCGGTGCGCTATTGACCCGCAGTGCGGTCAGCCCCCATCTGTTGGTGATGAGTGCCACGCCCATCCCGCGCACGCTCGCCCTCACCCTGTACGGTGACCTCGACCTCTCCGTGCTCGATGAGTTGCCACCAGGCCGCCAAGAGATCGTGACGGCGGTGCGCAGCGAGTTGTCTCGCGAGAACATCTACTCCTTCATGCGTAGCCAGGTGGCCGCCGGGCGCCAGGGATTGATCATCTGCCCCCTGGTGCAGGAATCAGACGGATCGGATGCCCCCGCGGCCGTTGCCGAGGCCAAACGGCTGCAAGAGGAGATCTTTCCCCACCTGCGGATCGGCCTGCTCCACGGGCAGCTCTCTCCCGAGGAAAAAGAGCGGGCCATGGCAGCCTTTGCAGCCGGCGAGATCGACATCCTCGTGTCCACCTCTGTGGTCGAGGTGGGCATCGACGTGCCCAATGCGACCTTTATCCTGATCGAGGGCGCTGATCGCTTTGGCCTGGCGCAGCTCCACCAGTTCCGTGGGCGCGTGGGCCGCGGCCCCTATCGCTCCTACTGCATCTTGATGGCTCAAGAGGCGAGCGAAACCGCCATGCAGCGGTTGGCGGCCCTTGAGGCTACGAATGATGGCTTTGCGTTGGCCGAGAAAGATCTCGAGCTGCGCGGACCGGGTGACTTTTTCGGGGTGCGACAGAGCGGTATGCCCCAGCTGCGTGTCGCCAACCTGGGCGATGCTGCAACGCTGGAGGCGGCTCGTTCTGCCGCGCAACGTCTGTTCGCCCAAGACCCATTTCTGGAGCGAGCAGAGCATGCTCTACTGGCCGAGTCGGTCGTGCGTTTCTGGAGTTCAGCGAACCTGTCCTGAGGAGGCTCTTGCGTGAAGACAGCCGTCTATCCCGGCACGTTCGATCCGGTTCATAACGGGCACATCGACATCGCCCGCCGCGCAGCGGATATCTTTGACAGGGTCATCGTGGCCGTCTATGATCTGCCCCAAAAGACTCTACTCTTTAGCACGCAGGAGAGAGTGGCCCTCGTGTCCACTGTGCTGGCTGATGTGCCCAATATCGAGGTCGAGAGCTATTCGGGGCTCACTGCCGACTATTGCCGCCGGCGGGGCGTGAATGTCATCGTCCGTGGCTTGCGAGTGGTCTCGGATTTTGAGCGTGAATATCAGATGTCGCTGACCACGCGCGAGTTGGCGCCAGAGATCGACATGATCTGTTTGATGACGAGCCTGCAATATGCCTTCTTGAGTTCGACGATCGTCAAAGAGATCGCTACTGCCGGTGGGAGCGTCAGTCAATTTGTGCCCGCTCCCGTCGAGGCGGCTTTGCGTGTCAGGCTACAACAACCGGCCTAGCCAGCAAGCACTCGCCAGGGGGTGACAAGATCGACATTCGAGAACTGGTCGATCGTCTGGATGAGCTCGTCGAGCGGGGAAAACACATCCCGCTCACCAATCGAGTCCTGGTAGACCGCGAGGCGCTGCTCAACTTGCTCGACCAGATACGCATCGCGATTCCGGCCGAGATCCAACGCGCCGCCGAGCTAGAGCAAGAGCGCGACCGTGTCTTGAGCCTGGCAGAGACCCAAGCCGCCGAGATCCTGGCTGAAGCCCAGGCCCGCGCTGAACAGCTCGTCGAAGAACACGCGATCCGCGCGGTCGCCGAGAAAAGGGCAGCGCAGATCATCGCCCAAGCAGAAGAACAGGCGGCTACAGTCTGTGACGAGGCCGAGGCCTATGCCCTCGGCGAGCTCTCTGACCTTGGGCGGCACCTCGCTCGTTTGGAGCGTGTCGTGGCAAACGGCGTGCAGCATCTACAGCAGCGCCATCAAGAACGGCGCCAGGCCTGGGAGGACGAGCCGGCACCGTCGGATGGATCAGGCCAATCTACCGCTGACGGCTAGAGCCTGGTCGAAACAGAATGTCGTCTCCCTCCTGCGGCGGACTGTCTCGCCAAATCGCCTCGTCGCGCTCGCGTTGGGCTTGAGCCTGCGCGGCAAAGTATTGTTGCCACTCCTCGGGTGCATTCGGGTCTTGAGCGCCATGCGGCGTCAGACGCTCGCGCTCGCGCACCAGCATTGGCGTGTTGACCGAGACCCCTGCCACGATCACCTGCCCTCGGCTCAGTGCCGGCAGCTCTAGCAGCAGGTCTCGCCCCACCGATTCGACGCTCTCAGCCACCCGCGCCTGATCGACCGGGTTGACGATGCGCATGATGCACTGCGTCATGCATTGCGAGAGCACGTCGCTATCGAGCTTGCCCGGTCGTTGGCTGATCAGCCCCACCGCAACGCCGAACTTGCGCCCCTCAGAGAGGATCTGCTTGAGGATCTGTGTGGTGACGATCTCATCGCCTGCAGGCGCAAAGTTGTGTGCCTCTTCGATCAGGATGAATACGGGATAGGGTAGATAGCGCTCGTCGCCCTGCGCCGCGCGACCGCGCACCGTGTCCATCCGGGCCTGATTGATGCGCCGCAATAATGTTGCTACTACGATCTGCTGTTCACGCTCGGGCACCTCGTTGAGCTGCAGCACAGTGCACTTGCCCGGCTCGAGCAGATCACTGAGGGCCATGTTCTCATAGTCATCGAAAATGCGCGCTTGCTGCCGGAGGTTCCGGATGCGCCAGTTCAGGGCGTCGACGGTCGAATCTTCCCCGCTGTCCACCTCGTCCGGGTTGGTGACCGGCTTGTCCTTCAAGCCCTTGCGGATCTCGACCATGAGCTCATCGTCGGTCCAGCGCTCGTCATACTTGCGCTGCACCTGGTGGTAAGCGCGTCCCAGCAGAGCGTGCATCCGCTCCGAGAGATTCGGGAGCAAGTAACGTAGGTCAGCGAGGGTGAGCGAGCTAAAGCGCACCTTGATCGTATCGGGCCGCTTGATGCTCACCCTGGCGGCATAGCCATCGGCCTTGAACGCCGGATGCCCTTGCATAGCTGCCAGGGTGTCGTACTCGGCATGGGGGTCGATCACCAACACTGCCGCACGGTTATGAGGGCGCATCAGCTCTTCCAAGATCACGCCCGCCAAGTAGCTCTTGCCCGCGCCCGTCGAGGCGATGATGGCCAGATGAGTGCTCGTCAAGCCACGCGCATCGAGCACTGTTGGCACCGCACCCTGCGGCCGGTTGAGCAACGAGCCGATGTGCACCGCGCCAGTAGCCCCGGGAGCCAGTTTGCAGAGCACCTCGGCGAGCATGGCGTCGGGAGCGATGCGAATGGGCGCCCCCGTGCGCGGCGGAACCCGCGGGTTCACAAAACCCATCGCCCGGTCATAGTAGCCGATCACCATCGCGGTGATCTGTAACAGCTCGCCATGATCGCCCTCAAAGCCCAAGAGCGCAGCCATCTCGGCCGGGTCGATGGCTGGGTCGCTCAAGAGGCTATCGGGGTAAGAGCGCTCTTGCTGCCGCTGCGT
>JBDKSN010000129.1:0-42007 GCA_039680625.1 Anaerolineales bacterium | reverse complement strand
GGCCACTGAGGACTGTAAGGATCACCGACTCACCCAACATCTGAGCGAGCACGTAGCGCCGCTTCCAGCCCAGTGCACGCAGCACGCCGATCTCGCGCGTGCGTTCGTACACGCTCATGATCATAGTGTTCATGAGTGCGACCGAGCCTACCAGCACAGTCAGCGCATAGATGGCCGCAAACGCCTGATTGCCCATCTCCATGTCGGGCAGGTTCTCGGTGAACTCGGCACTCTTGGAAAAGAGAAGGTCGGGATACATCTCGGTCAGGGCGGCCAGCACGGCATCGGCCTGTTGAGGGTCCCGCAACTTGATCTGCGCCATCATCACCTGTCGCGGCTTGTTCATCAGCCGCTGCGCCTCTCGGAGATCGATGATCGCGCCGGCATCTTCAAAGGTGCTGCCCGTCTCCACGATCCCCACAACGGTAAACGTCGTGCCCAACATGGACACGCGGTCGCCGACGCCCTTCTTCAGATCGGCAGCCGCCTTCCATCCGAGCAAGACCTGGCGCGGACCATCGAGCATGCGCCCTTCGCGAATGGTCGCCTTGAGCAAACGCGGGTCTGTACGCGACCGGCCTGTGATCACGAAAAACGGCTGGCCAGGTAGGGCGACCGCACCCAAGATGACCCCACTCACATACTGCACCTCGGGCATCTTTTCAATGCGCTCGAGAACGGCCTCATCGATGCTGCTCAGCAGCGTATCGGCTCGCCCCGCCTCCACGGCGGTGAGCTCATAATCCGACACAATCGCATTGAAACTGCCGACCGCCCCTTGCGTCAGGCCCCCCATACTGACGAGAGAGAGCATGGCTACGCCCACTCCCACGAGGGTGAGCAGGGTGCGTGTCCGTTGCCGCACCAGGTTCCGCAGCGCCATGCCGCCAAAGGGCAGGCGGAGTGGTTTGCTCTCGGCAGAGGCTCCCTCATAGCTCAAGGCGAGCACTGGCGAGAGATTCGACGCATACCAGGCAGGGTAGATGCCGCCAACAGCACCGAGCAACAGCGTGGCGCCAAAGGCTTGCGACAACAGCGCCGGCGTGATCTCGGCCTTGGTAAGGCCAGCTAGCGCCGGGATCGAGGCGATGAGCCGGGCCAGCGCGACACCGAGCACCACGCCCAGCGCGCCGCCCGTGAGGCTGAGTAGCAGCGACTCGCCGAGGATCATCCGCATCACCCGCCATCGACTCCAGCCCACTGCGCGGAGCACACCGATCTCGCGGGTGCGCTCAAAGACACTCATCAGCATGGTGTTCATCATGCCGATGCCACCCACCAGCGCCGCCACCAATGCCACACTCCAGGCAAAGACGTCGAGCATCTGAATCAGATCGAGCATCATCTGGCCGATCTGAGTGCCGGCAATCTCAACGTCCGGGGGCAGCAGCCGCTCGATGCGTGCTTTGGCCTGTGCGGCGCGTTCGGGGTGCACCAGCTGGATGCCCACGAACATCACCTGGCGAGGCAGCTTCGCCAGCATCTGAGCATCGTCGAGCGACATCACTGCGCCCGAATCCTCCAGCGCCACGCCAGTCTCGTACAAGCCGACGATACGATAGCTCGACCCCTGAATGAGCAGGCTATCGCCCACCCCTTTGTGCAGCTTGTCTGCAGCGACCTTGCCCAATAGGATGGGGCGCCCACCTCTTCGGTCGGTGACCTCGCTCAGCGTGACACCCTCATACACCTTAAAGTGCTCGATGCCCGGGCTGTCCGGCTCATAGCCGTAGACGACAAAGATATCCGCCCCAGGTACCTGCACTAGCGTATAGAGCATCGGCGAGACCGACTTGACCTCGGGCAGCTGCGCTACTTGGTCGGCCACTGCCTCATCGAAAGGACTGCCCAGCGTGATGCTGGTGCCTTCAGACTGGACGGCCTGCAACGTGAGGTCAGCGCCAGTGTGGTTGGTGGCCTCCACATAGTTGGCCGCGACGCCTTTGGAAACCGACACCAAGGCCACAATCGAGGCAATACCGATGGCCACGCCGATGAGGGTCAGCAAGGACCGAGTTGGTCGACGAAGGATGTTGCGCAACAGCATGAGCGTTCTCTCGCTACGGCGCACCAACGGTGCGCAGGAGCTCGGCGAGTTCGATGGCCGTGGAGGTCAATTCGCCATCGCGTGCCAGCCCAAACCGCGCCAGTGCCTCGACGTCGCCAGCACGCAACCGTTGCCCGAACTCGGACTGCGCAAGGGCCAACAGGTCTTCGCTCAGAGCGTCGCCCACGATGTGCTCATGAACGATCTTGCCATCGTGCATCTGGAGGATGCGCTGTGTAGACCGGGCGACCGTGCGGTCATGCGTGACGATCAAGATCGTTGTCCCGCGCTCGCGGTTCAGCCGCACCAAGAGATCGATGATCTCGCGCCCCGAGACGCTATCGAGATTGCCGGTAGGTTCGTCGGCGAGGATAATGCGCGGCTCGTTGACCAACGCTCGCGCGATGGCCACCCGTTGTCTCTGCCCACCAGAGAGCTGACTCGGCAGATGCCGCGCACGATCGACCAGACCCACCAGCGCGAGCATCTCCATCGCCCGTTCGCGTTGCTGGCGTCCCTTGGGCACCTGCCCCCTCATCGGCACTTCGACGTTCTCGACCGCCGTGAGCGTGGGGATCAGGTTGTGCATTTGAAACACAAAACCCAGCGTCAGCGCACGAAAGCCATCCACGTCGCGCACCTGGCCTAGATCGGTGCCCTCGATGAACACCTGCCCCGACGTCGGCCGGTCGAGTGCGCCTAGCATGTTCAGCAGCGTCGATTTGCCGCTGCCCGACGGCCCCATGACGGCGATCATCTCCCCCTGGCGCACGTCGAGATCGACCTCGTCGAGTGCCCTCACCTGGATGGTGGTGCCATAGATCTTGCACAACCGCCGCGCCATCAGGATGGACCCGGGCTCTGCCATCGCCCTACTCCGCCTCGATGTCGATGAAAGCTGTCATCCCCCAGCGCAGCCGAGGATCTGCTTCATCTAGCGAGATGTACGCCGTAAAAGTCGTGCCCCCACTGGCACTGCTGGCCTTGAGGGCCACCCGCTCGACCTTGCCCGTCAGCTCGACGCCCGGCAGGGCATCCAACTCTATGGTCGCCACCTTGCCCGGCGCTACGCGATCGACATCGATCTCATCGAGGTCGGTGGTCTCGATCCAGAGCGTGTCGAGGTTACCTACGGAAATGACCGCCACCGCAGGTACAACCTGCTCACCCGGCCGCAAATTGATCCACGTCACGGTGCCCGCAAAGGGGGCGGTGATCACAGCTCGGCTTTGATTCGCCTGTGCCGCGGCCAAAGCCGCCTCGGCCTGGGCCACGCCCGCCTGCGCCACAGCCACTTGCTCAGCGCGCGCTGGCGCAGCGACCCGATCGCGCTCAGCCATGGCTTGCCGCGCCTGCGCCTCGGCGACAGACACCTGCTGCTCGGCGGCTGTCAACTGCGCCTTGGCACTAGCCAATGCAGCATCCGCTTGGGCCACCTGGGCCTCGTATACAGCCACCTGCTCGGCACGCGGCCCTTTGGCCACCATCGTCGCCTGGAGCTGGGCGATCTCGACTGCATCCTCAGCGGCAAACACGGCGCCCTCGGCAGCTGCATAGTTGCTCGCGGCCACGCTCGACTGATCCTTGCCAGCGCCGGCAATGTCGCGCTGTGCCTGCAAAGCATAGAGTTGCGACTTGGCCTGCTCTACCTGTTGCTGGGCCACCGCGATCTCTTCTGGAGTCGCACCCGCCTTGAGCAAGGCCAAGCTCGCCTGGCTGCCCGCCAGCGCCGCCTCGGCCGCACGGACACTCGCCTTAGCCACTGCGGCCGCGGCCTGCGCTGCCGCGACATTCTGCTGGGCAATCGTCACGGCGGCCTCAGCTACCGCCAGATCCTGCGCACTGGCGCCAGCCTCGAGCAGCGCGAGCTCTGCCTGCGCCGACTGGAGCGCTGCCTCGGCCTGCGCCACGGCCGCCGCCAGCTCGGGAGCTTGCAGCCGAGCCAGCTCTTGCCCCGCCTGCACCATGTCGCCCTCGGCTACCGCCACCCGATCGACGATCCCGCTCAGGCCAAAGGCCAGCTCTGCTCGCTGAGCCGGTACCACTTTGCCCGAAACCGAGACCACGGGCTGCACGGTGAGCTCTAGGGTAGGCGCAGCTGACTCCTCTTTTGAGGTACTTGCCTCGCCACAACCACCAAGAGCCAGACACAACAACACCGATACTGAGATCCAATTGCGCAGGTTCATGTCTGCTCTCCTCGCACATCGATCCGATTACGCCGGGCGCGCGCCAGGTGCGGCAACGCTCCCAGGGATGATCTGCCCCGCCTAGTTGCAAGACGCGCCGCCACAGCCTATGATCGCCTGATGATGAACGTATCGCCTCTGTGCGGTCTTGCTGCCCTGCGTCTGGCTATGCAGGGCCCTCTGCCGGGATGGCCAGCCCAGTGCCGCATGTTACCTCTCCCGCGCACGGCGCGCCAATCGCTCGGCCCCGCCAGGCCTGCTGCTGTGCTGCTAGCCGTCATGCCGCGCACCGATGGGCTGCGTATCTTGCTGACTCTACGCAGCGCTGAGACGCGGCACCATCCAGAGCAGATCTCGCTGCCCGGCGGTGGGGTCGAGCCGACCGACACAACGCCGTGGGCCGCGGCGGTTCGCGAGGCCCAGGAAGAGATCGGCCTCGATCCGGCCGCCGTCAAGGCGCTCGGCCCGCTGACACCGCTCTATGTCACGGCCAGCAACTATCTCGTCCAGCCCTGTGTCGGCTGGGTTGCTCAACCCCCTACCAGTTGGCAGCGCTCGCCGGCCGAAGTAGCCGAGGTGATCGAGCTGCCCTTGGCTGTTCTGCTCGATCCTGCGGCCTCTGCTGAGGAAACGTGGCCTCTCCCTCAGGGCGATACCCGCGTGCCCTACTATCGTTACGCGGCACACCGTGTTTGGGGTGCGACGGCGATGATCCTGAGCGAGTTCGCGGTGCTGCTGGCGGCACTAGACCGAACACACAAGGAGCAAGCCGAACATGAGCGTTGTTGACATCTCGCTGGGGTTGACCGAACAGCTGACCGTCTGGCCAGGCGACCCGCCCCTCAAGACCAGGGTCCGCCGCACAAACACCGGCATCCAAGTGACCGAGTTCGCCCTGTGCGCCCACGCCGGCACCCACATGGATGCACCACGGCACATGCTCGGCCCGTCGGCAGCGAGCATCGACCAACAAACGCTCGATGCACTCGTCGGGCCCGCCGTGCTGCTCGACCTCTCGACGGGTGTCGCCCCCACCGAGACCACACCACTCGACGAAGCCGCATTGACTGCCTGCTTGGGTGAGCAGCCACCCTGCCGGCTGTTGCTGCGGCTGCGCCCTGCACCGATGACTCCAGAGACGTTCTTGACCTATCGCCCCCTCGCCGTTAGCGCGGCACGTTGGCTGGTCGACCACGGAGTCCGCCTCGTCGGCCTGGACGTGCCCTCGGTGGATGCCGCCGAATCGACCACCTTCCCAGTGCATCACATCCTGCTCGGTGCAGGCGTGGCGATCGTAGAGAATCTCGCCCTGGACGAGGCTCCTGCCGGTAACTGGCAATGTGCTTGCCTGCCGCTCAAGCTCGTCGGTGCCGATGGCGCGCCTGTCCGCGCAGTGCTTTGGCGCTGACACGAACAAGGGGCGGCCATAGCCGCCCCTTGCCTAACGACATCTCACACCTGCTTGGTCTTGTCTGCCCCGCCAGTAACCTCAGCACCTTGAGAAGGCGTTCTCTTGGCGCGCTTGGCCTGGCCTCGGCGGATCGCCCGAATGATCAGCCACAGCACCAAGGCCGGAATGAGCACGATCGGCGAGAGGATCAGCACATAGATCAGCGCGTCGACCAGCGTCTGGAACACCTGCACAAACGACCGCAGGGCACTGCTGGCCGTCACCAACGGGTTCCACTTGTCCTTCTCGATCACGGTCACCGGCTGATCCTTGGGCACGATCTCGACGGTGATAGTGGCCAGGGCGGACATCTGCGATAAATAGGTCTGCCGCCCCTTGAGCGACTCGATCTGGCCTCGAATCTCGGTGATCTCGCGGTAGACAGCGAGGATGTCTTCGGCCTTGCCGCGGTTCTCACGCACCTCGGTCAGCAGGGCGAGCAGCTCTTTCTCGGTCGCCTCGAGATTGCGGAGCCGGGCGTCGAGGTCATAGTACTCCTCGGTCACATCTTGCCCCGTCACGTTCTCGCGCTGGACGCGGATGGCGCTACTACGCAACGAGTCGAGCGCTAGGTCGAGCTTGTCGGCGGGGATGCGCAGGGTAACCTGTGCCCGAGGCTGCTCACCGACCAGCCAACGATTCGAGTCGGCGACATAGCCATCGAACTCGGCCACCATCTGGCGAATCGAAGACAACGCTTCATCGGTATCGGCGACCACGATGCTCATGTCTACCGTGCGGATGATCATCCGCTCAGTGAGCGACTCGGTGGCAGCCTCGCCAGACGCATAGTCCGCTTCGGGCGCCGCTGCTGGCGCCTCGACGCCTCCGAACACGCCGCGGTCCGCAGGCGCCGGCTGAGCCGCCTTTTGAGCCGTCATCTCGGAGCTCGCGACGTTTTCGGCCCGTTTGGGCGCGCAGCCAATGAGCAGTGCGATCACGGTCAGTACCGTGTACAAGACCAACAACGGCTTCCTCATCGTCTCTTCCTCCTTTGTTGCGTCACGCCTATTGGACGTCGCCGCCGATAGGCGAGTTCCTTCACCAGCCAAAAGCGAGCCTAGTCGCCAATCTGGGGGGAAGGCCTGCCGCGCGCATCTCCGTCTGGGTGCCTGCCACGTCATAGGGCACTCGACGGTGTGAAAAAGTGCGCGCCACGGTGTCGACCAGCATGTAGGCCGCCTCGGGATCACCGTCACGCGGTTGGCCAACACTGCCCGGGTTGATGATGTAGCGCCCATCGTCGAGCACGACCACCGCCTGGGGCTGCGGTGGGACCACGGCCACCCCACCCTCCACCGCTGCAAAGATCACTGGGACGTGAGTATGCCCCACCAGGCACACCGGCGTGTCGAAATGGGCCATGCTCTCGTGTACGTCGCGAGCATAGAGCAGATACTCCCAGATGGGCGCGCGAGGGCTGCCATGTGCCAGCGTAAAGCCATCGAGCGCGACCGTCTCGGGCAGTGCCTCGAGGTACCGTCGGCTGGTCTCGGTCAGCTGCTCACGCGTCCACAGATCGGCGCTGCGAGCATCAAGATTAAAGTCATCGAGCGAGATACGCCCCAGCACGCCATAGTCGTGATTGCCGGGGATAGCGACATGGTCTCGCTCCGCCAACCGCGCGATGCACTCGTTGGGGCGTGGCCCATAGCCCACGACATCGCCTAGCGACCAGACCTGCTCATACTGCCCCGCCGCGTCGGCCAACACCGCGTCGAACGCGTTGAGATTGGCATGGATGTCCGATACGACGAGCACACGCATGGGTCCCTCCTCACCAAGCATCACTACTGTAGCACAGTGACTAACCGTTCCGCAACGCGTATTGACAGTTTCCCTGCTCGATGATAGAATCACAAGCAAACAGAAGGGTAGAGATGCCCACCATCAGGAGCTGCTCGGCAGCTTTTTGGTTTTGTGGAGGGTTCCAAGGATGGATCTTGCCGCGATCATCAGGGACGTGCCCGACTTTCCCGTCGAGGGCGTCCTGTTCAAAGACATCACCCCTCTCCTGCGCGACCCTGCCGCCTATCACCAGGCAGTCATCCAACTCGTCGATCACTATCGTGACCAGCGAGTTGATCAGGTCCTCGCCATCGAGTCTCGGGGGTTCATCTTTGGCGCCCCTCTCGCGATCGAGCTACACGCGGGCTTTGTGCCCGTCCGCAAACCAGGCAAACTGCCCAGTCAGACCATCGCTGTGGAGTACACACTCGAATACGGCTCCAACCGCCTCGAAATGCATACCGATGCGATCAGACCGGGCGAGCGCGTCCTCGTTGTCGACGACCTTCTGGCCACAGGCGGTTCGGCCAAGGCAGCAATTGAGCTTGCCGAGACCCTCGGCGGGCAGGTGGTCGGGGCCGCATTCGTTGTCGAACTACTCGCCCTCAAGGGCATCGAGCGTCTGGCAGGATATCCCGTGTATTCGCTGGTCAAGTTCTGAGTGAGGGCATTACCATGACTGTTGAACATCCGCATGCTGAACGTCTCCGCCAGGAGAAAGAGAACGCCATCCGTGAGATTGCGCGTCTCGAAGCACAGCTCAAAGAGGAGATCGAACCCGCCTCGGCCACCGACGATGACTCGGCCGACGCCGCGGCAGATATCTACGAACGTGGCAAGATCATCTCGATCATCGCTAACCTCGAAAACAAGATTCACTCGCTGGATCGCGCCCTAGAGTTGGCCGCGGCTGGTTCGTATGGCATCTGCGAAAAGTGCGGGGAGCCGATCCCCTTCGAGCGTCTACAGATCATGCCTGAGACGACGCTGTGTGTGCGCTGCGCCAGCGAGCGCGAGCGCGGGTTGCGCCGCTACGCCAGTGCAAATGCGCGCCGCGCGCGCGATGAAGAGCTATACGACGACGAGGGCGAAGAGGACTCTGACGAGTAACCTCGTCGGTCAAAGGCCGCCGCCATGGCGGCGGCCTTTTGACAAGCCGTCAGCGTTCGTCCTATCATATGCCGGTTTGACCGGGCGTTGGGCACGAGCGCTGTTCTTTTGCGCGCCGGTGAGGTAAGCTTGTGGGGCCGCCGCGTAATCGGCCACACGTTCGTGTTTCCACATACAAAGACGAAGGCATACGAGGAGGTATCATCCATGGGCCAGATGATGGAGATCCGCTGGCACGGCCGCGCTGGTCAGGGCGTGGTGACCGCCGGCGAGCTGCTGGCAGAGGCTTCGCTCGAGCAGGGCAAGTACTTCCAGGCATTCCCCGAGTACGGCTCCGAGCGCATGGGCGCCCCGATCAAGTCGTACAACCGTATCAGTTCCGAGCCGATCGAAGTCCACTCGCCTGTCGTCGAACCCGACATGGTCATTGTCGTCAACCCCAACCTCATCGGTATCGTCGACCTCACCGAAGGCCTCAAGCCCGATGGCTACCTACTGATCAACACGCCGCAGACCCCCGCTGAGATCCGTGAGCGACTTGGCTTCAAGACAGGCCAGGTCTGGTGCGTCGATGCGACCAGAATCGCGATGGAAGAGTTCAAACGCGACATCCCCAGCACGATGATGATCGGTGTTGTTTGCCGCGCAACGGGCATCGTCAATCTCGATACCGTCATCGAACTCACGCGTGAGCGCCTGAGTGGCAAGCTGCGCCCCGAAGTCGTCGAAGCCAACGTGCGCACGCTTCAGCGTGCCCATGACGAGGCTGTTCAAGGCTAATCTAGCAAGCACCTGGTATGGTGCCAGCGACTCGGGTCGTGGCCAGCCAGGTTCAGCGGTTGCGTTCATTCCGATCATGGAGGAATCATCATGGCCCAAAAGCAGGCCCCACGCTTGGATCTCCCCTGGCGCGACGCCCGGCCCGGTGGCGTCGTTATCGAGAGTGGCAACTCGGAGACTTATGTGACGGGCACCTGGCGTTCGATGCGCCCCGTCCGCGACATGGAACAGTGCACCCAATGCCTCCTCTGCTGGATCATGTGCCCAGATGCCGCCATCACCGTCCAGGACGGCAAGGTCGCGGCTTTTGACTATGACCACTGCAAGGGCTGTGGCATCTGTGCAGAGGAATGCCCGGTGAACATCAAACAGCCCCATAGCGTCACAGGGCAGCTGGGCAAAGTGATTCAGATGATCCCAGAGACCGACGCAGAATAAGCCGGACGAGCGAGGAGGGATATAGAAATGGTCAAAAGCAAGTACATGCCGCTGGATGGTGCGAATGCCGTCTCGCAGGCTATGCGCCAGATCAACCCCCACGTCGTGGCGGCCTATCCCATCACGCCACAGACTGCCGTGGTGCAGAACTTTTCACAGTACGTCGCCGATGGCATCGTCGACACGGAATTCGTGCCCGTCGAGAGCGAACACGCGGCGATGAGCGCCTGCGTAGGCGCTTCGGCGGCTGGCGCGCGCGTCATGACGGCCACGGCCGCCAATGGCCTGGCCCTAATGTGGGAGATGCTCTACATCGCTGCCGGTATGCGCCTGCCCATCGTGCTTACCGTGGTGAACCGGGCGCTCTCGGCCCCGCTGAACATCCACTGCGACCATTCGGATAGCATGGGCGCTCGCGATGCCGGCTGGATCCACTTTTATGCCGAGACGGGGCAAGAAGCTTACGACAACACCATCAAGGCCATCAGGGTGGCCGAGCATCCCGACATCCAACTACCCGTGATGAGCTGCCAGGATGGCTTTATCACTGGGCACGGCGTCGAGCGCGTTGGCCTTTTGCCCGATGAGGCCGTCAAAGAGTTCGTCGGCACCTACGAGCCCAAGTATGCCCTGCTCGACACCGATCATCCGGTGACCATGGGCGCCTGGGACTTTACCGACTATTACTTTGAGCACAAGCGCCAGCAGAATGAGGTGCTCAATAACTGTCTGCCGATCATCGAGGCCGTGAGCAAAGACTTTGAGCAGCTCTCGGGCCGCGATCAATCGATCGTCGATTGCTTTGGCATGGACGATGCCGAGATCGCCATCGTCGTGCTCAGCTCTGCGGCCGGTACCACTCGCGCTGTGGTCCGTGAGCTACGCGCCAAAGGCATCAAGGCCGGTGTGGTCAAGCCACGGCTCTTCCGCCCCTTCCCCGCCCAGCAGATCGTCGATGCCGTCAAGAACTGCAAGGCCGTTGCCGTGCTCGACCGCGCCATCTCTTTCGGCGCTATGGCCGGTTGCGGTCCGTTGTTCCTCGACTTGACGTCGGCGCTCTTCAACCTGGGGGTGCAGCTGCCGGTGGTCGACTACATCTATGGCCTCGGCGGACGCGACACCATGCCCTCTGACATCGAGTCGGCCTTTGCCGATCTGCAAAAGATCGCCGACACGGGCACTCGCGGTGAGCTTGTTCGATACCTGGGTCTGCGTGGTTAGTCTGGTGCTTTGGACCCCGACCAACACGCACCCTATTGCTAAGGAGTGATCAACATGGCAGAACGCATCCGCATCAACCTGCGTGAGATCATCAAGCCAGAAGAACGGCTCGCCCCCGGTCACAGACTATGCGCCGGTTGCGCCGAGCCGACCGTTGTGCGGCAGATCATGCACGCTATCGACGAGCCTGTGGTCGTCGCCAACGCCACTGGCTGTCTCGAAGTATCCACGACGGTCTATCCCTACACCGCTTGGAACGTGCCCTGGATCCACAGCGCCTTTGAGAACGCCGCGACGACGATCGCCGGTGTAGAGTCGGCGTACAACGCTCTCAAGCGCGTGGGCAAGATCCCCGCCGATAAGGAGATCAAGTTCCTCGCTTTTGGTGGCGACGGCGCGAGCTATGACATCGGCTTCCAGTTCATCTCGGGCGCCCTCGAGCGCGGCCACAAGTTCGTGTACATCTGCCTCAACAACGAGGCCTACATGAACACGGGCATTCAGCGCTCCAGCGCCACACCCCTGGGGGCCAACACCACCACGTCTCCTGCCGGCGAGGTCATCCAGGGCAAGACTCAGTGGCGCAAGCCCTTTACGCGCATCATGGCGGCTCATGATATCCCCTATGTGGCCCAGTGCTCGCCCCACAACTACCGCGACCTCATGACCAAGGTCAAGAAAGCCGTGGCAGCCGATGGCCCTGCGGTGCTCAATATCCTGGCTCCGTGCCCTCGCGGTTGGCGCTATGAGAGCGACCAAACGATGGCCATGGCCAAGCTGGCAGCCGACACTTGCTACTGGCCCCTGTTCGAGGTCGAGAACGGCCACAAAGTCACGGTCAACTACAAGCCGCGTACCAAACAGCCGGTGACCGATTGGCTCAAGGCCCAAGGCCGCTTCCGCCATCTGTTCCGCCCGGCGAACGCCGGCCTGCTGGAAGAGATCCAGCGCCGCGTCGATGAGGAGTGGGAGCAGTTGCTCAAAGACGAGGCCAACTCGTAGGCCGATGAGCATGAACGAGAGGGTAGCCACATTGCTAGGCTACCCTCTTTTTTGCGACAAGGAGCATATCCCGTGGAGCTACCGCCAAACGTACATGTCTCAACGCATCCGCTGGTGCAGCACAAGCTCACCCTGCTGCGTAGCACCGACACCGAGCCAAAAAAGTTTCGTGAGCTGATCCGCGAAGTAGCCGTTCTGCTCGGCTATGACGCCACGCTCGACCTGAGCCTGCGCGATGTGGACATTAGCACCCCGCTCGCCCCCATGACAGGCAAGCATCTGCAAGACAAGATCGGGCTTGTGCCCATCCTACGTTCTGGCCTGGGCATGGTCGATGGCATCTGGGAGATGATGCCTGGCGCCGAAGTGTGGCATATCGGCCTCTACCGCGACCACCAGACCTTACAGCCGGTGCAGTACTATAACAAGCTGCCGGTGAGCCCTACGGTGCAGGTGTGCCTCGTGCTCGACCCCATGCTCGCCACGGGCGGCTCGGCGGTGGCCACCTGCCAGATCCTCAAAGACTGGGGCGCAAGACGCATCAAGTTCGTAGGCATCATCGCCGCGCCGGAGGGCATTCACCGCCTCTCAGAGGCCCATCCAGACGTCGATATCTATGTGGCGGCCATCGACGACCACCTCACACCGCCGCCCACCCAGCCCAGCGATCCTCCCGAAGGCTATATCGTGCCTGGCCTCGGTGACGCTGGTGATCGGCAGTTTGGCACTGCCTGAGGGAGCGCTGACGATGACCACCTGGCCGTTTCTGGTGGTGTTTGTGGTTGCGCTGGGACTCACTCTGTTGTTGACCCCCGCGAGCATCGCGCTGGGCAAGCGGCTTGGTATCGTAGATCTCCCCGGTGGCGGCGACGCCATCGGGGAGCCGTCGTTCGCATCGGTGGCCTGGCGATCTTTCCTTCGTTTGCCCTCGCTGCCCTGTTGCCAGTGGCGTTGGATCTCCCCCGTCAAGACCCGCTGGAGCTCACCCGGCTGATCGGGGTGTTGGCCGGTATGGGCATCATCTGGGTGATGGGCTTGCTCGATGACCGCTACAAGCTCAGACCCAGACTACAGTTCGCCGGCATGTTGTTGGCGGCCATTGTCGCCATCCTCTGCAAGGTTTTCATCGAGGTATTCAACAGCCCCTTTAGCGGTGCGCAGATCAAGGTCGATTGGTACCTCATGGTGCCCATCACGCTGGCCTGGCTCATCGGCATGACCGAGACCGTGAATATGCTCGACGGCGTAGATGGTCTGGCCACCGGCGTGACCGCTATCGCCTCGCTGGTGCTCTTTGTGCACATGCTTCGCCTGGGGCAATACAGCGTCGCGCTTTTGCCGCTTGCACTCCTGGGAGTGTGCCTGGGGTTCTTGCGGTACAATTTCTACCCGGCACGCATTTTCCTTGGCGGAGGAGCCTACGTCCTCGGTTTTGCCCTGGGCGCGCTGGCCATCGTCGCTGGCGCCAAGGTCGCTACGGCGCTGCTCGTGCTGTGGGTGCCTATCGTCGACGTAGGTTGGCAGGTGTACTCGCGGTGGAAGCGAGGGCAACCGATCTCTCTGGGCGACCGCGGCCATCTGCAGTTCCGCCTCCAAGACATGGGCTGGAGCGCTCCCCGCATTGCCGCGCTCTACTATGGGGTGACGGCGTTGCTCGGCGCGGTGGCGCTCTTTAGCCCTTCGCGCACACTCAAGCTCGCCGTGCTGGCTGGGCTGGCCATCGCCGTGCTGGTCGGGCTGTATCTGCTGACGCGCAAGATGGGCGACCGTACGCCAACCGGTACGTGACGTCACCGGCCGTGGCCTGCGCATGCACCCTACGCACCCTCAGGCAGGCGGGAATAGTTTCGCGAGCAGATAGGTCGCCAATGCATCGCACTGCTCGAACGCATACACGGGCACAGCGCCCGCAGGAATGGGCTGCTGACTGACGATGGCCAGCAGCTCGCCTGGTGCCGAGATGCGCCCCTCGCCATTGCCAGATCGCACCACTTCGACCTTGGGCGTATCCTCCCCCTTGTAGCCCTCAGCCACGACGATATCGATGCCCGCTGGTAAACGCGCGATGATCTCGCGTAGAGATGCCTCTCGCGCGGGCCGCTCGAGAAACGCCAACCGCCCACGTGAAGAGATGACCACTACGTCGGCACCGGCCTCAGCCAATACGAAGGTATCGGTGCCTGGCCGGTCGAGCTCGACGTCCTCGCGCGAGTGCTTGACCGCTGCTACACGTAGACCGCGCGCGCGCCAGATCTGCACCAGCGCTGCAGCCACCGTGGTCTTGCCACTGTTGTGCCAGCCAATGATCGAGACGATGGGCACGGGCCAGTTGTTGGTCATCTCAGGCCAGCGTGCCTAACATGGCGTCGGCGCCGCGCGGATAGAGCGCTGGCCGATCGCGCAAGGCGAAGAGGCCGGCCGCCCTCATGTCGCGTTCAAAGGCCGCCAACTGCTCGCCTTCGATCCGTGGCATAGGCGGCACGCCCTGTCCCACCGCAATGCCCAGGAGGTGCAACGCAGCCTTGATGCCCGGCACGATGCCATAGCGGATCAAGACAGTGATCACCCGGTTGGCAGCGAAATGCAGCTCCCGCGCCGTGATAACGTCTCCCGAGAGCGTCGCCGCGCGAATATCGCTAAACAGACGCGGCGCCACGTTGTACGTGGTGCCGATGGCACCCTCTACACCCAGCATCTGGCAGAGCATGCACAGCTCATCTGGACCTGAGAGCACCGTCACACGTGCCGGATCGCGTTGGGCCAGCACCTGTGAGAGAAAGAGCATGTCTGTTGAAGTGTACTTGAAGCCAGCCACGCCATCCAGCGCGCAGATCTCGAGCAACTGTTCGGGCGTCAGGGCGTTGCCGGTCGAGCCAGGGACATAATAAACATACAGAGGGAGCGCCGTAGCGGCCGCCACCGCGCGATAGTGTTCCCGAATCGCCGCAAACGAGTATGCATAGTAAAAGGGTGGCACGGCACTGATCGCATCGGCGCCCACGGCCGCGGCATCCTCGGCCAGTGCTACAACCTCTCGGGTGGTCAAAGCGCCCACATGCACCATCACTGGCACGCGCCCACGGACGGATTGCACCACGGCCTCGGCCAACCGTCGCCGCTGCTCGCGCGTGAGCAAGATGCCCTCGCCCGTGCCGCCACAGACATACAGGCCACCGACATCGGCCTGCAACAGCAGCGAGACAAGGCGTTCAGTGGCGCCAAGATCGAGCTCACCCGCTGCACCCAGCGGGGAGACCAGCGCGGGCCAGATGCCAGTAAAGCTCATGGGCATCACCTCCGGCCTTCAGTCTAGCCAGCATCGCAGCGAGTGCAAGCTGTGTCGGGTGGAGTGCGCCGGACAGGTACGAAATACGTATCAGCAATGGCTATTGACGTCCATATTTCGTAGGTCTATAATCATGGTGAAGGTCGCTGAATTGGGCCGCGAATGGGCGGTCATTCGAGGATGGTGGGTTGTGCTATACCGCTGCCTGACGGTGTCAGAAGGCGGGCATGACCTCCGAGAGCAACGGGAGCACATCGTTTGCCCCTCGAAGTCGCATGGCCGCGCCATCGCGGCACCAAACGACGCGCTACATTCTAGCCGAATAGCGTTGCAGCCTAGTCAGCCACGCCGCATCCTGTCTGTTCGGCCCCCACCTCGGGCAGAGGTTGCCGCCGGGCAATCGCTCTGCTGTCAGGCTCCCCGGGTCGAGCCGAATGCATCGGTAGCCCTGGCTAGACCCTGCGCTCAAGAGTATCTCCACAACCTCGCAGGCACCGCCTTTCGGCGGTGCGGATGAGCGGCCATGATTCACTTGCTCGATGAGGCCATCCGGAAGCTGATCCTAGCCGAGGCGGGCTATGCCGAGCCCGATGTCGAGGTCAGTTTCAGTCGGCCTACCGGAGACTGGGCTGCCCAGCTGACCCATCCAGTAATCGACTGCTATCTGTACGACATCCGCGAGAACACCGAACTGCGCTCGGCCGAGTGGAGCGTAGACCGCGGCCCCAACGGCTATGCCGCACGGCGCATCGCACCGTTGCGCCTCGATGCGAGTTACTTGATCACCGTTTGGGCTCCTGACCACGTCGCCGACGAGCATACGATGCTCTGGCGGGTGCTTCAAGCGTTGGCCACCCATGAGGTGCTCCCCGAGGAGTATTGCGGGCCAGAACTGCGCGACCAACCCTATCCCCTGCGCTGCAAGGCGGGCCAGATCGATCTGGCCATCGATGGACTGTCAGGTTTCTGGAGCGGGATGGGGCACCCGTTGCATCCATCGATCCATTATGTCGTCACTCTGGCCATGGAGCGTGCCGCACCGATCGAGAGCCGTCAGGTGGTCACCAAGCAACTCAACGCGCGGCAGGAGCCGGGGCCGGCCGAGCTCACGCCCGAAGTCATCCTGCAGATCGGCGGGATCGTGCACGACGGCCGTCCTAGCCCTAGTCCATTGGCCGGGGCGAGTGTGACGCTCGTGGAGACCGCCCAATATGCCGTCACCGACCATCTGGGGCGCTATCGCTTCCGCAGTGTGCCCGCGGGGCACTACACCCTCCTCGCCGAACACGAGGGTCGGCGAGGCGAGCGCGAGATCGTCGTGCCGCTACGCTCCGGAGACACCGACTTGTATGACATCGGCATTCGCTGAACGGGGGCTAGCGCTCATCCGGTTCAGCTAGAGACAGTCGATTGCGCCGACTTTGTGAAAGGGGTCTGCAACATGCCAGTCTACCAATCGCCAGGCGTCTATATCGAGGAGGTCGACCGCGGCACCAAGCCAATCGAGGCCGTGGGCACGGCCGTCGCCGCTTTTGTGGGCTACACCGCCAAAGCCGAGGAGGACAACGGTAGCGGCGAGCCTGTATCTCTCCTCAACCGCGCCGTCGCCATCGCCAACTGGTCGCAATACGTGGCCAAGTTCGGCGGCATGGTCGCCGGCGCCTATCTCCCCTACGCCGTCTATGGCTACTTTCTGAACGGCGGCAGCCGCTGCTATGTCATCAGTGTCAAGGCCCTCGGTGCCTCGGCAGACAAGGCCCTGGCTAGCCCAGCGACGGCGATGCTGCCGAGCTCGGCAGACAAACCGGCTGACGTGCTGCAGATCACCGCCAAGTCGGGTGGGCCAGTGGGCAATGAGGTCAAGGTGACCGTGCGCCCCGAAGAAGAAGATCGCTTCACACTCGTGATCACCGGCCCGGGCGGAGTCAGCGAGACCTTTGCCCACCTCACTCTGGCCAAGGATGAGCGCAACGTCGAGACCGTGGTGAATGCTCAGTCTACCCTGGTGAACGTCGTCGCCGTCAAGGCAGCTGGCACCGCCCTCGAGCGCAAGCCTCGCGAGGGGGTGTATGCCCTGGCTGGAGGTGCCATACAGACCAAGGCTGTTACTGTGGCAGACTATCGCGGCAAGGTGGCCGAGCGCTCGGGCATCGGCGGCTTGGAGGCAGTCGACGAGGTGACCATGCTCGCTGCCCCCGACCTGATGGCCAGCTACCAAGCGGGCGAGATGTCGCTGGCAGACGTACAGGCTGTGCAGCAAGCGATGTACGAGCACTGCGAGCGCAACAAGTATTGCTTTGCCATCCTGGACTGCCCGCCAGACCTCGGCCCGCAAGAGATGCGCGACTGGCGCCTCGCGGCGAACTATGACACCAAGTACGCCGCGTTGTACTATCCCTGGCTTGAGACGGCAGACCTGGTCCGTGGCAAGGGCAGCCTCCGCGTGCCGCCCTCGGGCCACATCACAGGCATCTACGCCCGCAGCGACACCGAACGCGGTGTGCACAAGGCGCCGGCTAACGAGGTCGTGCGCGGCGCTACAGGCCTGGCGATCCAGCTCACTCGTGCCGAGCAAGACAGCCTCAACCCCATTGGCGTCAACTGCATCCGGGCCTTCCCTGGGCGTGGCATCCGCGTTTGGGGTGCGCGCACGCTCAGCAGCGATCCCGCCTGGCGCTATATCAACGTGCGGCGGCTGTTCAACATGGTCGAGGAATCCATCGAGCGTGGCACGCAATGGGTCGTGTTTGAGCCAAACGATGCTGACCTGTGGGCGCGGGTACGGCGCGATGTGCGCGCCTTCTTAAAGACCGTCTGGTCGTCTGGGGCGCTGTTTGGCGCCACCCCCGATGAGGCGTTCTATGTCAAATGCGACGCCGAACTCAACCCGCCCGAGGTGCGCGATCTAGGGCAACTGATCATCGAGGTCGGGATCGCGCCTGTCAAGCCAGCCGAGTTCGTCATCTTCCGTATCAGCCAATGGGCAGGGCCTGCCGCCGAGTAGGTGCGCCAGCCCGGCACGCTATAGGATTCAGGAGGGATGTCGATGAGTGAGCGTCAAGATCCCCTTGTTGGGTTTCACTATGCGATCGACGTCTCGGGAGTCATCCGCGGCTACTTTACCGAGTGCACCGGCATCGGCTCCGAGCACGAGGTTATCGAGCACAAGATCGTAGACGAAAAGGGCCGTGAGCGCATGATGAAGATCCCCGGTCGGCTCAAGTGGGAGAACATCACCCTCAAGCGTGGCATCACCGACAACATGGACATCTGGGCCTGGCGTGACCAGGTCGTCCAGGGGAAGGTGGAGGACGCTCGGCGCAATGGCTCGATCGTCATGTTCGACCAGACGCTCAAAGAGGTTGCCCGCTGGAACTTTGAAAATGCGTGGCCCGTCAAAGTGAGCGGCCCGACGGTCAAGGCCGATAGCAACGAGTTCGGCATCGAAGAGCTCGTCATCGCGCACGAGGGGCTCTACCGCGAGTCCTAGACAGAGGCGGTGACGCATGCAGACCGAGTTCGCGTTTCGTCTGCCGCTGGGCTATGTCGATGCTGCCGGCCAGGTGCATCGGGAGGGCACCATGCGCCTGGCCACGGCCCTGGACGAGATTGCGCCACTGGGCGACGTGCGCGTGCGCGCCAATGAGGCTTATCTAGCGGTGCTCCTGCTCGCCCGAGTGGTCACCCGCTTGGGGACGCTGCCTGAGGTCAGCCCAGAGGTGATCGAGAATCTGTTCTCGGGTGACATGGCCTATCTGCAGACGTTCTATCGGCAGGTCAATGAGGCGGGGGTGGCTAATATCGAGGCCACTTGCCCCCAGTGTGGGCATCGCTTTGCCGCCAGCCTGCTACCTGAGGAGTAAGTCGCCTAGCACGAGTCGAGGCCAAACCCACCAATGCAAACCGAGGCATATCCCGCCTATCGCTTCGCTGTAGAGATCGAGGGGGTGACCGAAGCGGTCTTTACCGAATGCATGTTGCCTTCGCTCGAAGTCGACGTGCAAGAACAACGCGAAGGCGGGTTCAACGATGGCACGCATCTGCTGCCTGGCCGCGTGAAAAGGGGCACGATCACCCTCAAGCGCGGCATCGCCCGGCAGAGCGCTCTCCTCGCCTGGTACAGCCAGGTGCTACAAGGCCAGCTCGCCAAGAGTCGCCGCCAGGTCTCGGTGCTCTTTCTCGATAGCCTCGGCGAGCCAGTGATCCGTTGGGATTTCACCGGCGCCTATCCGGTCAGATGGTCGGGTCCTGCCCTCAACACGGGGAGCAAGGAGGTTGCCGTCGAAACCCTTGAGCTCTCCTTTGAGAGTGTGGCGGTGAGCTGATGCTGCACGATCCTTTTCGGCCGCCGAACCTCATTCATCCGCCTGCCGCAGAGTTGGCCAGTGCCATCGCGCGTCGGTTCCGCGCCGCCGTGTTGCTCATCAGCAGAGCCACATTGCGCTTGGGCAGCAGCGACATACGCTCGGTAGCCGAGCCGCTGCGCGCCGTGCTTACAGAGCTGCCCGAGCTCGCGCCAGAGCCGGCCCCTCGGCGCACGGCCTTGCGCCAACAAACCGAGCCGACGTTGCCCTTTACTGTTGCCGAGGTGCGCGCCGCGCTCCAGCGGCCGGCAACCAGTGAGCCACAACCAGCCGAGGAGGGCGGGGCCGAATTGCCCCCGCCGCCACCCGAACCGGCCGCCTCCGAGACGCCCATCCCCTCTCCTCGACGCCCGAGGGTAGAAGAGTTGGTCGCGACACGCGGCACTCCAACCCCGCCAACATCCCGAGAGCCGCCGGCGGCGCCCGAAACGCGCATCGAGCCTTCTTCCGAGCCGCCCGCGCCGACGCTGCCCATCGAGCAAGAGCCGGAGCGAGAAGGGCCGCCACCGGTTCGCCGCCGGAAGCGCCTGCCCATCGACACCTCGCTCAGGCCTGTCAAACCACCCGCAGCAGCCGAAATGCGGCAAGAGCCCGATATCCCTCCCGACCTGGTCATGCCGGTTCCGTCAGGCCCCTCTGCGGAGGAGATCCCAGCTGCGCCGGGACCTCTGGCGGACGGTGAACCCCTCCCCTTTGCACGGGTGACAGAGAAGCCTCAGGGCGTACCGTCGGTGACCGCGAACAAGTCCACACCCTCCGAACTAGCCGAAACGCCATCGGCAAAGCCGCCGACCAAGCCGACGGCCCCCCGAGAGGCCGGGGCCAAGAGCCGAGCGGCAGCAGCCAGCACACCGATCAAAGATCGAAAGCCACCCGCGCAACCCGAGGTGATCGAGCCGCCTGCCAAAGCTGCTTCAGCCGTGCTGCCAACCGCCACCTCGCCCCGGCCCAAGGCAACCGCCGCGCCCGAGGAGAAGGGTAAGCCTGTCGCAGAACCGCCGAAGAAGGCGGCCACGGGCGAGAGGCTGGCTCCAGACCGCAGGAAACCGGCTCCTGTCGAGGCCGACAAGGGCGTTGCGGAACGACCGCCCATGCCCGTCGAACAGATGACGCCCGCGCCAGAAGAGGGCGAGCCGCGGCCCTCACCCAAGATCCCTCGGGGAGAGCCGACCGTGCCGCAACCTGCGGGAGTTCGCCCTGAGAGAGGAGACCTGTCGACACGCTACCGTCAGGCGCTCGACGCCTATCGTGCCGAGCAGACGGCTGAGCTAGCCAAGCGGCTAGCTGTCGCGCGGGCGGCCGAGCAGGCCCCTGTCTCAGTCGGCCCAGAGCCAGAGGCGACAACGGCCAAGACACCGATTCCGCCAGAACTGCCGCCCGTGGAGCGCGAGGCCCCACCAGGCATTGGAGAGCCAGAGCAACCTGCGTCACAGCCCGAACGAGAGCCAGAAGCGCCACGAGCAGGCCCTACCCGGCCGTCGGTGGCCAGGCCGCGGCCAGCTCCATTGGAGCAGATCCTGTTCGGCTTGCCGCCATTACGACGAATGGCTGCCGAGGCCGGAATCGAACAGGCGCCTTCCGTCGCTCCATCAGTGACCGAGCCTGCGGCGCAGTCGGGCGCCCCAGGAGCTACCGAGTATCCCGCACCCGCTCGAGAGCAAGCGCCGACGGCCGAACCTGCGCCGGTGGCTCCGCCCGAGACGCCGTCCACACCAGCAATCGACCTGAACGCGCTGGCCGAGCAGGTCTATCAGCGGTTGCGCCGGCGCCTGCAGATCGAGGACGAACGCCTGGGTTGGCCAGATCGGCGCTAGAGGAGAGCAATCATGCCCACTACTCGCGGCGGCCTGGAGCCCGCCACCATCACCAACAAGACCACCGGCGATAGTGTGTCGTGCATGTTCAACCCGTTCGAATACACCATCACCAAACAGAACCTGTACGAGAACGCCGAGACCAAGGGGCGCAACATCCCTCGAGTGCGCTTTCGCCAGGGCGGCGCACAATCGCTGGCGCTCAAGCTGCTATTTGACACCTTCGCCGAGGCGAGCGATGTGCGCAACCTCACCAGCGGTCTCTGGCGGATGATGATGATCGACGAGGACCAGGCCGACAGCCGCACCGGCAAAGGTGAGCCGCCGCATTGCATCTTTCGCTGGGGCAAGTTCGAGTTCGAGGCGGTAATCACGCAGATGACAGAGAAGATGACCCTCTTCCTACGCGACGGCACGCCCGTGCGCAGTGAGGTAGACATCTCCTTTCAACAGGTGATCGACGAAGAAGAACACGCGCCAACCAACCCCACGTCGGGCGGGGGCGCCGCCTACCGTACCCATCTCGTACTCGCGGGCGACCGCCTCGACTTGCTCGCCTTCGACGCCTACGGCGACGCCACCAAGTGGCGTTTGTTGGCTGAAGCCAACCAGATCACCGATCCGTTGCACTTGCGCTCCGGCCAGGTGCTATTGATCCCACCCCTCACACAAGAGGCGCGCCATGCCCGCCGCTGAACCTCTCATTCGCCAACTCTATATTCGGGTGGGAGGCGTCGAACTTGACGCGCAGGTGATGACTGACCTGTTTCGCGTAGAGGTTGACACCAGCCTCACGTTGCCCGACATGTGCGTGCTGTACCTGCATGATCGCAACGCGCGCCTGGTAGATGAAGGCCCCTTCTCTCTGGGCGCTGAGCTGCGTGTGGGCGTCGGCGACCAACAGGGGCGGGGAGATAGCACGCTCTTTGTGGGCGAGATCACCGGCCTCGAGCCGGACTATCGGCGCGGCATGGTCGCCGATCTGCTCGTTCGGGCATACGATCGTGCGCATCGCTTGCAGCGCGGCACGCATACCCGCACCTTCCAGAACAGCACTGACAGCGAGATCGCCACCCAGATCGCGCAAGAGGTCGGCTTGCGCGCCGACGTAGATGCGACAGCGACACGACACAAGCATGTGTTCCAAGCCGGCCTCAGCGACTGGGCCTTTTTGCGCGAACGCGCGCAGGCGATCGGCTACTCGGTCTCGGTGCGCGAGCAGACCCTCCACTTTCAGCGAGCGCCCACGGTCGACGGCGAGGCCACCGAGCTCGAATGGGGCCGTGAACTGCGCGAATTCCGGCCGGTGCTGACGCTGAGTCGCCAGGTGAATGAGGTCACGGTGCGAGGGTGGAGCCCCGAGAACAAGCGTGAGGTGGTGGGCAGTGCCACGCGCGGTGCCGCAGCGCCTCGGATCGGTCAGGAAGGCTCGGCCGCCAGCCTGGCGCGCGAGGCTTTCGGCGAGGCGGGCGCGCTGGTGGTAGCTACCCATCTGACGACGCAGGAGGAGGCCGACCGCCTGGCCCAAGCGGCCCTGGACCAGGTCGAGGGTCGCTTTATCGAGGCCGAGGGCGTTTGCATCGGCAACGAAGCCGTGCAGGCTGGCTCTACGGTCAACATCACCAGTGTGGGCCAACGCTTCGGTGGGCGTTATCTGGTCACTCGGGCCATCCATCTGTGGGATACCGAGGGTGACTATCTCACCCATTTCCGTGTCACCGGCCGACAGGGTGACACGCTCCGCGAGCTGATCACCGGCCGCGAGCGCGACGTTCACGCCTGGCCAGCGATGGTCGGCATCGTCACCAACAACGACGATCCCGACGGGCAGGGCCGGGTTCGCGTACGCTTCCCCTGGCTGGGCGACCAAGCAGAGGACTATTGGGCTCGTGTGGCCAGCCCGGGTGCGGGCAGCGAACGCGGCCTGTTGTTGCTGCCCGAGGTAAACGACGAGGTGTTGGTCTGCTTCGAGCAAGGAGACATCGCCCGACCGCTCGTCATCGGCGGCCTCTGGAATGGCCAAGACCCCCTGCCCATCGCTCGGTCAGCGCTGGTCGCCAACGGCCAGGTCAATCAGCGAGTGTTGGTCACTCGCACAGGGCACAAACTCATCTTCTCTGAGCAGAATCCGGCCTTGGTGCGTATTGAGACGGCCGGCGGCCATGTGGTGCTGCTCGACGACGACCAGGCCAGCATCAAGATCAGCACCGCTCACGGTAACCAGTTGACTCTCGACGACAGTGCACAGTCCATCAAGATCGAGAGCGCAGGCGAGCTGCAGATCGAAGCGAGCACGAATCTGTCGATCCACGCGAACGGCAATCTCGACCTCGAAGCCAGTGGAGTCACCACCATTCGGGGCGCAACTGTGCAGCTGAATCCTTAGCCGGGGTGAGATATGGCGGCCATGCCGGCAGCAAAGCAGGGAGACATGGTGCAGGCGTTCGACACCCACATCGTCATGGTGCCCGCCCCGGGCGGAACCGTGCCCACACCCACGCCCGGCCATCCCTTCAATGGCCTGATCGACGGTGGCTTGAGCGCCGACGTCACCATCATGGGGCGCCCGGCGGCTACGGTGGGCTCGACGGCGACCAACCAGCCACCTCATTTGCCCATTGGCGGGCCATCGTTCCAGACGCCGCCCACGAATCGAGCCACCATCATGCAAGGCAGTGGCACAGTATTGATCAATGGCAAGCCGGCTGCTCGACAGGGCGACTCGGCCCTGACTTGTGATGACTTGACGCCGACGCCGCACGGGCAGGTGATCGCCAGCGGCTCGGTGCTGATCGGCTAGAAGGGAGGCCTCCATTGCCGCAAGACATCATCGGACGTGGATGGGCCTTTCCGCCTCATCTGGACGAGCGCGGCCAGGTAGCCCTCGTGAGCGGCCCCGCCGAGATCGAGCAGGCGGTGCGCATCATCCTGAACACAGCGCCGGGGCAGCGCGTCATGCGCCCCGAGTTCGGCTGCCGCCTGCAAGAGCTGGTCTTTGCCCCGAACAACAGCCGCACTGCCGGCCTAGCAGAGCGCTATGTCCGCGAGGCGCTCGGCCGCTGGGAGCCGCGCATTCGGGTGACGAGCGTTGTCGTGGCCACCGATGAACAGCACGACGGCCGTCTGATCATCACCGTGCAATACGAGATCAAGGCGATTCACTCTCGCCGGTCGCTGGTCTATCCGTTCTACCTGATCCCAGAGGAGTGACCCAGTATGCCGCTGCCCGACCGTCCGCTCGACGACCGCAGCTTCCAAGACCTGGTCGATGAGGCCAAGAAGCGCATCCCTCTCTATTGCCCCGAGTGGACTGACCATAATGTCAGCGACCCTGGGGTGACACTCATCGAGCTGTTCGCCTGGATGATGGACATCCTGCTCTATCGCTTGAACCAAGTGCCGCGCAAGCATTATGTCAAACTTTTAGAGTTGCTGGGCATCCAGCTACAACCGCCACGGGCCGCGCAGGTGCCCCTCACCTTTTACCTTTCGGCACCGCAGGCTCAGCCGGTAGTGGTCGCGCGCGGCACAGCGGCCGCCGCATCGAGAGCGGGGAGCAGTACGGCTACAGCTACACCGTCTACCAGCGAGGTCGAAGCGCCGGTCTTTACGACGGTCGAGGATCTGGCCATCCAGCCAGCCCGGCTTACGCACCTCATCGCGCGGCGCCGCCTGGGCGACCAGGGTTTGGCCTTTCACGAAATCGCCCTACAGCGTCTAGAGAGCGAGTTCCGCCCCTTCTCGGGAACTGATCCCCAACGGGGAGAGGCCCTCTATTTCGGCTTGGACGGCGAGTTGCATCGCCACTACCTGGGGCTCGAGCTCGACTGTCTCCGCGCGGGCGGCCTGAACATCGTCCCCGAGAACCCGCCGCTCGTCTGGCAGGCCTGGGCCGAGACCGGCTGGGTGAACGTCGACATCGAGCAAGATGGCACGGGTGGCCTGAGCTGGGCCGGGCAGGTGCGCATGCATCTGCCACATCTGGCCCGAACACAGGTGAATGGCATCGAGGCCTACTGGGTGCGTTGTGAAGTGACCGCGCCCACGGAGGGACAGCGCCCCTATGCCACCTCGCCCATCATCCGCGGCGTGCAAGCTATGACCTGGGGCGCCACCGTCGATGCCATGCATGCCACCGAGGTGATCGCGGAGCCTCTTGGCCGCAGCGATGGTTCGCCCGGGCAGGTCTTTCAGCTAGCTCACGCGCCCGTCTTGCCCCGTGGCACTCTCGAACACATCGAGATCTGGCATGCGGGCCTGACGGAGTGGGAGGCCTGGCGCGAGGTCGATAGCTTTGCCGAGACGACGGCCGAAGACCGCTGCTATGTGTTGGACAGCGCCACGGGGGAGGTAACCTTTGGCCCCGCCCTCAGGCAACGCGATGGCACGGTGCGGAGCTATGGCGCTATTCCGCCACGTGGCTCTGACCTACGGATGTCGCGCTACCGCTATGGCGGCGGCATCAGCGGCAATGTGCAAGCGGGCATGATCACGGAGTTGCGTTCAGCGATCCCCTATGTGGCTCGCGTGGCCAACCGCACGGCTGCCAGCGGCGGTTGGGATCCTGAGGACCTCGAAACCGCCATGTTCCGCGCCCGCCACGAGTTGCGCACACGCTATCGAGCCGTCTCGCCCGACGATTTCGAATTTCTGGTGCTCCAGCAGTTCCAGGGGCGCGTCGCCCGCGCCCGCTGCTTGCAGGCGGCGCAAGTCGGCCGTGGTGCGCCCTCGCCGGGCCAGGTCTATGTGGTGATCGTGCCCAGCCTCTCGGCGGCCGAGGCCGACGGCTACATCCCGTTGCCCAAGCTGGCGTTGCCCTCGGCCCTGCAGGCCGAGCTGGCCGACTTTTTGGATGAACGCCGACTGTTGACCACGCAACTCGCCGTGCGTGAGGCGGGCTACAAGCGGGTGCGCGTGCAGACCACAGTAGCCGCTCAGCCGGGGGTCGATCAGCGCCGCCTCCAGGCCGATGTCCTCCAAGCCCTCAATCGCTTCTTGAACCCGTTGATCGGGGGAGCTCAGGGCAGTGGCTGGCCCTTCGGGCGCGAGCTCTATCTCTCGGACCTGTACACTTGCATCCAGCACGTCCCTGGCTTGCTCAACGTTCAGGAGCTACAGATGGCCTGGCTCGATGAGAACGACCAACCCCATCTTGCCGAACGACGCATCGAGCTACTGGCTCATGAGGTCATTGTGTCGGACATTCACAGCGTCACCGTCGAGGCAGGAGACTGACCCGTGAGCGAACAACCCGTGGCTCGTTTGCTCATTCGCGCACCCGACGTGCCCGAGTCGGTCTATCCGCTGACGTTGCCGGTCGTCCGCATCGGCCGCAGCCCCGCACCCCAAAACGACTTGGTCTTGCCTGACACCGCCGTCTCGCGCGTCCATGCGCGCATCTATTGCGACCGCCTGCCGTATCGCCTGCAAGACGTCGGCAGCAGCAACGGCACGGCGCTCAACGGCCGCCCTGTGCCCCCGCACGAGCTGCTCCCCTTGCGCGACGGCGATGTGATCGCCATCGGCTCATTCCGTCTGACTCTTGTCGCTGCGCCAGAACCCACGCCGCCCTCTGCAGAACCCGAGATGCCGGTAAGCGGGCGCCCCGAGTGGCCCGAGCCAAGCGCAGCGCCTCCATCGCCTCCAACCATGCTTCCTCCCCACTCTCCGTCGGCGGCCGAGCGCTGGGTGGGCATGCCCTTACGAGAGAGTCGGTGGCTGCAATACCTGCCGCCCATCTATGCCGAGGATGACTTCCTCGGGCGGTATCTGCTCATCCCCGAAGACCTGCTCGGCCCGATCGAGCAGATCATTGCTCATTTCGACTTGTTCCTCGACCCCGAGACTTGCCCTGAGGGCTGGCTGCGCCCGTTGGCCGATTGGCTGGGCCTCGAGATCGCCGAGCGCTGGCCGCTCGCAGTGAGGCGCCAGCTCGTCAAGCACGGCGCCTGGCTGCTGCGCGCGCGCGGTACTCTGCCGGGGTTGCGGCGTCACTTGGAGCTATGCACCGGCGGACAGGTCGAGATCCGCGAGAACACGCCGCAGCCGCACACCTTTGCGGTGATTGTGCGCGGGTTGACGCAACAACCTGACCTGTCGCTGATCGAGGGCGTGGTCCGGCAGCATTGCCCTGCGCACGTAGGGTATACGTTGCAGATCGAGTGACCCTCACCGACAAGGTCACGAAAGGCAGCACCATGGAAAAGCTTGTGGGCACGGTGCTCAACAACACCTATCGCATCGATCGGCTGCTCGGCCAAGGGGGTATGGGCGCGGTGTTCTTGGCTCACGATGTCGCCCTCAACCGCGATGTGGCCATCAAGCTCATGCATAGCCACATCGCCACGCAGCAGGGCTTTCGCGAGCGGTTTCTGCAAGAGGCGCGGGCCATCGCGGCCCTTTCGCATCCCGGAATCGTGCCCATTTACTCGTTCAGCAGTGACCCGCAACAGCTCTATCTGGTGATGGCCTACGTCGCCGGGCAGAACCTGGCAGATTGGCTCCACTTGCTGCATCAGCGCCAGCAGACGATCGCCTTGCCCGAAGCGCTGGGCATCGTCGAGTTGGTGGCCGAGGCCCTCGACTATGCGCATCGCCACGGGGTGTACCACCGCGACATCAAGCCGGGCAATGTCATCCTAGAGCCGCTCGAAGCTGGCCAAACGAACGCTGTCGGGCTGAGCTTTCAACCTGTAGTGACCGATTTCGGTTTGGCCAAGCTCGCCGAGGGCGGCGTGCAATCGATGGCCGGCCTGTCAATGGGGACGCCGGCCTACATGGCGCCTGAGCAATGCGAGGCCAAGCCCGTCGATGGGCGCGCAGATATCTATGCCTTGGGCATCGTGCTGTATGAGCTGGTCACCGGCCGCGTGCCCTTTGCCGTGACTACGCTGACCGAGGCGTTGCAGGCGCATACCCAACAACCACCACCACCTCCGCGTCAGCTCGTGCCCGAACTGCCCACGGCCGTCGAGCGCATCATCCTTCAAGCGCTGGCCAAACGCCCCGAGGATCGTTACCAGACGGCGGGCGCCATGGCCGAGGCGCTCCGCCTCGCGCGCAGCAGCCTGTCGGGCGCACCGCTAGAGGCCACCGTCACCCCAGCCGGCGCAGGCCATGCCAGCCTGATGACCCTCATGGCGCAAGAAGCCCCGCCGCCGGCGCCTCAAGATGCCGCTTGGCCCACGCCCCCTTCGGATCTCGAGGGCGGCCCGCAGCTCTTGGTGCTCGGTCCGGATGGCCGTAGCACTGCCATCGCCTTTGGCTCTCGCCGTGCGCTGACGATCGGGCGTGATCCAGCAAATAACGTCGCCCTCAACGACACCCAGGTCTCGCGGCAACACTGCCAGGTGAGCATCGACAACGGTCGGTTCTTCGTCACCGACCTGAACTCGACCAACGGCACTTATCTAGGCGACAACAAGCTCCTGCCGGGAGTAGCCGAACCGTGGCGACTGGGCCAGTCAGTCCGCGTCGGCAGCCACTGGTTGCGCCTGCGCCTCGCCGAGGGGGGCATGCGCGCCGCGCCGCCCGAGGCCTCTCTTGCAGCACCGGCTGCATCACGGGCTGCGGGCGGCCTGGTGGCATTGACCGTCGACCCAGAGCAGGTGACGGTAGAGCCTGGCAAGGTGGCCACGATGACGCTGCACGTCCTCAATCAGCAGCAGCAAGTCGATCACTTTACCGCCTTGGTCGAGAACCTGCCCGCTAGTTGGGTCACACTGCCGGTGGAGCCGCTGCGCCTGGCTCCCGGCGACAGCGGCACCATCACCCTGCGCCTCGCTCCGCCGCGTGACTCGACCAGTCTCAGCGGCACACACGTGTTTGACGTGCGCGTCATCTCGCGGGCAAACCCTGCCGTCGGCGCACATGCCTCGGCGACGTGCGTCGTGCAGCCTTTTCGCTCAGTCGGCCTGGAGTTGCAGCCCAGCACGTTCGTCAATGCCGGCGAAGGGCAGGTCACCATTTCGAACGCGGGCAACAGTCCCGAGACCGTCTCACTGGCCCTGATCGATCCAACCGACACGCTCATGACTCCAGCCACCAGTCAGTCGCTCACCCTCCAGGCGGGACAACGCCAACAGATTCGCCTGCCGATCCGCGCCCGTGGCAGACGCCCCCTGATGGGCAACCCGAGCACGAGCGCTTTCCAGGTGCGGGCTATGGCGGGAGACAGCCCCCTTGCCACAGCGCAGGGCAACCTCACCGTCAAGCCCATCCTGCCCGCTTGGGCGATTCCGCTGCTTACAACGCTCGTGCTCTTGCTGTTCGCCGGTGTTGCTCTGGCCTACAACAATGCGAAGAAGACTCAATCTGCGCAGCAGACAGCAGTGGCCCTCAACGTGAACCTGGCCACGGCAACAGCTGAGGCGATCGCGGCCGCTCAGGTCACCCAGACGGCGCAGGCTCTCGCCGCTTACCAGACGGAGACCGCCCAGGCACAGGCAACATCGAATCTCCAGGCCGCCACAGTCGCCGCAGCTACGGCCACAGCGCAATACCTCGCCTCTGACGAGGATGCCGATGGTCTGACGGTATCTCAAGAGTTGGCGTACGGCACGAACCCGCAGAACGTCGATACCGATGGCGACACGTTGCCCGACGGCGCTGAGGTCGCGAACGGCACCAGCCCGATCAACAAAGACACCGATGGCGACGGCGTGCAGGACAACGTCGACCCAAGCCCAGGCGAGCTCCCCACGCTGACCCCCGAACCTTCGCCAACAGCTACGAGCACACTCATGCCCAGCCCCGAGCCGACGCCGCTCCACAGCTTTGCTGCAAGTAGTGAGCGGGCGTTCACGGTAGCTAGCATAGATGTGGGCACCATCAACAAGGTGTGTCTCAAACACGACAACACTGGCCCTGAGCCAGACTGGTTCGTCGCACGAGCGAGTGTCGACCCCGGTTCGGGTGCCAAGACCTTTACCTTTGAGCGCTGGCTGGCGACAGACAAGGCCGATGGCAACCTCGAGGCCTGTCTGATCGAGGGAGTGCCGACGGCCACCTTTGCCCTCGAGTTCAAGCAGCCAGGGTTCCAACTCCAGGTGGCGACGCTGGCCGCCACCCCCGTGAGCACACCGGCTCTTCATCTGCGCCAACCCATTGTTCGGCCACTACTCACGGTGATACCTCTACCACACAGTTACTCCGTCGAGGTCGTCACGGGCAATGAACAGGGGGCAGGCACGAGTGCCCAGGTGTGGATCAAGATCGGGGGCGACAAAGGTGAGACAGAGTGGCTGCTGCTAGAGTAAGCGGCTAGCCGGGCGAATCAACTAGTCAGCCGAGAGGGCGAGACGCTCTGCCTCGCGAGCAACTGTGCGCAGGCTGACGCCATGTTGCTGAGCTGCGGTAGCACAGTCTTCATATTCGGCTTTTGCGGTCAACACGCGACCATGCAGCAGTTTGAGCTTGCAGCGGATAGGCCCCCATGTGGTGTCGACGGTGACCAGGCGCCGCTCACACGCCAGCCGTTCGCACGTCTGCCAGCGCACGCCCAGCGTCGTGGTGTGCACCAGCATCGCCTCGCGTAGACGCGGCGCATCTTGCACGCGACACAACACGCTAAAGATGACCGCTGGCCGGCTCTTTTTCATCACAATAGGCGTGTGCCAGGCGTCTAGGGCTCCTTCGCGCAGCAGCTGTTCGAGGGCATAGCCCAGCTCTTCGCCGGTCATGTCATCGATGTTGCACGCGAGCACCACCACGGGTTCGCTGCGTTCATCCTCACTCACGGTGCTCATCCTTGTCGGGCGACTGACGAAAACGAGCGGCACGGTTGGCGATCAACGCTGCCGTCACCCCGGCGCCGACGCCGTTGCCGATGTTCACCACGGCCAGGCCCGGCGAGCAAGTTTGCAGCATCGTCAGCAGAGCCGCCTTGCCCTGCCCGCCCAGGCCGTAGCCCACAGCGGTGGGCAGGCCGATCACGGGGACATCGACCAGGCCCGACACCACCGACGGCAGGGCGCCATCCATGCCGGCGGCGACGATGATCACGTCGACATCGACCTCGTGCAGCAGCCTCTCTAGCGGGCCAAACAGGCGGTGCAACCCGGCTACGCCCACGTCATAGCAGGGATAGACCGTGCAACCCATTTCCTGGCAGACGATAGCCGCCTCTTCGGCGCTGGGCTGATCGGAGGTGCCCGCCGTCAGGATGCCAACGCGCCCGCCCTTTAGCTCTACACGGTGGTCCTGGCGGATGATCGCCGTGCATGAGGCCGCGTACCACTCATAGGCAGCAACGCCGAACTCGGTATCCAGCGCCTCGCGCAGCGCCGGGGAGACTCGGCTCAAGATGACCCGGCCCGTACGGTTGAGAAACGCATGGGCGATGTCGAGGCACTGCTCGGTAGTCTTGTTCGGCGTCCAGACGATCTCGGGCGCGCCCTTGCGCTGTTCGCGCAGCAAGTCGAGCTCGGCAAAGGGCACATGGTTCAAATCCATCGGTTCAGACATGGGCATTCATGTTCCCCATCCGATATCCCTGTAGGTCCAGACTAACGTAGCGATAACCCAACGGCTCGAGCGCCGCCACAATGCGCTCACGCAAAGGCTCTGCGGCAGCGGCAGCGATCATCGCGGGGGGCAGCTCGATACGAGCCACAGGAAAGTGATCGCGCACCCGCAGCTGCCCCTCACCCAACAAGGCGCGCAACGCACTCTCGGCCTGTTCCACGCGCGACAGCGCCTCGCGTGAGAGCACCGTGCCGGTCGAGAAGCGTGTCGCCAGGCAGGAGGCGGCCGGATGGTTCCACGTCGGCAGGCCACGTCGGCGAGAGAGCTCACGGATCTCAGCCTTGGTCAAACCCACCTCGGCCAGGGGTGCGCGCACCCCCAGCTCGGCAGCAGCTCTCGAGCCCGGGCGATCGTCCAGCGCATCATCGGCGTTCTCACCGTGCACCAGCACATAACCACCCAGCTGGCGTGCATAGCCTTGCAGCGCCTCAAAGCGCGCCCGCTTGCAGTGATAGCAGCGGAGGGGCGCATTGGTCTGCACGGGCGCGAATTGCAGCTCGTCAAAGGGCAACTCGACCAAGCGCACGCCGAGCGAGGCGGCGACCTCGCGAGCGGTGTCGAGCTCCTCGCGGGGCAGCAGTGGCGAGTCAGCCGTCAAGGCCACGACCCGCTCACGGCCCAGCACCTCTACACTGACGGCCAGCAACAGGCTGCTGTCGACGCCCCCAGAGAAGGCCACCGCCACTCGCTCGAGAGTGCCGATGGCAGCCAGGAGCGTGCGTTCCTTATCTTCGAGCATACCGCCCTCACTCAATCTCAAGTCAGATACTATAGATTATAAGCCGATGTCGCGTGTCGGTCAATGTGCCGACGGTGCCAGGTCGGCTCTGCGAACAGGACGATACACTTCGCGGCCGCAGCCGGTAGAAAGTCAACGCAGGGTCTGCGTCTGACACAATGACAGGGAGCGCGACAGATACAAAGAGCCTCTGGCACATGCCAGAGGCTCTCTAGACCGCACTCAATGCCCCCACGGGAATTCGAATCCCGGTCGCAGCCTTGAAAGGGCTGTGTCCTAGGCCACTAGACGATAGGGGCTAACCTACGAGGGGCTATTCTACATGCACTCCCTCTGACGGTCAAGTTGAACCTGGGCCTGTTGATGGGCCTCGACGACGTTGGCCAGCTGCTCCAAGGCCGCGAGCAGCTCATCCTCAGTGACCGGGTGGCCCGGCAGGTGCACCACATCGCGCTCAGGGTCGAGGCCATATTGCGTGGCTCGCTCGATCACCCGCTCGGCATACGCCGCACTGCACTGGCCCACAAGAAGCTCGACGTGCCAGGGGCCAGACACTTGGTCGCCCAGGTGAACTTGCATGCCCGAAGCTACCAGCCGCAGATAGGGCGCCAACACGGCGGGAATCCGGTCGCGCAGGCTCTCAGCGAGCCAGCGGCATCGCTGACAGACCAGGTCCTGCTGCTCCAGCGCCTCGCGAATCGCATCAAGCGGGGCCGGGCATCCCGGAATATGCGTGCCCAAGTGGCTGTGCTTGGCCGCACAACATCCTACGACGATTGCCGGGCGATCAAGGGCGGCGATGGTCTCACCAGCGCCCACGACCAACGCGAAGGGATGGGCGATGCCCTGATAGAGGTAGCGCTGGGCGGCCGAGAGGGCAGCGGCGCGGCAGCCGGAGCAACCGCCTTGATCGATGAACTGCAGGCCAGACAGTAGCCCACAGACCTCTTCAGCGGGGGTCTCGAACCGGCGCGTCAGCGTGGCCACCGACTCACCGCGAATCTCGACCGCCGACAGGTCAGCCGTGCCAACGCCATCAGCAATGGCCCAATTCAGATAGCGGGTCCGCTCAGAAAGGCCCATCAGTTGCCGCGCAATCAGGTCAACCGCCACTGGATCGGTGCCCGCCATGAGCAGTCTGGCCCCGGCCGGGCGATCGAACTTGTTGCCACCGGCAATGCCCTCGCAGCCATCGTATCCATCGACAACGATCACATCGGGTCGACGAGCACGGTTGATATCGACCAGAGCATGCTCGACCATGGAGCGCCGGTGCGCCTCGGTGCGCGCCACCTGAGGGATGTGGGCAAAGCCATTCTTGATAGCGACGGTATAGTCCGTAGTGATGTGCGGTTTGAGACAAGGCACGGTGATCAGCACGTCGGCATCCAGGATCAGCGTCGAGATCGGCAAATCTTCGGGATAGCGCCTCTCCTCCAGATGCACGTGCGTGTGCGGCCCGGCGTCGAGATTGTACAGCTCGCAGCCGGTACGGGCAGCCATCTCACGCCAGGCTGGCCGGGGAAAAGCCGTCTCTTGCGCAAGGCCAAATTGCCCCGTGCCCTCCGCCACAATCACGCGCGCCGGCGAACAGCTCTGCACCGCGCGCACCAACGCCTCGACCAGGGCCACGCGAGTCGTGCCCCCCGACTCTTCGGGGGCATTCGCCGTCAGGTTGGGTTTGATCACCACCGTCTGTCCGGGCTTGACGAGCGCGGCGATGCCGCCGAGGTCGCTCAGACATTGCCCCAGAGGCGTAACCACATCAGCGGCGTCGGCCCAACGATGCAGAGAGACGATGGTATGCGTCATTTCACGCTCGATTGACAGAATCTGCTCCCGCGCCTAGCATGCCCGGGCGAGCATACTCCAAGAGGTTCTATCGCATGCGCGTTATACCGACTCGTATTCCCGAAGTCAAGATCATCGAGCCGCGCGTGTTTTCCGATGAGCGCGGCTTCTTTCTCGAATCCTATAATCAGCGCGTCTTTGCCGCCGAAGGGCTCACCGACGTGTACGTGCAAGACAATCATTCCCGATCCGTTCGCGGCACAGTGCGCGGTTTGCACTATCAGGTGAACCCTGGCCAGGTCAAGCTCGTGCGCGTGGTGACGGGAGTCGTTTGGGATGTGGCCGTGGATATCCGCTACGGCTCGCCCACCTACGGCCAGTGGGTTGGCGTCGAACTCAGTGCGGAGAACAAACGCCAGCTCTATGTTCCGGTGGGCTTTGCCCACGGCTATTGCGTCGTTTCAGACACGGCCGACTTTCTCTACAAAGTGACTTCGTTCTACTCGCCGCCCGATGAGCGTGGCCTGCTGTGGAATGATCCCGATCTGGCGATCGCCTGGCCTGTCGACGAGCCGCTGCTCTCCCGCCGCGATCAACAGAACCCGCGCCTGAGCGACATCGTGCCCGAGTTCACCTACTCGCCAAACGCCGGGTCATAGCGGCAGCGCCCAGGGCTGATGCACGCCGCGCTCGGTGATGATCGCCGTCACCAGGGCAGCGGGCGTGATGTCGAATGCCGGGTTGCGGGCTTGACAGCCGGCATGGGTCAGCCGAACGCGGGCATAGACGCCGCTGTCGAGCAGCCCATCGGCATAGAGCACCTCATCCCCATCACGCTCCTCGATGGGGATGTCATCGCCCGTGGGCGTCGCCAGATCGAACGTGCTCAGTGGCGCGGTGACGTAAAAGGGCAGGCCATGCTCGCGGGCGCAGAGCGCCTTCTCATAGGTGCCTATCTTGTTGGCTACGTCGCCGTTCGCAGCGATGCGGTCGGCGCCAACGAACACCATGTCGATCTCGCCACGACGCATGAGGTAGCCCGCAGCGTTATCGGCGATGATAGCATGAGGCACCCCCTCCCCCTCCAACTCCCAGGCAGTGAGGCGCGCTCCCTGCAGGCGGGGGCGCGTCTCATCGGCATAGACGAACACGCGCTTGCCTTGCCGTACGGCGACATACACGGGCGCCAGCGCGCTGCCCCAATCGACAAAGGCCAGCCAACCCGCGTTACAGTGCGTCAGAATGCGTGCCCCATCGGGGATCAATGTCGCGCCGTGTTCGCCAATGCGCTGGCCGGCCGTGGCGTTCTCCTCGGCCATTTGCGTGGCCACATCGACCGCCGCCTGCCGCGCCGCAGCGACCGTCGGCGCGCCCTGGATCGCCCGCTCGACGCGCTGCACCGCGTAAAAGAGATCTTGGGCAGTGGGCCTGGTGCTGCGCAACGTCTGCGCTCCCTCGCTCACATAGTCAGCAAAGGCGGCACCCTCGGGCGCCTCGAGGGCAACTTGCGCCATGCCATAGCCCGCGGCTGCACCGATAGCCCCCGCCCCGCGCACGACCATCGTCTTGATCGCTCGCGCGGTATCATGGTGCGTGGCCAGTGCGATGGTCTCAAAGCGATGGGGGATGAGCTGCTGATTGATCATCCACACCGTACTGCCTTCCATCCAGACGGTGCGATAGTGGGTTCCGTTGACGAGCATGCCTTTCCTCCGTAGGCTAGTCGGCCGTGAGAAAGGTGATGATGCCATCGGCTATGCCGCGGGCGGCGCGGTCAGGATGCTGGGTGAGCAGGTCACGATCGCTAGCGAGAAAGCCGCACTCGATGATCGCCGCCGGCGTCTCGGGGGCAATGCGCCGGAATGCGTGATATTGCCGCATGGCCTCGGTGATCGTGTTCTCATTTGGTGCAAGCCCGGTCGCCTCCGCATAGCGCGCATACAGCGCAGCCACCAAACGGTCTTCGGTCTCGGGCATCGCGGAATCGGTGAGTCGCGCGATCTTGAACCCCGAGAGGTCCGACTCGCACGAGTCACAGTGAATAGACACCAAGGCGGCTGCCTCGTAACCATCGAGCCGCGGGTCGAACTCGGTCAACACATCGACACGATAGCCATCGCGTCGCAACAGATCGGCCGTCGCCTCGGCGATGGCACGGTTCACCTCGACCTCTTGCAGGCCATCGCTGCACACCGCTCCCGAATCGCTCTGCCAGTGCCCGGCAATCAAGCCGACTCGCGGGCCACGGGGCTGTGGCCCTCCTAGCCAACCCCACCCCGAGGCCTCTGTTCCATCGGCACCGAGTGCTGCCAACAAGGCCACCAACACCAAGAGCGAGACGGCAACGGCCGCCGAGACTCCACAGCCCCGGCGGCGCTTGGGTTCGGGCGCAGCCTCGATGTCCGCTTTGTGCATGTCGCAAGTCTAGGTCAGCTGCAACGGTCGGTCAAGCTGGCACAACTACCTTCACAAGTGTGCGTAGAGTACGCGTCGAGTCTGCCCGTAGCCCAGGGCGTGCTATAATCAGATCATGAATAGCAAGGAGAACACAGTGACCAAGCAACGGCCTTTTCAACGAGTGGTGCTGATCGTCGGGTTGATTGTCCTGGCATGCATTCTGGTCTTTTCGAGCTATGCCATCATCGAGCCCGGCCATCGCGGGGTGGTCGTGCGGCTGGGCCAAGTCGAAGACACCGTGCTGGGCGAGGGCTTTCACCTGATCATCCCGCCCATGGTGCGGCAAGTGGTGCCCATCGACGTGCGCACGAAAAAGCTCGAGGTCCTCACCGAGGCAGCTTCTTCTGACATGCAGACGGTGCAGGTAACGGGCGTGCTGAACTATCACGTCGACCCCACGGCCGTCAACCGGCTCTATCAGAATGTCGGACTCGACTATCAGAGCATCATCATCGAACCCGCCCTCCACGAGGCGATCAAGGCCGCTGCAGCGCAGTTCCGTATCGAGCGTATCCTCAGCGAGCGTCAGGTGCTCAAAGCGCAGATTCAAGAAGCGCTGAGCGAGCGCTTGGGCGATAACCACATCATCGTCGACGAGTTCTCATTGGCCAATGTCGAGTTCTCGGCCGAGTTCGATGCCGCCATCGAGCGCAAGCAAGTAGCCGAACAGGCGGCCCTGCAAAAGCAGTACGAGCTGCAGTCGGCGCAAAAGGAAGTAGAGATCACCCTGGCCAGGGCTGAGGGCGTGAAGCTGGCGGCGATCATCGCGGCCGAGGGTCGAGCCGAAGCACGGCGCATCGAAGCCGATGCTGAAGCCGAGGCGCTCAAGCTCATTGCGGCGCAGGTCGAGGGTAATCCCGAGCTGATCCAGTACGAGTGGGCCACCAAGCTCTCGCCGACAGTGCACACGGTGTTGTTGCCCTCCGACCAGGGGCTGATTCTGGAGGGCACGTCGCTCACCGGCATGGCTACCAGTGAGACGGCGACACCCTAGCACAGTGTGATGCAGATCGGTTATCGCCTGATCGGTGAGGGAGCACAGGCACCAGAGCGCAGGCTTGGAGCCGCGCTCGACTTGCGTGTCCGGCTGCCGGGCCGTGGATGGGCGATCGTGTGGGGCGTCGCTAGGCTGCCCACCGGCGTGGCTCTAGAGATGCCCGACGACGCGGTGGTGCGCATCACCGGGCGCAGCAGCGCATTCTTGCGGGGTCTGATCGTGCACGATGGCTTGATCGAGTCCGAGTTCAACGGCCGCGAACTCCAGGTGCTGGTGTTCAGCATCTGGCCGCGGCTGATCCGGCATGGCGATCGGATCGCCCAGATGTGGGCCTTGCCCATCGACCGCGATGCTTTTGCCCCCTGTGCGGCGACGGAGGCTCAAACTGAGTCGAAGGCCGGGTTTGGTTCGACGGGCCGGTGAGGGAGAGAGATGGAGACGTTACAGCGTTTGTTGGTCCGCCTGCCTCTTGACCGTCTCTGGCATGCGGTCCAGCAATGGCGCCATCAAGTAACCGCCTGGGTGGCGGCGCTGGTGCTCGTTGCCGTGTATTTCTGGGGCGCGTCTGTGGCCTATGCTCCGCTGCGCCTGGCGGGCGGCTATGTGCCTCTCGATGAGCTGGGTTACCCCGGCGTCTCGATCAAGGTCATCCATCCCACCTACATCGCGCCGAATGACAGCCTCCCCGGCCGCCCCATCACTGTATTCGCTCGCGCCGACTCGGCTGGTGTGGGAGATGTTACCGCCCAGCCAGTTACCCTGGTGCTCCCCTTGCCCGACGACTCGCTGGCCTTGGTCGACCGCACTGGCACTCACGTGCCCGGCCGACTCACATTGTACCCGGGCTTCCCCGTAGAGACTCCCCAGGACATCTGGGTGACCTATGGCAATACGCAAACTGGCGCCCGCCTCGTCGGCCGCCATATCGTACGCATCTCGCCGGCCATCGTCACGGCCGAGGGCGTCCATTCTGTACCCGCGCTGGCCTTTAGCATCTCGGTCGACAGCGTGGGGCGGAATCTCTTTCGGCGGATCGCCCGAGTCACCACGCCCGCCTTGCCGCTGCTGATCGGCATCATCGCCCTCACTCTATGGTCCGTGTCTCGGTGGCAGCAGCGTCGCCAACAGGTGCGCCTCGCTCAGGAACGCCTCCTTGCCGGCCGCTATGCGCAGCTACGGTCTCACATCAAGCTAGAACAATGGGAATCGGCCCGACAGGAGATCGATGCCATCCAGGCCATCGAACCGGCCTATCGTGACGTCTCGCGCCTCGACGGGCTAGTTAGCTCAGCCGAGACTGCTTCTTGGCGTCGGGAGCAGCTCTATACCTCCGGTATCGAGGCCTATCGCCAGCGCAACTGGCCCGTCGCGGCACAGGCGCTCGCCACCCTCGAGGAAGAGAACCCGTACTATCGTGAAGTGCGCTTCCTGAGGCGCACGGCCGAGCTCTACGCAGACCTTGCTAGCCGCGATCGTTCGGTACGCATCCATGCAGCCGAGCAGCTCGGCCAGGTAGGCGATTTACTCGATACGGCACCGCTCATCGAGGCGCTGGCCGATTCCAGCTCCGAGGTAGCCGATGCCGCTGAACGGGCCTTCCGACAGATTGGCCCACGATCCGCAGACGATCTCATCGGCGCGCTCAAACACAGCCGCCCGGCAGTGCGCAGGCGTGCCTATCGCCTGCTGCAAGGCATGGGGCGCAGCGTCTATGAGCGGCTGCTCGGTGGATTGCACAGCACCGACCCGCAGATCACCCGCACCGTTGCGCGACTGCTGGCCGACCTGGGCGCGCTCGAGGAGCTGGCCAAGGCGCTGCTGTGGCTCGAACCCGAGCACCATGACGGGATCCGCCGCGCCCTGGCCCACGAAGGCGCCGCCGCAGTTGCGCCGCTCGCTGCCGTGCTCTACGAAGCACCTCCAGAGCGCAGACAGGCCGTGATCAACGTGCTCGCCGGTCTGCTGGATCAGGAAGAGGTGCAGCTCCGGGTCGAAGAACTGTTGCGTGTCGAACGCGATCCCCGTCACAGGGCGCTGCTGCAGCGCATACAGCATGCAGCCGAGCACGATGCCGAGCAGACAGCTTCCGAACCACCCGATGAGCGCCCCGAGACGCCGAATACCCCCTTGCGTTGGTTTCGTCGCCTTGACAAGGGGCCGTAGATGAGTCTATTCTGAAGCATCCATATCGGTGAAGGCGGGCTGTAGGCCGATGCCGACCAACAGGGTCAGACGTTGCCGAGTCGCACCACCCAAAGCGTTGCTCATTGTGCTCTTGGCGCTCGGGTTCGTGGTCGCCACGCTGCCCGTTGCGGCTCAGGCCGCACCCGGGTCTGGCGTAGAGGCCGCCGTGCAACAGGTCGATGTGCCAGCTGCCCTGGCGCCCGTTGTGGCACCTCTGGCGCCAGCCCCACCAGAAGAGGTGCCCACGCCCACCCAGATCCAGGCGCTCGACCAGCAGATGCGCGCTGCCTACAACCGGTCGGATTGGGCCGAGGTGTTGCGCCTCATCGATGTCATCCGCGCCATCGATCCCAGCTACAAGGCCGACGAGCTCCGCGAGATCGAATATCAGGCGCACCTGGCCTACGGCTGGGACCTGCTGCTGGCCGGGCGTTGCCTCGAATCCATCGACCAGTTCCGACTGGCGCTGTTGATCAAGCCGGGCGACACCCAGGCCAATCAGGGCCTAGACGCCGTCGCTCGATACTGCAAGACGCCGGTGCCTACCGCCACCACAACGGCTACTGCCACTCCCGGGCCGACTGCCACTTGGGCTCCCGGTACCAACACCTATGTCGTGCGCGAGGGTGACACGCTATACAGCATCGCGCGCCGGTTCAACACCACGGTGACTGCGCTGAAGCAGGCCAATGGCCTGAGCAGCGATCACATCTGGGTCGGGCAGGTGTTGATCATCCCCGGTAGCCCGTCGCCCACGGCCTGGGCGACGCCAAGCCCTGGGCCTACTTGCACTCCAGGCGGCCCTCAGCCCACGCCCTACCCCCCGCAGCAACCGATTCGCCATGTGGTCCAGCCGGGTGAGACGCTGTGTTCGCTTGCGCGGCACTATGGCACCACGGTGTGGGCCATCATGGCAGAGAACCATCTGTACACAACGACGATCTATGCCTACAGCGTGTTGTGGATCCCCGTGTCGTCACAAGCTGGCCCCATCCGGCATATCGTGCAGCCAGGCAATACCCTGTACTCGCTTTCGCGCTCCTATGGCGTAAGCATCGCCTCGATCATGGCGGCGAACAATCTCCGCAACACAACGATCTATGTCGGCCAGACGCTGATCATCCCCACCGGAGACTATGGTTGGTATCCCGGCTATCCCACCGGCGATCCTTGCAGCCCACCGGGTGGGCGACGAACCCACGTGATCAAGCCCGGTGAAACCCTGTCGAGCATTGCGCGTCTGTATGGCACCACTGTGCGTGCGCTCCAGGCGGCCAACGGGTTGACCAGCGATCGGATCTATGCGGGCACGGTGCTCTATATTCCATGACTTGAGCCGTAACCGCTCGCCATCCAGCGGGTTGTAGACGCCGGAAACTGAGCAGACGCTCGTTCTAGGGGCTTGCCGTGAGGCCAAGCCAGAGACAGAGGCTATAGCTTTGAGAAGCAGGAGGACATCTATGTCAACGTTCGATCGCGTAAAGAAGATCATCGTCGACCAGCTTGGCGTCGAAGAGAGCGAAGTGACCCTCGACGCTCGCTTTCGCGAGGATCTGAAGGCCGACTCGCTCGACCTCGTCGAGCTCATCATGGCCTTTGAGGAAGAGTTTGGCGGTGAGATTCCCGATGAAGAGGCCCAGAAGATCCTTAGCGTGCGCGACGCCGTCGACTACCTCGAGGCCTTGTCCTAGGTTCTCACCTCCTGGATGCTAGAGGGATGCCGCGGCGTGGCATCCGTCTTTTGTGTGGCCAAAGGAAGGTCGCATTGGCTGAATTGCCATTCAGCGTGGTCATTCTGGCTGGCGGAGAGAGCCGGCGCCTAGGCC
>JBDKSN010000128.1:0-18128 GCA_039680625.1 Anaerolineales bacterium | reverse complement strand
TGCGAATGGGCGCCCCCGTGCGCGGCGGAACCCGCGGGTTCACAAAACCCATCGCCCGGTCATAGTATCCAATCACCATCGCTGTGATCTGCAGCAGCTCGCCGTGATCGCCCTCAAAGCCCAACAGCGCGGCCATCTCGGCTGGGTCGATGGCCGGGTCGCTCAACAGGCTATCGGGGTAGGAGCGCACCTGCTGGCGCTGCGTCACACGCGCGAGGATCTGCCGCTCTTGGCCATCGATCATCGCCTCATAGTACACAAACTCGCCCGTCTTGACCCGCTGCAGCGGATCGGTGCTGATGAAGGTGAACTCATGCGGGGTCTCGCCAGGCCCTTTGCAGATGCCAATCGCCAGCTCCTCCACTTAGCGCCCCCCTTCTTGCAGGCCATCTACCGCGGCGCGCCAGCTGATGCTCGAGGCGAGCACTTGCAACCGCGCGTGCTCCTCGGGCAAGAGCTCTTCTAGCTGCGCCATCACTCGCTGCGCAAGGGTCAGCCCCAGTGGCCCGTTGGCCGCGGCCAACAGGGTCGGCAAGTAGGCCAGACGTAATCGCCCTCCCTGCTGGTGAAAGGCAATGATCTCGCCGGGTGAGAGAGTGCGCACCGCGCTGCCCACCTCGACGGCGATGTCGGGCACGCCCTGCTGGCTCAGGCCGTCGGGCTTGAACACACCAATAGCCATGATGGCCACCAAAGTCGCCGTCTCGGCCAAATAATCCGGCGAGAACACCGCCAACTCGTCACGGGGCGAGAGGCGAGGCCCCAGGTTGCCGAACTCGGGGTTGAGCAGTTGCGTGTCATAGATCACACCAACCAGGGTGCCCGCCGTGCCCTCGATGCCCACGAGCGTGCCAAAAGCATAGTCCACAGGGCCGGGGGCCACCGCTGTCTCGGAACGCTGCGCGATCTGACAGACATAGTCGACATGCGAGTTCGAATGCACAATGCGACCCAGTTCCATTGCTCTCCACTTCCTCAGCGACGTACCCGTTTGCTGGCCGCCTTGCGTGCATAGCGCAATGGCACGCCCTGTTGAGCCAAGTATTCCTGTACCAGTCGATAGAAACTCTCGCGATCCTGCATCGTGATGACAGCCAGCGCGTCGGCGGTCTCGATGGCATAAGGATAGCCCAACCCCACCACACATTCGGCGCGCAGCAGGTCGAGCACACGCTCGACTCGCCCCTGCTCGGCTACCCAACAGGGCAGCTCGACACGCGCCGGGGGTAGATGCGACGTGGTCTTGAGATAGCACAGGCAGACCTGATCATAGTGTTCCCTGAGCTGTGGCTCATCGGCAAGGCCATCGTCACGGGCGCAGTGCCACAGCTCGGTGCGGTCGCCCCAGCGCAGGCTGCTCGACAAGAGCCGCGCATCGCCGATCTGCGGCTCGTCGCGTTCGCCAGCAACATAGCGCAACAGATTGGTGACATCGTGGGCGTCGGAACTATCTACATAGCCGATCACTGGCACGCCCGTATCGCAGCTGCAACGCAATACCGCCTGCGCCGCGCGCGCATAGCGCAGCTTGAGTCTGGGCTCGACATGCGCCGCAAAGGAGATGATGAACGAGCCGTCGAGCAAAGCCAAGGCCTCGCGACCCCTCTCCGCTGCGTAATACATCAGCTCTTGCAGCTGGGCGCATTCGCGCTCAAAGCGCATCAACCCCACGAGCTGCTCGGGGTAGCTGAACGGGTTCTCGCTCGGCACAGTAAGCTCTTCCGGTGTGACTAGAGAGAAGGCAAGGTCCTTGACATAGGGCTCGGCCTCACGATGCGGGTTCTCGAACCAGCCCACCTGCACCGCGCCCAGAGGGATCGAGAACGCCGCATCGGGCGTGATCTGCGAGCCATCCACCGCGATGGTGGTCACCCCCGCCAGCGTGTCGCGCGCCCAGGTTCGCGCTGCCCGATGATCGTCCCAGTGCGTGGCAAAGGGCAACACCACAGCGCGCCCGGCCTGCCGTTCGGGTGTAGGGAGCGCCCCTGGCCGCGGCACCGCGGCTACGAGCGAGCGGATCTGCTCCTCATCGAGCTGCTCATAGCGGCGCAACAGCGCGGCATAGTGCTCGGCCTGCTCACTGGCACGCTGCTCATAGACGCCAAAGGCGCCCGATGCCTCAGCCAGGGCACGCAGGACGTGACTTCTAGACAGCATCGTCAGCGCCTTTCGATGTGGCTGCCATCGCCATCCTTGGTCACTACGAAATAGGCCTGCGCCGCCTGTTCAAAGGTGCTGTCGTGGCTGATCACAAAGATCTGTTGAAAGCCCTGCACCTCGGTAAGCGTGTGCGCCAGCAGCTCGCGCCGCTCGGCATCCAGGTGAGCGGTGGGCTCATCGAAGAAGGCGACATCGATCCCCGAAAGATTGCGCAGCAATGCCAACCGCAGCGCCAGCGCCGCGCACATCTGCTCGCCGCCCGAAAGCTGGGCAAAGCCGCGACTCTGCGCCGCCACCTCGAGCGACAGGGCATAATCCTCACTCCAATCTAGGCGAGCGCCATGATCGTCCATCAGTTCGCCGTACAGATTGGCCGCGTCCAACGAGATGCGCCGCACCAGCTGCCGGGTGACCAACGGCCCCGCATCGCGCAACAGGCCCCGCGCCCACTCGATCAACCCCGTCGCCCTGGCGATGCGCTCGCGCTCGGCCTGCAGACAGGCCTCCTCTGCACGCCGAGCTTCGAGCTCGCTCAGCTGTTGCCGCCTCTGCGCTAGATTCTCCCCATCGGCAGCCAACTGCGTGTTCAAGCTCGACACCTCGCCTTGCCAGCGCAAGCGCTCTTGTTGCGCTGACGCATCCTGCTCCGGATCGTACCGCGCGGCGGCCTCACGCACTGCCCCCTCGGCCTGCGCCAAACGCTCGTTCAGGGCGGCCAGCTCTGCGGCGAGAGAGGCTTCTTGCGCCTCGCGCTCGGCCACCGTGGCCGCCTCGCGTTCACTGGCGAGATACTGCTCGTGGTCCGTGCGAGTGCTAGCCAGGGTCGCCTCGACTTCAGCGCTGCGCTCATCCAGATCGGCATAGGCCGCCAAGTCCCGCTCGATCTGTTGACGCCGCGCACGCAACTCGGCCTGCGCGGCCACAGCCCTGTCGAGCGCCGCCTGGTAGGCAGCGCGCTTCTTGAGCTCGGCGTGGCAGGTGGCAAGCTCGACTTCTGGATCCCCCAACAGTGCCAGCTCCCGCTGGAGACGCTCCACATCGTGCTCAGGCGTCCCTAGCTGGTCCAGTTTCCTGTCGCAAGCCTCTAGCTCCGTCTGCAATGCTGCCACTTGCTCGCGAGCGGCCTGCACTTGGCTCTCGCTGGCCAGGGTCAATAGCCGTTGATCGAGCTGCTTGACCCGCCTCTGGAGCGCGCGCCGCTCTTGTTCAGCTTGGGCCTGCTCCTGTTCCAGCCTCGCCAGGTCGGCATCGAGCGCAGCCAGGCGCACTGTGTTACGCTCTGCCAACTCGGCACGATGCTCGGGCGTCAACGGCGCTTCGCACACCGGGCACAATGCCCCTTGTGCTTGCGCCAAGGCATCCAGCTGCTCTTGCCGCTGCTGCCGTTCGGCGAGCAATTGACCTCGGCGTACCTGCGCTTGTTCCACCTGCGCCTGCAACTGCTCGAGCGCCTGTTGGGCCTCTGTCCGTTCAGCATCCAGCTGCACGCTCTCTTTCAGCTCGGCCTCCAACGCACTCACTTCAGCGAGCCGGCGAGCGAGCTGCTCTTCTCGTTGAGCGCGCATATCGAGGGTCTGCTGTCGAAGCGTGAGGCGCTGTTTGGCCTCGGCCAGGCTATCCTCGAGCTCCTGTTGCTTGCGCGCCAACGGCTCGAGCTCGGTGACGCGCGCCTCGACAGCCGCCAGTTCGGCGATGAGCGCCCGCTGCGTCTGCTCAAGCGCACCCTGCTTGGCCAGATCGCTATCGAGAGCCGCGAACTTGGCCAACAGGGCATCGTGTTGCTGCCGTTGGGCGAGCAACGACCTGCGCTGGGCCTCGGCCTCGACATGCCGGGCGTGTCCATCGGCGGCGGCCCGTTGGCGATCGCGCGCCTCCCGTGCCGCCTGTAGTTGCTGGCGAGCGTGATCGAGGCTCGTCTCGACCTTGCCCACTGCGGCTGCCAGCTGATCACGGGCGTGCTGGGCCTGGCTGAGCGCCTCGCTCAGCACGGCATATGCCGCGCAACGAGCCGCGGCCTCGTCCAGCGCAGCTCGAGCAGCGGTCAGTGTTTGCTCAGTCTGAGCCATCCGCGTCTCTAGGGTCGCGATCTGCTCACGCAACCCGTCGAGCGCGCTCAAAGCCCCCTTGATCTCGGCCAGTCGCTCACTGGCCAACTGATCCTGAGCGCTCAACACGTTCACCGGCTCTCGTAGAGACTCGACGGCATGGCGATACTCGTCTACGCGAAGCAGCGGGTCAAAGATCGCCTTCCGCTGCGTGCCGGGCAGGAGGAACGGCGCCGTAAACGTGCCCTGGTAGACGCCGATCGTGTTCTGAAACAGGTCGTCCAGGCTCATCTCGGTACTCACGCCCAGGTGCCGACGCAGCCAGCCCTCGAGGTCGGCGACCCCCTCGGCCACCACAGCCCTCCCCAGTTCGGGGTCATACGCGCGATAGCGGGTGTTTGTGCCCAGCCGCCGCTCGACCTCATAGCACCGGCCATCGTCGGCTGACTCAAAGGTCACGGTCACTGTAGCATTGCTGGCGCCTTCGCGCACCAGAGCATCGCCTTTGATGCCCGGCGGGCGCGTATTGAACAGGGCCAGCCCGATGGCGCTGAGGATCGTGCTCTTGCCTGCGCCGTTGGCCCCCACGATGGCGTTCACCCCAGGCACGAACTCTACCATCGCGTCGTGGTAACTGCGCAAGTTCTCGAGTTGCACTCGGACGATCTGCATTAGTTGGTCTCCCCGTACAGGCGAGCGGCGTCTTCGTAAACCTGGGCAATGACGCTCTCTGCCGGCGCCCGCTGCAGCACCATCTCCTTGAGGCGCAACACGACCGACGTCCACTCCTCGCTGGCTGCGCGGTAACGTTCATCGCGTTCGATGAGCTGTCGCAGCACCTGCCGCTCGACGTCTACACGCGAGGCCGTCTCGGTGGCCGACACCTCCCAGCCCGGCGGGCTGCTGAGATCCTGGATCCGCACCAGCAATGCTCCATAGGCCGTCTGCGCGCATGTGCGTAAGGCATCGAGCGGCAGTTCGGCCGGGGTGAAGGCAAGGCTGCCGGTTAGGGTCAGCTCAACGACGGGCTCGTTCGTGGGGCAATCTTGAGCAGAAGAGGACAAGAAACGCGACGCTGCCTCTTGCAGCTCGGCGGGCGTCCGGTGCGGAGTCACGTCAAACCGCAGACGCACAAAGCTCCGCCGGGTACCGCGCACCAATTCCGCTCGATGGCGGCGCTGCGCCAAGTCCACATCCACCAAGAAGTAGCCGCGCTCGGGCCAGTCAGCCTCCTGAACGCTGTTGGTCTCGAGCGAGCCAGGGTTATAGAGCCAGTCATCGTGCACAAAGGGCTTGTGGATGTGCCCCAAGGCCACATAGTCCATCAGCGGTCGCAGAGGCGCTAGTTCGGCGTGCGTTAGGCCAGCGAGTTTGGGCAGCACGTTTTCTACGCCGGCGTGCAGCATCACAATGCTATAGGCTGGCCGGTCGGCCCCATGGGTCAAGACGCTGGCCAACATCTCGATCATCCGCGCCGTACTTGCGCCGTAATACCGGCAACCGTAGACACGCACGCCACCGGGCAGATCGTAGTAGGCGCCACGATGGGTCTTTTCATCCCAAGGAGCCACCACCAGCTCGCCATCTTGATCCCACGGTGAGAGGTTGATGAGCAAGCCCATCTGCGCCAAATAGTCGACCCAAGAAAAGTCATCATGCCAGTGCGGCCGCTCATGATTGCCCTCTACCGCCAACACAGGGATGTGCACCTGAGCCAACTCGCTGAGGCCCATTGCCGCCTGCAACAGCGTTCGAGGCTCGAGGTCGCGCTCGTGAAAGAGGTCTCCAGCGAGGAGCACAAAGTCGACCTTGGCAGCGATGGCGGCGCGAGCCATGGCCATGTAGGCGCGGCCAAAATCATTGTAGCGCTGTTCGCTCCCGTATTGGCTATAGCCCAGATGGATGTCTGCCGCGTGTAGGAATCTCAAGGTGCACCTCACCTTCGATAGCGCACACAAGGCGCGTCTACCACTACCACCTGTAACCCCGGCTCGGCGAGCGCCGCGGTCAGGGCGTCGTTCAATGCGTCTGCCTCCGTCGCCGCAACCGCCACGGGCGTTGCCCCGCAAGCGGCACATACCGCAACGATACGCTGCGAGGTTCCACCGGCCATTGCACCCGGATAAGGCTGGCCACCGGTCAAACCAGTGACGCCATTGTTCAAGATGATGACCGTGAGATCCAGCCCCAGCTCTACCGCTAGAGGCAGTCCATTGATCTCGGAATGGAACAGGCACGAATCCCCTACTAGAGCCACTACGCGCTGGCGATCTTGTGTCGAGGCCAGGCCCATGGCCAGCCCTAGCGACGCACCCAAGGAAAGCTTGACGTCCAAGGCCAACCCCTCGACCTCGTGAGCGCGCACCATGCAGCCGGTTTCACCCACCAGCAAAAAGTGTCTGCGCCCTCCTGCGCGCCCCACGGCCGAGCTCAACGCGGCGAACAGCGGCGCATAGAGACAGCCTTCACAGAGCTGCGCGGCGCTGGGCAACTCACGGCGCAAGGCGCTCGCGCCTGTTCCCTGCTGCTCGGGCGCGAGTAGGCGCAGCGCCGCCTCGATGTCGCCCGCACTGAGCTCGCCCTCTTCAGGAACGACGCCATTCTGGCGCCCCAAGATATGCACGCTCAGCCGCAGACGCTCGACCAGAGCACGCAAGGCCTGTTCGACAAAAGGCCCGCCCTCTTCGAGTACGAGCACCTGCTGGCAGTGCCGCAACCACAGTTTGAGCGCCTCTTCGGGCAGCGGGTGCACGCTGGCCAGGCCCAACACACTATAGGCATCTGGATCGCTCAACACTGCGCCCAGTTTGGGATAGGCAGCGCCCACCGCAATCACGCCTCTGGGTGTATTCACGGTCGCCCGATCGTATGGCGAGGCTTCCAAGCTGCGACTCATCTGGCGGAGCTTGCGATGTAGGGCACGCCGTCGCGGCACGACCGTCGCCGGCAACACCACCCAACGATTCTCTTTGTAGGCAAAGCGCTTGTGCGAAGCTGGCGGCTCCCACGGGGCAAGAACGGTCTCGCGACGCGAGAGCAGGCTCGCCGTCACCCGCACGATCACGGGCAAGCCAATGGCTTCTGACCAGGCGAACGCCTGCACCATGAACGACGCAGCGCTCGCCACCTCGATTGGCTCAACGAGGGGCACTTCGGCCGCCAGCGCCAGCCAGCGGCTGTCTTGCTCGTTCTGCGAGCCCCAACCGCCGGGGTCATCGCCCAACAAAATGACCAGCCCTGCGTGGCAGCCGCTATAGGAGACAGTCGCCAGCGGATCGAGCGCGACATTGAGGCCTACGCTCTTGAGCACGACAAGACTGCGCGTACCGCCCAGCGAGGCCCCGATCGCCATCTCGAGCGCAACCTTCTCATTCGGCGCCCAACACGCTCGACAGCTCGCATCGCCACGGGCCACCACGGCATCGTAAACGCTCGTAGCTGGCGAGCCAGGATAGCCCGTCATCAAGCCCACCTGGGCCGCTGTCACGCCCCAGGCTAGAGCCTCGGCCCCAGAGAGCACCCGTTGCCCGGCGAGCTGCTCGGCACCTTCGGTCGAGACATCGGGCGGGCGCCACGAGTCTGTCATTGCTCCTCCCCTGCTCCTGCCAGTGGCTCTAGCATAAGGAGCTGTGGCTGCCTCGTCAACCCGAAGGGCTTTAACGAGCAACCTCTATTGGGTACAATATCTCCAGCTTGCTCTAGCCAGGAGGACGCAATGGTTGACCCGTTTCGGCAGGCAGAGGCCCAGTACCGGCAGCTGAGCAGTGATCTGGCCGCTGGCCGTATCAGTGTGGATCAGTTCCGCAACCTGCTCAGCCAGATCCGCGTGACCGATGCCCAGGGGCGCACCTGGATGCTGCAAGAAGGCAGCGGGCAGTGGTATGTGTGGGACAACGGCCAGTGGCAGGCTGCTTCGCCCTACCCGGCCGCTCCTAGTGCGCCACCGCCCACTCAAGCGCCAACGATGGCGCCTATCCAACAGCCTTACCAGGCGGGCCTGCCTCCGCTCGAAGGAGGCTGGGGGCGGGTGTTCACCGGCATGCTCAAGACCGCCATCGCTACCATAGTGATCTTTGCCCTAATTGGCTTGGCCTTGGTGTACTTTACTGACGACTTTGAACTGAGCCAGATGCCCAAGGTCATGCTCCTGCCCGCGGCAATCTCGCTGATCATCAGCTACGCAAACATGAGCAGCCAGTGGCGCGGCCGCATCGAGGGCTTTTATGACAAGCGCGAGCGTCGCAACACTGGGGATGATGACTACACTTGGGAGACCGTGCGCTATGCGCGTTTGCGGCTGGAAAATGGCAAGCTCAAGTCCGTCCGCCCCGGGCGCAATTGGCAGGTGGGGGACGTGATCGAGAAGCGGCGCGGAGATTGGGCGCCCAAGAAGCTCGGCCAATAGGCCGAACGTTTGCCCCACGGCTCAACCAAGCCCTCTACGCAGCGCTATTCTAGGAGTCAAGGCATAGCGAATGGCCCCGCTACACGACTCGACTGTAGCGGGGCCAAGCTACTCTCTAGCGACTGGCCCGCACTGTCGATGAGCTCTGTTGCGTCGTAGAGCCAGCCTGTCGACCGGCGAGCCGTCCTTTGACGTCGTTGATCTGTTGCCGCACAGAGTCGTTCTCGTCATACAGCGCAGTGAGCTTCTCCACCGCATAGAGAGCGGTGGTATGGTCGCGCCCGCCAAAGGCCTGCCCGATCTGGGGATACGAGAGCCCCAGGAGCTCGCGCACCAGGTACATCGCCACCTGCCGACACAGAGCGACATTCTGGCTGCGCCCGCGTCCCAACAGCAAATCGCGACTCACGCCATAGTACTCGCAAGCCACGCGCTGCACGTCGTCGATCGTGACGCGGGGCGCCGAGAGAGTAGTCTCTCCCAACACGCGCTCGGCCGTGGCCACGGTCAATGGCTCGCCCAACATGCTCGCTACGGCCGTCACCCGCGTCAGGGCACCCTCCAATTCGCGGATGTTCGACTCGATCCGGTTCGCGATCGTCGTCAACACCTCGATAGGCACGTGCAGCCCCTGGCTCTCGGCCTTGGTCGCCAGGATCGCCACGCGCGTCTCAAAATCTGGCGCCTTCACATCGGCGATCAGGCCCCACTCAAAGCGCGACCGCAACCTCTCTTCGAGGCTGATGAACGCCTTGGGCGGGCGATCGCTCGACAGCACGATCTGCCGGTTCTCTTGATAGAGATCATTGAAGGTGTGAAAGAACTCTTCTTGTGTGGCATCTTTGCTGATCAGGAATTGGACGTCATCCAGCAGCAGCAGCTCGATCGTGCGGTACTTGGCGCGGAACTCGTCGGTGGTATGCAGTCGAATCGCGTTGATCAGCTCATTGGTAAAGGTCTCGGTAGAGACATAGAGCGTGCGCAGACCATGCGCCACCGCACGATTACCGATGGCGTGGAGCAGGTGCGTCTTGCCGAGACCGGCCCCCCCATAGATGAATAGCGGGTTATAGGCCTGCCCAGGGTTCTCGGCCACCGCCAAGCTGCCCGCATGGGCCAGGCGATTGGATTGCCCAACAATGAAATCCTCAAAGGTGTAGCGCGGGTTCAGATGGCTGTCTTTCGGGTCGGTGCCCCCAAACGTAGAGACAGGCGCTTGTTCGGCGCGATCGCCCCAAATGCGGCGGGATTCGGCCGCGGAATCGGCGGCGGGCTCAGCCTCAACAGGGCCATTGCGCTGGACCACAAAACGCAGCGAGATCGTCCGGCGAGCGACGGCCGACGCAACTTTTTGGATATCGCCGTACATCCGCCCTTCGAGATAGCTCTGGGCAAAGGCATTGTGCACAGCAACGACCAGCACACCGTCTTCGTACGACAGCGCCTGTGTATCGCGCACCCAAGTATCGAATATCGGGCGCTCGAGCTGAACCTGGAGTTGGCCTAGTGTCGCTTGCCAGAGCTGGTATGCATCCATCGGTCATCATCCCCCACAACATGGTGCCGCAGCCAACCGATTCGACCCCGCTCACCCCGACCTACTAGGCAGACGGCAACCTGGCCAGAGGGTGAGGCCTCTAGCCACAATACCGCCAAGCCCTAACGCCGTTGGCACAACCCGAGCCGTCTGGCCAAGGCAGTGCGTTGGCGCCTATCATCACCAGCGAGCGAAGCAATGCTGGCAGATGCAGGGGCGCTCGGTATCACTACATATCGAGGCCCTCTATCTGCCGAGACCAGGAGCTCCTGTCCTGAACAGAGGCCCAACGAGGCGACGACTAGAGCGGCCGCCTGCAGAAGCAGAGCGTGCCACAACCCGCTACCAACCGCCGCCCAACTGTCCCGATCATAGCATCGGCGCCCACGAGTGACAAGACGGGCACCCGGCGGCTGCGGGATTCTCGAGCTCCAAGCACAGCAATACCACAACAAGTGGGCACCTCAGCTGTTTCCCGGCACAAGGCGTGGGCGCGAATAGAAGCCGCTCAACTGGTAGCCGACATCTTTTGAGACCGACAAGATTTTACGCAGGGCGTATCCGCGCTGCGTTGCGTTCGCCTCACACCAACAGAGAGGATAGCTGGCGGCTACGACCTGTAGGTCGTGGGCAGCAGCGCAGGTTGGCGCCCTGGCAGCGAAAGAGGAACCTTTGCACGAGTATCGACGTTGCTGATCAAACAGATTAGGAGGTTCCAGTGAAACACCGAACCATCTGCCTATTGATCCTCCTGGCACTGCTCGCCGTGCCCATCAGCGTCGCCGCCCAGGCACCGTCATCGACGTCGGCGGGCACGCTCTACACTGTCGAGGCGGGCGACTGGCTCAGCAAGATCGCCGCCAAGCTGCTGGGCGACGCGAAGCGGTATGATGAGATCGTCGCCGCGACGAATGCCCGCGCCAAGGACAGTGGTGACGTAGATGCCATCGATGATCCTAACCTCATCATCGTCGGCCAACGTATTTGGGTACCGACAGCCTCTACAGAACAGACAGCCTCGCCAGACTGGGCCTACAAAGCCATTGTGACCACAGCTGGCGGACAACACTGCGACCTTTCCCTCTACCTCGATGTAGATGGCACTGCACGCCTCAAGACCGACCGTCTTGACGGCACCGCGCCAGTGACCAACACCGGCACCTGGCAAGTGCGTGGTCAAGAGGTCACCGTCGACCTGCCCGGCACGCCCGGCAGCCTCTATGAACAGGCCAAGACGTTACGCTTTACCGTGCGCGAACACCAGCTCGTGTCGGCCGATGGGTTGCCGGTGCTGACCTCGTTCCAGACAATGTCCTGGGAGCGCCTCGCTCCGCCGTACCGCGCCGAGGCGGTGCAAGCCGTCCTGGCCGCCGGCAAGTATGCGGGCACATACAAGGCATATCTCCCCAGCGCCTCGTGCTGTGGGCTAGACCTCACCCTCTACTTACAGGCCGATGGTACAGCGCGGCTTGTGTCGGACTATACCAATGGTGAGGAACCGATCGTGACCGAGGGAACCTGGGCCGCTGTAGCCGACGGCGTCACGGTGACCTGGACGAATCTCGCCGGGCAGGAGGCATTCGCCGAGGCCGACGTCATGCGTCTGCGGCCCGAGGCGGGAGTGCTGGTCTCTCAAGAGACAACCCCCGAGGCCTGGGGATACCGCTTCTATGCTGTCGAGGGCCTGGCCGATGCAGGCTGAGCAGCGTCAGCTCCTCGAGCGGCATATGACTTTGGTCATGACCGACTGGTGATTGCCGCTACATGGCATATCGACTACAACCTGTCACAATGGGATTGGAGCGTAATCGAGCGGGCCACGCCGACTCGGTGCGCAACATCTCATCCTCCGCGTCAGTCCCCGCGGGCACGGAGCCTGCGGGGACTGCCAGCGGTGCGGTGGTCATTGTGCCTACATGTCTGCTTCACAAGGCGCACACAGTGACCGCTCAGTATGGAGGGGCCCGAGGCGTGGGCTTGCCACACAGGCAATCCCACCCACAACTGTCTGAAGGAGGATAGACGTGTTTGGAAAGAATCGAGTCCGTGCGCTGGCCAGAGCACTACCGATCTTGGTAGCTCTCTCGCTTAGCCTCAGCGGTCTGGGGGGGCTGGTCGTGGCAGCCGAAGAACCCACCGCAGTCGGTAACGGCGTGTACTCGGGGACTTTGCCCGGCAGCACAGGGGCGGGCACCTTTGCCCTCTACCACATCACCTATCCCGGTGAGGGCATGCTGACCGTCACGCTACGGCCCGTCTACGGCGACGTCACCCAAGCTAAGGCCTTTGGCATGGTGCTCTACACCTCTGATGGTCGCCAGGAACCAGGTATTGCTCAGAGCAACGGCATGTATCTGAACGTGGAATACCGCGCATCTGCGCTCGAAGGCCTGGTTCTGCAGGTGTACAACTACAACGCAAGTGAGGTCTCTTACGACCTCGAGATCAGTGGTGCAGCCCAAGTGGCGACCGAGCCAGAGGCTGCTCCTCAAGAAGAGGTGACAGCCCCAGCCGTGGCAGCTGAGGAGCAGGTCACCGAGGAACCCGCTGCGACCGTGGCGCCAGAGCAGGTTGCTGAGGAACCCGCCGCAACTGCAGCTCCTGCCGAAGCGGCCGAGACCGAAGAGGTCGTTGCCGAGACCGTCGTCGCTGAGCCGGTTGCGGAATCCCCCGTGCTGCTCGATGTCTCGGAGACGCTGGTCGGTGATGTTGGCGGCGCGTTTGTTACGTACGACGTAACCGCGCCGACTGCTGCACCGCTTTCGATCGTCATGCAGCCGTCCAAGCTCGATCCGTCGTTTGGCGAAGCCTACGGCTATATCGTGTGGGATGCTGCGGGCACGCGCGTCGCCAAGGGCCATGCGGATGCCGCTGGCTCGCTCAAGGTCACGATGACGCCGGTTGCCGGTGCAACCTACGTCATCCAGGTCTACAACTATGCCCCTGGGCAACCGCTGACGTTTGGTCTGCAGGTTACCCGCTAGACTCACTCTCCTCTCCCCTGGCAGTCCCCGCGGGTGGCAACGCCCGCGGGGACCTCGCCTTAGGCGGCGGAGTAGATGGCCGCAAGCCTATCCTCACTATGGCTGCTTGCCGCATCCCTCGATGGAGATAGAATGCGTATGCACCTAGTCGTTATCAAGGAGATTGCCCCATGTCACATCGACGATTGATTCTGGCGCTTGTTACTGTCTTGACCTTTGCCTCGATCGCCCCAGCGGCCCTGGCCGAAGAAGCCACAGCGTTGAGCGGCACCCCCGTCACGGCGACACTACCCGGCAACCCCTGGGCCGGTGCCTATGACTTGTACCAGATCGCCTACCCCGGCGGTCGCGTACCCATCTATATCCGCTTCTACTCGCTGTCGACAGACGTCATCACCAACGAGACGCTCGACTTTACCCTGTATCGGCCCTATGCCGGCCCGCAGAAGGGCGACAAGAAAGCGGATGGCGCCTATCAGGAGATCAGCTACGCGAACGACGATCCGGCCACACTGACGGTGCAGATCGCCAACTACTCGCGCAAGGCGGTCACCTACCAGCTCGAAGTGCTCGGCTTGCCCGAAAGCGAGAGCACCGCGTCCGTGCTGACGCCTGTGCCCGAGCAGCCCACCGCACCTGCAGCGGCTCAGCTGGATGAGGTTCCGGCCGACGCCCCCACCACCCTCGAGGGCACCTTGGTGGGCAACAGGGCTGGCAACTTTGCCGAGTACCGCTTCACGGCGACAGCCGGCGAGCAGATCAGCTTTACCTTCACGTATCAGCCGATCGACCCGTCGTATGGCAATGCGGTCAACTTCCGCGTGTATGATCCCAACGGCAAACTAGCCGCCAAGGGCGTCGAGTTCGAGCCACGGGTATGGAAAGACACCTTCGTGGTCAAGCAAAGCGGCGAGTATACGCTCCAGGTGCAAAACTATGCCCAAGACGTGCCGCTGAACTACACGCTGACCATCGAGCGCTAGACGTCTCGACCATCGGACCGTTGGCCCGTTGCTGAGGGCATATCCTCTGCAGCGGGCCATTCCGTCGTCTGGCGGAGCATGCCCTTGGAACCAAGGCCCGGCTAGGGCATAGGCCGATATCTTACACACCGTGGTCTTCTTGCTCACCCTGGCGCTCTCACGCTACAATGCCCCCAGAGTCCGTGTGAGGAGCATGCCATGGCTGAGCGACATGTGTTGATGTTCGTCTCGCATACCCACTGGGACCGCGAGTGGTATGAGCCGTTCGAGGTGTTCCGCTTGCGCCTCGTGCGACTCATCGACCGCCTGCTGGATATCCTCGAGGGCGACGCTGAGTATCGCTTCTTTATGCTCGACGGGCAGACCATCGTCCTCGACGACTACCTCGCGGTACGCCCCGAGAACGAGCCGCGCTTGCGGGCGCTGATCACCGCTGGGCGATTGCTGATCGGCCCCTTTCACATCCTGCCCGACGAGTTCTTGGTGTCGCCCGAGTCCACAGTGCGCAATCTGCTGATCGGGCGGGCCACCGCGGCGCCGTTCGGCGGCGAGATGCGCTTGGGCAACATCCCTGACCCTTTTGGGCACATCAGTCAGATGCCCCAGATCATGCGCGGGTTTGGACTAGACACCATGGCCTTCTGGCGGGGCGTGGCTAATGTGCCCAACGAGTTCACCTGGCGCGGCCCCGACGGCAGTGAGGTGTTGGTGCTCTTCCAGCGCGACGGCTATGGCAACGCCAGCGAGATGCCGCCCGAACCCGCGGCCTTTGTAGCGCGCACCAAGCGGATCATCGCCAGCCTGGCGCCCACGGCCACTACCCCCTATCTGCTGGCCATGAACGGCTCGGATCATGTCGAGCCCATGGCCTCGCTGCCCACCTTGCTGGCACAGGCGCAGGCCGCGCTGCCCGAGGTCGAGCTCGTCCACGGCACCCTGCCCCAGTTCGCCGCGGCCATCCGTTCGGCGAATCCCAAACTGACCGTTGTCGAAGGCGAGCTCCGCTCTGGCCAGGCGGCGCCTCTGTTGCCCGGCGTGCTCTCGGCGCGCCTGTGGCTCAAGCAGCGCAACCACGCCTGCGAGAACCTACTCACCTACTGGGCAGAACCTTATACAGCGCTGGCAGACACCCTGGGCGCCGACACGCCCCTCAAGAAACAGGCCGCTGTAGTGCGCTCGATCTGGCGGACCCTGCTCCTCAACCACCCGCACGACTCGATCTGCGGCTGCAGCATCGACCAGGTGCACAAGGAGATGGAGGTGCGCTATGACCGCGTCGACCAGGCGGCAGAGAGCCTTGTGGCGCAGAACTTGAGCGCACTGGCCGGCCTGCTCGACACCAGCGAGACAGGATCGCTGTCTGTGGCTGTCTTCAACCCCTCGACGCGCGCCCGCACCGATGTCGTCGAGGTAGCAGTGCCTCTGCCGCCCGAGCTGGCCACGGCGAGTCTGCACTGCGGCGACGAGTCCAGCGACGTGACCCTGCTCACCACCCTGCAAGAGCCTGTGTGGGATGGCCCCGTGACGGCGGGCGTGGCCGAGTTCGTCATGGGCATGGTCACTACCGGTTGGCGCGGCCTGCAAGTGCAGCGCATCTCGATCAGTGAGCCAGCACAGTCACCGCGAATCGACGCCTGGCTCGGCCTCGCTGCCCCCAGCGACCCCGACGCTCTGCAAGCCCGGCTCAGAGAAGCCCAAGCGCTGTTGGCCAGCCATCCGGAAGGGCTCTATATGCACGTCGACCAAGAGCCACAGGCTGTGGTGCGCTTTGTAGCGCGTGACGTGCCCGGTATGGGCTGGAAAACCTACTCTGTGGTCCCCGAGCGCACCAGTCCCCGTCCGCCCTACGATCGCGCGGGCGTAGCCGAGAACGAATTCGTGCGCGTAGCCCTGGCCACCGATGGCACGCTGACCGTCACCGATCGTCGAACTGGGCAAGAGTACTCGGGGCTCAACCGCATTGTGGACGAGGGCGATCGCGGCGATGAGTACAATTTCTGCGCCGTCGAGCGCGGCTATGCGGTGACCGCCAACGAGGTGGTGGCCTCTGCGGTGCAGGTCGAGCCGTGCGGTCGGCAAACACTCTGGTATGAACTGCGCTGCCGCGTCCCCGCGAGCTTGGGTACCACTCGCCAACAGCGCTCGCACGAGCTGGTCGACCTACCCGTGCGCGTCCGCGCGAGTGTGACGCCGGGCGTGCGTCGTGTGGATATCGAGACCAGCCTGATCAACAATGCCCGCGATCACCGTGTGCGCGCGCACTTTCCTGTGCCCACGACGGTCGAGGCCTACCAAACCGAGGCGCACTGGGACATCATCACGCGGCCGCTGGATCTGCCCACAGGGACGGCCGATTGGGTCGAACAGCCGATCGGCACACATCCGCAACGCCGCTGGAGCCGCCTGGTCAGCGACGACGGCGCCATAGGCCTGGTGCTGGCCAACCGTGGCCTGCCCGAGATCGAGGCGATCCCCACCATCGACGGCTCAGAACTGGCGCTGACGCTGCTGCGCGCCGTCGGCTGGCTCTCGCGCGACGACCTAGCCTCACGCCCCACGCACGTCGGCCCCGAAGTACCCACGCCCGCCGCACAATGCCTGGGCCCTGCTGTCTGCCACTACAGCCTGATACCGGTCAGCGCAGAACCAGACGCCGACATTGACGAGGCTCTGGCCTACAGCCTGCCGCTCCGCGCTGCCTTGGCCACGGCTTATCCCGGTGTGCTTCCGCTGGAGGGCGCGTTCGTGCGCCTCGAGCCAACGGCGCTCGAACTGTCGGCGCTCAAAGCAGCCGAGGATGGCGATGGCTTGATCGTGCGGTTCTGGAATCGCGGGGACGCTCCCACGACAGCTCATCTCACTTTCTGGCAGTCGCCCGATTGGGCCGCGCAGTGCCGACTAGACGAGACCCTGATCGAGCCGCTGACCATCGCCGCCGACGGCTCACTGGCCGTGGCCATCAACGCCAAACAAGTGGTCACGGTACGCGTGCGCATGCGAGCGACCACTCCCAGATAGGATCCGTCGGGGCTGCCGTCGGCGACAGGCGATCTGTGGCCGACGGCGGTTCACTTGTGCCAGACTGAGCGCACCGGTACTGTGTCCTCGCCTTACTGGCCGAGCCCACGAACCTGTCGCCTTGACTCCTGCCATCGCCTGGAGGTCATGCCTTGCTCTCGTTACGCGCGCGTTTCTCGGCTCTGTCTTCACTGCCCCGCGACGCACAGCTGCTATTGGCGATGACGACGCTCTTTGGCTTTGGCTATGGCGGCATCGGCCTTATGCTGCGCCCCTTGTACGTGTTGCGCCTCGGCCAGGGCACGGCGTACTATGGCCTCTATTCGGCGCTCGGCTCATTCGCTTTCATGGCCGCCAGCCTGGGCGCCGGTTGGCTGGGGATGCGCATCGGCGCGCGGCAGACCATGGTCTGGGGAGCGATCGGCTGCCTCATCGGCTCGGCGATCATGCCCTTCACCGAGTTCTTCCCCACATCGCTCTGGCAAGAACTGCCTATCGCCTCGAACCTGCTGCTTTCGGGGGCGTGGGCGCTAGTCAGTGTGAATACTATCCCCGCGCTCGTAGGAGTCACCAGCGAACACGTTCACGACCGGGTGATCGGCCTCTCAACCACGCTCAACGCCCTCGGCGTATTGTTCGGCAATCTAGTAGGCGGCGTTCTGCCTCGGGTCTATTCGCAACTGTTAGACAGCTCGGCCGTGAACAACGACGGCTTTCGGCTGGCGATCAGCACAGCACTGCCCTTTGGCCTGGCCATGATCGTGCTCTTGCTCAAGCTGCCCGAACGGCCGCCCGAGCGCGGCATCGCTCTGCTCTCCGAAGTACCCCATAGCGCAACACCCTTCTTGGTCATCGGCCTGTTCAGTCTGTTCATTCCGGCAACATCAAGTGCCATCGGCACCTTCGCCACGCCCTACTTTTACCAGGACCTGCATCTCAGCACTGAGATCATCGGGGTCGTGACGACCCTCAGCCAGGGCCTGGCCGTACTAGGCA
>JBDKSN010000127.1:0-12562 GCA_039680625.1 Anaerolineales bacterium | reverse complement strand
CACTGGAGACCGGATAGGCGATCTGGGCCTCGATACGGTCGCCCAGCTGAGCGCCATCCACCGTGCGCTCGATGAGCTGTTGCAGATCGCGCGCCTGGCGCAAGGCTCCGGCAGACTGGTCGGTCGGGCACAGCAGCACGCCAACCTGGCCGGCTGCAAAAGGCTCACGGCGAAGCTGGGCAATGGCTCGGCTCATGTTCTGCCCCCAGGCGACCCGCACATAGGATACAGAGCCGAGCAGGACGACGAGCGCCACTGCCGCCACCAGCCGCACGAAAAGAGGATTACGTTGTAGCAGCAAGTAGGCTGACGCGCCGGCGCCGATGCTCAAGCACACAAACGCCACTACCAGGTGTGGCGTCGAGCGGCTCAAGATCTCTTGCCCATTGAGGGCATAGCCGGTCAGGAACAGCACCGGCGTCGCCAGCGCCAGAAGCAAAAGCGCCAAGCTGATGATGCGGTCGCGCTGCTGCACGGCTATCCTCCGAGTGGATCTGGCGGACCTCTCTCCGCACGGGGCTATTCTAGGCGGAAGCCAGAGGAGTGTAAAGCCTCCAGACCGAGGGCGAGCTCGAGTTGGCGCACCGTGAAGCGGTCACGCACATAGTGGGCCAGGCGCAGCGCCTCATCGACCTCATCCTCGGTGAATCCCAGCGTGCTCAAGTCCGTGGGGCCGCCGGCTTGGGTCAGGAGACGGGCTAACTGCTCGGGCTCGGGCACCGTGGCCGCTACCGCCTGGATGTCGTCCCAGCGATCGATGATACGCTGATAGAAGGTGACGCGCTCAGCCGCCGGCAGTTCGATATACGCACGGTGACTGTCGATGACCTGCTCGGCGATGGGGCCATAGCCGGCGCGGATCTCACGGCATTGCACCGCCGCACTGGGCCACGGATCTCTCGCCACTCGGCGGGCAGCCTCAGCGCGGCTGATCCCGCGGAGCCGGCGGTAGCAATGGGCGATCAACACGGTGGCGGCGCCTACTTTGGCACCATGGAGCACAGGCGGTCGGCCCTCGAGCAACAGGCGCATCTCGAGAAAATGCGACACGTGATGCTCTGCGCCCGAAGCGGGCCGCGAGCTACCCACGGTGGCCATCGCGTTGCCCGAGGCGATCAGCGCCTCGATGAGGGCACGGATCCCCTCCGGCTCGGCGCGGCCGATGGCGTCGGCGAGTGGGACAACGTGCTCCAGGGCAGTGCGCATGTCTTGCCAGACCTGCTCGTCGACCCCTTCTTCCCACAGCAGCTGGCCGAGCCGCCAATCGGCGAGGCAGGTGTATTTGCCGAGGATGTCGCCATAGCCCGCCGCGATCATCGCCGGTGGCGCAGCGCAGAGTGCGTCTAGATCGCAAAAGATGCCCAACGGCGTCTGCGCGTTGATGGTCTCTTTCAGCCGGCGGATCACTAGCGGCGAGTTGAGCGAGGCGTAGGCGTCGACCGAGGGCGCTGTGGGCACCGAAAGGAAGGGCCTACAGCCGCGGTGAGTGACAAAGCGAGCGATGTCGGTGAGCGTGCCCGAACCCACTGCGATCATCGGTCGGCGGGCGTCGTCGGCACGCAACAGCACCTGCATAATGGCATCCTCGTCGGCGATCACGTCGCCTGGGAGGATGAGCGGGCGCACACGGTTGCCAGCAGCAGTGAGTGTCGCCGCGGTGCGCTGGCCCAGGGCCTCCCACGTATTGACGTCGGCCAGCAAGTCGAACTCGGCCAGGCCATGTTCGGCGGCAAACTGACACAACACGTCGGGGGCATCGGTTCCAATATAGGTATAAGGTTTGGTCATGATCGGAGGATCGTTGGCTCCTGATGCGGAATGTGGTCTGCAGGGGCGACGAGGTGCAAGACGATCGCCTCGGCCGGGCAGGAAGAGGCACAGAGGCCACAGCCGAAACACCTGGCTGTGTTGACGGCATAGCCTCCCCCTGGGGTCTCTGCAACGGCGCCGAAGGGGCAGCGCTCGCGGCACGTGCCGCAGGCGATACAGAGGCCCTGGTCGATCTCGGCGCGATAGCGGCTGGTGGCGACCACATTGCTGAGGCCGTAACGGTTGATGGCTACCAGAAAGGCGCAGCAACACGAGCAGCAGTTGCAGAGCACCGTGGGGTGATCGGTGTTATCGACTTGGTGCACCAGGCCGAGATCCTCGCACATCTGCAGCATCGCCTGCGCCTCGGCCACACTGATCTCGTGGCCCACGCCGCGCGCGATGGTATAGTCGGCCACACTATCGAACGACATGCACACTTCGGTTGGGTTGTTGCACCTGCGTTCGCGCTGGCGGCAAGGGCAGTGCTCGACCGCGATGCGCCGCGCCCGGCTGAGGATGGCGCTCACGCGCTCATAGGGCAACACGGTGCGCTCGTCGCCGATCCGTTCCTCGACGGGCACCACGCGCAAGGGCAGCCGCTCGGGCGAACGCTCCATATAGACCTCTTCTTCGTTAAAGAACTTGCTGAAGAGGTCATAGAAGGCATCGCCTAGGGGGCGATAGCGCTGGTCAAAGAGCAGGAAATCGACAAAGGTGCCTGAGGTGCGTGGGGTATCATAGCGCTCGATGCCGTCATCGTCGCGCACAGCGGTCACCAATCCCCGCAGGAACAGGTCATCCAAGATGGCGGCGGCCTCAGCCTCGGCCAACCCGGTGAGGCCGGCGAACTCGGCTGGTGTTGCGGGCAAGAGCGTCAGCCAGTGAAGCTCTTGGGGCGAGGCCACCATCTTGAGCACCTCGGCCAGATAGGGCGAATCGGGATAGCCGATGCGACTCAAGAGCTCGCGGATGTGGGCCTCAACGGTCGGTCGTTCGTCGGTCATCTAGCGTACCTCTCTCTGGCGGCGGACATGAGCGTCGCGAGGCAACATCACTGGGGCGCGAGCGCGACGGAGCTGCCGGATGTGCGGCCTGGGCAGCAGATCGAGCATGCCTCAGCGGATGTGGACATGCCTCTGCGTCGAGGCATCGAGCCAACTGCCATTATAGCACACCGCCGGAAGGGCAATAGGGATGGCTTAGCCCAGGGGCGCATCGTACCAGCTCTCCTCATAAGCGGCCTCGAGCATAGCCACGACGTTCTCGGGGGGCACGTTACCCAGCACGTTGTGCACCTGGCAGAATACGAACCCGCCGCCGGGCTTGAACGTAGAGACCAGCTCGCATACATTGGCGCGCACCTCGTCGGGCGTGGCCACGCCCAAGACGCGCTGGGTGTCGCACCCACCGCCCCAGAAGACGATCTCGTGGCCGTGGTCGTGCTTGAGGTCGTGAGGGTCCATGTTATTGGCCGAGATCTGTACAGGGTTGAGGACATCGACTCCAGCCTGCGCGAACATGCCGATGAGCGGGCGAATCGACCCACAACAGTGCAAGAACACCTTGCAGTCGCTGTGCCGATGGACAAAGTCACAAAAGCGCGCGATATAGGGCATGGTGAACTCGGCCAAGAGCGAGGGCCGACACATGGGGCCGGTCTGTAACCCCATGTCGGCGTTGATCGTGATGAGCTGGATGTATTGCCCCATGGCGTCGATGACGTGGCCGACGTGGGCCAGGTTGGCCTGTAGCGCGGCTTCATGTTCGGTGCGCACCGCCTCAGGCTCGGTGAGCATGCGTACGGCCTCTTCGATGCCGCCAAAGTAGGCGCCATAGCCCATGTAGTTGGTGGCGTAGGGGGTCTCTTTGTAGATACGTTCGGCCTCGCGGGCGGTGTCGGTGATGAGCGTTGCCTCGTCTACATCGCGCCAGTCGCTGATCCAGTCGCCGTCGAAAAAGTGCCCCTGCGCGGGCATGCGCATCTTGCGCTCTCCCTGCTGCACCAACCAGTCGCCAGCGGGTGTTTGTTGTAGCGGCATGGTGGCGGGCAGGCCAAAGCAATAGGGCGGATAGGGGCGCCAGCGCTGTTCCACTCGCCAGCGTGGGTAGAGCAAGGTGCAGTCGCAGTGAAAGCGCTGGAGGATGTCGTCGTCGACGTGGGCCAACATCTGCACGACGTCTGGCACCCAGATATCGTCGGTGCCAAGCCCCAGGTACTCGCGTAGACGCCAATAGGCAAACGCCGAGATGCCCGTGGAAAAGTGGCTCCCCAGATCGATGGGCAGTCGATCGATAGGTTGGCGATTGAGCGTGCGCATGACGCGCTCGCGGGCAGTCAGCGTCTCGTGGTGTGGAGTATTCATTCCGATCTCCTCTGTGGGGCGGCTCTCTCGATAGCCTCGATGTGGCGCTGTACCTCGGCGAGCAAGGTATCTTGCTCGGCAAAGCCTGCAGCTGTGTCCACCGAGAGCAGCACCCCGGGCAGGTCGAGGGGGCCATAGATGCCTGCGCGGATCTTGTCGGCGATGCTCGCGCCAGCGGAGTCGTCGGCGTGCCCAGGATGGCGCTGGCCGGCCTCCCAGCGGCGCTGAAAGCGCTCGATGAGCACCTCGGGCGGGGCGCTACAGTGAATCTGAATGGCCTGCGTGCCATGCTCGCAGAGCAGAGCCGCATAGGCCGCGCTGTCTCGGTCTGGGCGGAGGTTGCTCTCGAGGATGAACGGTCGGCCGGTGGCGATGAGCAGCCGTGCGCTGTCGAGCAGCAGCGCGACCGAGGCGCGGTTGTAGGCCGCCGAGCGCTCGGCGCCACCCCAGCCCAAGGTCTCGAACAGGCGCTCTTTGATGGCATCTTTGGTCAGCAGAGGCAGATCCAGGCGCTCTGCCAAGGCCGATGCCAGCCACGACTTGCCGCTGCAAGGCGGGCCAGTCACGATGATGATCCATTTCGGGCTGTGACGAGGCACGTTATAGTTTGCCTTCCAGTGCAAAGATGCGCACGGGATTATCATAGAACCAGAGATGGGCGATCTCGCAGGCGCGGTCGATGTCGAACAGCCCTTGATCCACCTTGATGGCCAACGCTCGCGACACGTTCTCGCGGGCGAGCAGCTGATGGCCATAGACGGCATCGACAAAGCTATAGTCGCCGCCAAAGGCGCTGATCTTGTTCAAGGGCACGCTGTCGATCCACTCGACCATGGCGGCGACCGACGCCTGTGGCGAGATGATGTGCGCCCAGCACATGTCGATATACACATTGGCCAGGTTCTTGGCCAGGGCAGAGAGCACATGCTCGTAGGGATAGCCGATGTGGAATAGGTCGAAGCGCACGTCGGGATACTGGAGAAAGAGGTTGCTGAGCAACTCGGGGTTGCTGTTGGCGATCAGGTTGCCCGTGCCGTTCTGCAAGCCCGTGTGGATCTGATAGGTGAGGCCCCGCTGGTTTGCCAGGCGCAGGATATAGTGCTGCATATAGTCCTGCAGGTCGCGGCCGAAATGAACGGGTGCGCTCTTCCAGTCGGGAAAGTGCCGCGTATCCCAGAGGTGCGTGAACTCTTCCTCAGCCTTGTAGCGCGGGACGCGCGCGAACGAGAGCGGGCGCAGATAGGCCAACGAGTTCTTGAGCGCGACACAGCCCTCGGCCAGGGCGCGATCGAGGCTGATCTCGCAGGCAGCGAGCCAATCTTCAAAGGCGCAGATGCGCACGCCCGTCTCGGCCTCGATGGCGCGGACATCATCTAGCGTCTCGGGGCAAACAAAGGGCCACATGTCGACCACATTGCGAAAGTAGCGCGGGTCACTGGGGCGAGTGCCATTCAGCAGGCTGGTGACGATGTGCGACTTGTTCCTGAGCACATATGCATAGTGCCCGGTATGGCGGCTGCCGCGCACAGCAGCATCGAGCGCCTCGATCGTGCCCTCGCGAACGCCATCTAGCCCATAGAGGCCACGCGCGGTGAGGTCGAGGGCGCGCCCATAGCCGGTGTAGCGCGCCAGTTCCCAGTAGGGCGCCACCAGGCGCCAGCGCTCGGCCAGGGGCATGACCTCGGTCTTGAGCCGGTGCACATCGGTGGGGGGCATACCGGCCGAGGCCAGATCACGGTTGAAATAGTCCATGACATATTCCTGCAGACCATCGAGCGTGGGGTCGCGCTGCTCTTCGAAGGCTGGCAGGTGTTCGTGTGTGTCGATGATCTCCAGCTCGGCGACGTAGGATAGAATAGCCTCATAGGCGGTTGACATGGCGCCCCTTGGGTCTTGAGCTCGCGGCCGGTCAGCGTTCGTGCTTGACCGCGCGCAAGACAACGTACCAGTTGTTGAAATAGAGCTCACCGTCGCGCTCCTCGAGCGCCAGCAGGGCACGCTCGTGAGGCGTGGCGGCAGCCAGACGGGCGCGCATCCCCGCCAGGTCCTCATCGCCAGCGCCATGGGCAAACGAGGTGAACGAACGATGTTGGGCATAGCCCTCGACATGCGTCACGGCCAGGCCGGCCTCAGACAGCATGGCGACCCACTCGCTAGCCCGGTATTCGCGCACGTGGGAGTGATCGTGCCACACGTCGAGCTGATTCATTAGTGTGTCGATGGCTTCGTCTTCGGGGATGCTACGGTCGTCGATCAGAACCACGCCACCTGGCTCGACGACGCGGGCCATCTCGGCGAGCGCCCGGCCCAGGTCGTGAAAATGGTGTGCCGAGCGCCGGCAGGTGACCAGGTCAAAACTCGCCGTGGCAAAGGGCAACGCCTCGGCATCGGCCAACGCCCACGACAACCTCAGTCCCTGAGCTTGCTCGAGGAGGCGCGCCTGCGCCAGCATCTCGATGGTCAGGTCGATGCCGACGACGCTGGCGGCGTGCGGTGCCATGGTCAGGGCCGTGTGACCCGTGCCGGTGCCGACGTCGAGCACGGTCCAGTCCGGTTGGGGAGCGGCCAGGGCCACGAGGCTTTCGAGCTGCGCGGCATCACTGTGGGTCTGACTGGTGGTATAGAAGGCAGCGCGCTGACTGAATACCTCTTGCGGGCGTAGCGTCTCGGGCATGAAAGGCTCCTTGACCGGGCAAGCGTGCCCCTATTGTACGTCGGGCTGGCTGCGTACTCTAGTTGACGTGCGTCTGTTGGCCAGCTAGACTGCCGCCAACTAGCCGCGCTGGGGGTGCCGTGGCCGTCGGCGACTATACCGTGGGGATCAAGGAGCTGCCCGAGGGAGAGCGCCCGCGAGAACGCCTGTTGGCGTACGGGGCCGAGGTGCTCTCGGATGCCGAGCTGATCGCGATCGCGCTGCGCTCGGGAACGCCAAAGCTCAACGCCATCCAAGCGGCGCAGAACCTGCTCAAGCGCTTCGATGGGCTCAGTGGGTTGGCCCAGGCCACCCAAGAGGAGATGGCCAGCATCCCCGGCATCGGTCCAGCCAAGGCTGCCCAAGTGCTGGCCGCCTTCGAACTGGGCCGCCGCCTGGCGATGACCCCCGATCAGGCTAGGCCCCGGGTAACAACCCCCGAGAGTGCGGCGCGCATCTTGATGGCGCGTATGGGCAACCCCCGGCAAGAGGAGCTATGGGTGATGCTCCTCGACACCAAGCACCAAGTGTTGCGCTTACACCAGGTCTATCGGGGGCAGCTCGATCGGGCAACGGTGCGCGTATGTGAGGTGTTTCGCGAAGCAGTGCGCGACAACGCCAAGGCGATCATCGTCGCGCACAACCATCCGAGCGAGGACACCATGCCCTCGCCGGCCGACATCGACCTCACGCGCGAGCTACGCCATGCAGGCGAGCTGCTGGGTATCGAGCTGCTCGACCACCTCATCGTCAGCCGCACCGCTTATCGCAGCCTGAAGCAGCAACTCGAGGGCTTTTAGCGTGGGGACGATCAAGACGCCCGATCGGGTCAAGCTCATCGTGCCGATGCTGGCGCACCAGCCGCGATGGTTCGATCAGGCCGAACAGGCCATGGTGTCGCTCTTTGGAGCGATCGACTGGCGTAGCGAGCTCTTGCCCTTTGCGGCCACCGAGTACTATGTCTCTGAGATGGGTGCGCCTCAATGGCGTTGCTTTGTTACCTTTGCCGAACTGATCGATCCTGGCGAGCTCGCTCACATCAAGCGGGCGACCAACGACATCGAGCAGGCGCTGGCCAGTGAGGGCAGGCGGCAGATCAACCTGGACCCAGGCTATGTCTCGCTGGCCAAGCTGGTGCTTGCCACGACCAAAGACCAGTGGCACCGCATCTACCTTGGCCAGGGGATCTATGCCGAGGTGACGCTGAGCTATCAGCATGGTGCCTGGCGCGCCCAACCGTGGACCTATCCGGACTACCGTTCAACGGCATACTTGGCGATTCTGACGGAAGTACGCCAGCGCTACAAGGCCCAACGGCAGGCTGAGTCTACTCAACGATCAGGTTGATATCCGAGACCAGGCTGTCATAGTCCCAGCCCGAGGCATAGACGCGGATCTTGACGATGCGCACGGGCTTGACCGGCAGCGTCTCCAGCAGGTTCTCTGACTCGTACACATACCAGCGATCTCGGGGCACTTGCATCCCATAGGTGGTCGGGTTGCCGTCGTCATTTTGGTAATAGAAGCCCTGCACCCACTCAGCCTCGCTATCGTACTCATCGCGATAGGTGAGGCGCACCATCAAAGGATACTCTGAGGCGAGATAGCCCCCGCCAGACAGCTGCTGGTAGCGGATCTTGAAGGTCATGCGCATCACCAGCGAGGTGATGGGTTCTGAGAGAGTGGCGTCGATGTTCTGCTCGAGCACTGTCTCGCAGTGATTGCCTTGGCCTCCCGAGCGCCAAAGGCGCACGGCGCTCACACCCGCGTCGACTACAGCATCGGCCTGCCCACCCAACACGCCGCCGTCCGTGCCTTGCTCGTTATAGACATACCATTCATCCAGCGGGGGGCGCAGGTTACTGTTACGCACGAGGTTGCGGGCCACGCCCACAACGGCGCCCGGCGTCTCTCCAGCTTGGACGGTCGTGCGCTGCCGCTCTTCGACGACCACACTGACATTCTGCGCCGTTACCACGGCATAGCCGCGGTAGACGGCCACCTCGGATGCCTCGCTGGTGGCCTCCAGCAAGAAGCTGCCATCTTCCGACAGGCGCACGTGAGCAGTGGGCGAGGTGATCGTCATGTCGGTCTCTCTTTCGGGCACGACTGCCGAGCCCAAGCGCAGGCGCCCCTCCAGCAGCGTCATGTGCACGATCACCGGTTTGATCCCCGCCTGGTAGCGAGGGGCGCGCATCTCGTCGAGGCGCACCGTAGTGCCCGGATAGAGCTGCACATAGCTATCATCGGCAAAGGTGATCAGTGCCTGCGAGGCCTCATCGGCATAGATCGTCGAGCCTTCCTTGGCCTCCATGCCGTTGCCCTTGGCAAGCGGCATCGGGCCACTGCCGGCCAGCTCTTCGACCACGATGGTGCCGGCAAGAGACTCGACCCTGGCCTTGTTCACCACTTGGGCATTGTGCAGGTGCCAACGGATGCCGAGGGGCACAGCCACAATGAGGAAGCAAAAGGTGGCAAACGCCGCAATCAGGATGGCCCAGGCTAACCGTTCGGGATTGCGTCGCATCTAGGAGCGCACCTCAAAGCGGCGGAACTCGCCGTTCGCTGCCAACCACGAGACCTCGACCGCGGATACATGCGCTATACTCGGCCCCTCGTTCAGCCAGGACAACAGCTGCTCTAGCTGTGGGCGTGCTCCCTCTGCAACGACCTCTACAGTGCGGTCATAGCGATTGCGCACATATCCGCGCAGGCCCAGCGCTCGGGCCTGCACCTCACAGGCGTGGCGAAAGCCAACGCCCTGTACGGCACCGTGCACCAACGCCACCAGCCGCTGCGTAGCGCCCTCTGGGTTAGTCGAGGGAGAGGAACTCGTCTGGCCAGTCATCATCCTCATCTTCGTCGGTATACTCAAAGAACTCGTCGCGGAAGGCCTCTTGGTCGGCGTCGACGTCCTCTTCCGTCTCTTGAGCATCGGGCTCGTCGGGCACGAAATCGGTATCCAGTGGGTTGACTTCGAGCATCTCAAACGTCATGTCAGCCAGGCTGCTCTCAGCCAACGCCTCTTCGATGGCCTCGGCCAGATCGGGATCGTCGGTCTCGCTGTGCCGCTCCAGCGCTTTGCGCGCTTCGGGCGTGCCGATCTCACCCAGGGCTTGCACCGCCATATAGCGCACCTCGGCATCGCGTTCGCTGATCATTCGCTCCAAGGGCTCAACTGCCTCGTCTAGCTGGAGCTCCCCACAGGCACGCGCCGCTTCGTAGCGCATCGCCGGATCGTCACTATAGAGCTCGGCCAAGACGATGTCGGCCCAGTAGGTATCGGCGCTGCGCCCCATGGCAAAGACAGCGCTCTGGCGCACCACGCTGGCGTCTGCGCTATAGGCGCGGTCGATCATTGCCTTGATGGCGTCGTCGTTGATATAGGCCAGCGATTCGAGCGCTCGTCGCGCGACCTCGGGTGTAGTGGACAGTTGCTGGAATGTGCGTTCGAGCGCTTGGCGAACCGAACGCGCGTGCCCAGCGGGGATCTCGTCGATCTCGCCAGCATAAACAAAACGGCCCAATGAGTCGGCAGCGGCCGCGCGTACAGAGATGTCGGGATCGTTCTCCAAGAGGCGGATCAGGATGTTGACGAGATCTAGGTGGACATCCTCGACCAGCCCCTCGATGCACAGGCGCCGGATCGTCGCGTCGGTGTGCTTGAGGAGAGCGCGATAGACCAGGCCAAAGTCGAGGTCAAAGCTACGTTCGGCCTCGCCGACGAGACTCTCGACGATCTCTCGCTGCCGTTCGGCCGGCAGCGTGTTCAGCAGCTCGGCTATGCGCGCAGCTGCGCCGCGTTCCAGGCCAGATAGGGGGGCAAGCGCAGCCCGGGTCAGGGCGCCATCTCCGGCTAGTCCAGCAATGACCTGTAGCAGTGGATCTGTCATGGCTTCTCTATCCCTATTACGTCAAACTACTATGCTATTCTAGCATGGCTCGGCCTTCTCGCACGAATAGCGCCGAACGGTTGGCCCCTAGCCCGGCGCGCCGGTGGCAGCCGGCGTTGCCAGTTCGGCAGGCGCAACGGTCGCTGTGGGCATGGGCGTCGGCGTGGCGGTCTCTGTGGGCGTGGCCGTAAACGTCGCCGTTGGTGTTAGGGTCGCGGTAGCCGTCGGCGTCTCCGTCGCGGTGGCGGTTGGCACGGCCGTCGCGGTGAATGTCGCGGTGGGCGTGGACGTACGGCTGGCCGTCGGGCTGGGGGTGGCCGTCAGCGTTGGGGTGGCTGTTGGCCCCAAGGGCATGAGCGTGGCCGTGGCCAGGTCGCCCAGTGACATCTCGTAGAGCGCCGTTGGCCAAGCCTCCAGATAGCTCTGTTTCAGCTGGGCATAGCCTTTGCGAGCGACCAAGGCCAGCAACACGAGCGCCACTGGCACAAAGAACAGTAGCAGCCAGGTGCGCTGTCTAGGCCGGGTGACCGGCGAGCCACAGGCAGTACAGATGGTTTGCGTCAGGCGCATGGGACTGCCGCAATGCTCGCAGCGCAGTTGCCACAAGTGGGGGCGCACGAGGCGCTGCCCACAGTTGGCGCAGATCGAGGCCTGGGCGGGCACCTTGGCGCCGCAGTGGAGGCACTTCATCGTCGATCTCCGGTCGAACCGAGCCGATCCAGGGCGCGTCGGTCGTTGTTCTCTCGTCGATACACGTTGTCGATGCTAGCCAAAGTAACGGCGGTAATCAAACACGCTGACGATCACCATGAACATGATCAACACCAACATGCCCAGGGCATGCACTAGCCCCTCCTTCTCGGGGGGTATACGCTTGCCGCCGCGTAGCCACTCGAGCACCACGAACATCAAGCGGCCACCATCCAGGGCGGGCAGGGGCAGCAAGTTCACGATGAACAGGTTGATACTCAAGAAGGCCGTGAACTCGATCACCTGCACCAAGCCGCTGCGTGCCACTTGTGCGGTGGCCTGGTAGATGCCGATCGGCCCGCTCACCTCGAAGGGGATGAGGCCACGGATGGCCATGCGCACCGTCTGATAGAGGCTGACGATGGTGCCAATGGTCGCTTGCACGCCTTTGGGCACCGCTTGCCATAGAGGATAGGAGCGCACTTCGAGAGGCTGGTCGATCACTACGCCGACGGCGCCCTCGTTTGCCGGTGGGTTGGCGCGCGGCACGAGATGGATCGGCGGCAAGGTCACGCCATTGCGTCGCACGACGATCGTGGTCTCGACGCCCAGGTGTTCCGCAATGAGCTCTTTAGCCTGGGCAGCGTCTTGCACGGGGACGCCATCGATCTCGATGATGGTGTCGCCGACCTGCAGGCCAGCCTCTTGAGCGGGCGAGTTGTCGCCAACGTAGTAGATGCCCGCTCCAGCGCCCTCGACGGGCACCGGCGTGCCGATCATATAGGTCGCGCTGTAGAGCACGATGGCCAACACCGCATTCATCAACGCGCCCGCCGACAGCACAATGGCTCGCGTCGAGCGCTTCTTGCTCGCCAGGCTGCCGGGCATGGTAGGATCATCCTCCGCCATGCGCACGAAGCCGCCCAAGGGGAGCAGGTTGAGTGTGATCTCGGTCTCGCGCCAGCGAAAGAGGCGCAGTAGGCGAGGGGGGTAGCCAAAGCCGAACTCGGTAACCGTCACCCCTGAAAGCTTGGCCGCGATAAAGTGGCCTAGTTCGTGAGTGAATACAATCAGCCCAAAAACGATGAGAAAAGAGAGCAATCCGGGCATGG
>JBDKSN010000126.1:0-7322 GCA_039680625.1 Anaerolineales bacterium | reverse complement strand
CCGGACGACTTGGTGCAACGGTTGTTGAAGGTATGCCTCGAGGATGGCGAGCGCTCGCGTGGCGACGATGCCCTTGATGCCACCGCCGTCGATCGAGATGGCCACGTTCTTGCGCAGAGCTCTCATCTGCCTGGCCCTCCCTGGATGTGTCGTGGGGCGCACTAGGCGCATTATGGGATACGAAGAGGTGCCGGTCAAGGCGCATCGGCAGGTCCACCAAGAGCCTGCCGCCCTGGAATGGGGAAGCGAACAAGCAGGGCGGCTCGACAGTGGGGAGTAGGGCACGGCACACCCGCCTACTCGCCGCGGGCAGGGCACTGCAGCGAGTAGGCCTGGGTCATCAAACGGCTGGGAGGGCTCTAGTCAGTAACGCGGGCCGCCCAGAGCATGCCGCGGGTCATGATCTCGAGCACCAGAGGATCTTGGTCAAAGACCTGGGCCACGTGGCCAAGCGAGCAGTAGAATACACGTCCCTCGCCAAAGTAACGCTTCCACGCGACGGGCATCACGACGTCACCGTTCTCGGTGTGGAAGGTCGTCGTCATCAGCACCTTGTTGCTGGGGTCGACGTGCATATAGTACTGCTCAGACACGATGGTCATGTCGTGGAGGCCCTCGACCAACGGATCATCGATGTCGCAGATATTGACCTCATAGGTGATCCCATCGTTGCCCGGATGAGCGACCCACTGCCCGCCCACCATGAACTGGTAGTCGGTGGCCTCGCGGAACGAGTCGCCCAGGCCGCCATGGAGTCCCGCCAGGCCCACGCCCCCCTTGATGGCGGCCAACAGGCCCTCGAGCTGGTCGCGCTCGATCTTGCCCATCGTCCATTCGGGCACGATCAGATCAAAGGTGCGCAGGTATTCGACATCTTTGAAGCTATCTAGCGAGTCAGACACGACGACCTCAAAGCCGTTGCGGGTCAACGCGTCGGCCAGGATTGACGATACGTGTTTCGGCTCGTGTCCCTCCCAGCCGCCCTGTACGAGTAGCGCCCTCTTCATGGCATCCCCCTGTTGCGTGCTCTGCGTGCTTGCTAGGCTGCCAGGGTTATAGCACGGAGCAGGTAGCGCCGTCAACGTCGCCTATTCGGTAACACTTGGACTGAGGGGCACTCTTGGCTACACTGCCGAGCGAGGAGAAAGACGCATGGGTGACATTCGTTACGAGAGCTACATGGGCCTGGGGCCAAGGCGCATGGCACATATGGAACACTGGTCGTGCCCCGATGCCGAGACGTATCTGACAGGCATCGACTATTACGCGCATCCACGGCGCTGTCGGCAGCGACTGGCGGAACTGTATCCCCAACTACGGTTGCCGATCCCCCCGAGCGATGATCCCATCCCTCGGCCGCAGATGGACCTCGACGAGGTCAGCTCGAATCCCGAGCGGCAAACGGTGCGTTGGGGCGATGGCGAGTCGTGGACGTTTGAGCATGGCCAGTCGCGCTTTCTGACACCAGAGGACGTCTTTACCTATCATCCGCTCGAGCACCCCGACCTGCGTCAGGCACAAGTGGTCGAGAACTGGGACTATAGCGACGAAGAGACGCTCTATCAGCAGTTTCGTGCGCGATACCCGGCCGAGTGGGAGCAAGCGCCTGAGGGCGTTGTGACCGAGTTCAGCTTTTACAACACCATGTTCATGTGGCCCCTGCTCACCTTTGGCTGGGAGATGTTCCTCCGTTGTTGCCTCGACCCGCGTTTCGAGCCAGTGATGGCCGAGTTCGCCGAGATCAACCGCCGCGTATTTCGCGCCGTCGCCAGGCTGCCGATCAATTTCTGTGTGTGCCACGACGACATCGCCTATACGCGAGGTGCCCTGTGCTCGCCACGCTGGATGCACAAGCATATCTTTCCGCGCTATGAAGAGTTCTGGGGCATCGTCAAGGCGGCGGGCAAGCACGTGCTCTTTATCTCTGATGGCAACATGGATGTATGGGCCGATGATGTGATGGCGTGTGGCTCACGCGGCATCATCAGCGAGCCATACACGAACTGGAAGGCCTTGGCGCGGCGCTATCCCACGGCCTTGTTGGCTGGTGAAGGTGACAATCGGGTGCTCATGGGCAACCGCCCGGAGGAAATCCGCGCCATGGTCGATAGCATGGTCGAGACCGGCCGCATCGGCGCTGGCTATATGCTCTGCATCGGCAATCACATCCCGTGGAACACGCCGCCCGAAGCAGTCAAGCTCTATCTGGACTATGCTGCCGAGACTGCCTATCGTTGGTGAAAGGATGTCTGGTGATCACGACCAAGTTTTTGGATAGGACTGACGCGATGGATCATGCCTGGGGCTGGCCGAGGTTCAGTTCTGCTCGCCAGAGTGGGGATGCTGTCACCGCGTGGCTCGAACGGAGGTGCGCGTGAGCAAGGGTGTGTGGGGCGGGCGCCTGGCAGCGTCGCTTGACTTGGCGTTCCTGCTCCTCTGTGGTTGTGGTGAGGCCGAGCCGACGGTGGAGGGAGAGCAGCGTGCGTTGCTGCCGCAGCTCATCCAGATCACCATCATCCCTGAGCCGACCGCCACGCCTGCGGTATTGCCTCTGGGGACGTCGGTAACGCCAGAGCCTGCGACGACGGTTACGGCCACTACGCCGACGCCAGCGCCTACCGAGGAACCCGTCGACTTGAGTCCAGCGCGCGTGACGGCGGTCGAGGTGCTCTATGGAGAGGGCTTTCCGGTGCCGGTAACGCTTGAAGTGCACGGCGTCTATGATGACCTTTGCAGCGAGATCGGGCGCACGGTGCAGGCGCGGACGCCAACCGGCCTGGCGGTGGGACTATACGTGGCTCGTCCGGCCGATCGTGCGTGCGCACCCAACGAGACCGAGTTTGCGATCGAGGTGCCGCTGGACATCAGCGGGCTAGATGTGGGCAACTATACGGTGACTGTGAACGGTGTGGCGGCCACTCTCGACCTGCAGTTGGGCATGATCGAGACGCACAATCCTGACTTGCTCTGTGCTACGGCCTCTGAGGGGCAGCAGCAGGCGCGCATCGAGCGCGGCGATGAGGCATATTGTTTTCTCTATCCCAGCGACTATGGCCTGGTCGAGGATGATAGCGGCGTCATCGTCTCTGCGCGGCAGCGTAGCGATGTACCCGTGCCGCTCATCGGTGAGGTACGTGTGGTGAGCCTGGGTCCTGCGGGGGGCCTTACGCCGCGGGAATGGGCAGAGCAGGACTTGGCCGACAAGATGCAAGATATCGCCGTCGATGCCTGGTCGGAGGCTACGTTTGCGGGGCAAGAAGCCGTGGTGGTGGTGCCCATCCCGGGCGATGAACCTACGCGACAGATCTATCTGGTGCATGACGGCGTCGCCTACCGCATCACCTTTGCGCCACACCTGCCGCCCGGCGCAGGCGAGCAGGCGGATCTGGCGAGGCAGTTGTTCGACCTCGTCGGCGCGACGTTTGTGTTCTACCGCTGACACGCCTGCGGGCGGTTCGACCGCCGCTGACTTGCCGTCGCTGCGCGCGTCTATAGCCTAGCCCGAGCGCCATCAATTCGGATCGCCTCCGCTGGCCCACGTTGGAGTGCGCGCTGCCCGAGCCTATACTGGCAAGGCAAATCCCGGCTGGAAGGGTGACGTGGCGTGAAGCGGACGAACTCGTGGCTCGGTCTCTCCAAAGCGTTCTACTGCTGTTTCTATGGGGCAGGAGCGGCGCTATCGCCCTACCTGGTGCTCTATTACCAGAGCCTCAACATGGGTGGCGAGCAGATCGGCATCTTGCGCGCCATTCCGTCCATCTTGACCGTGCTCGTCGCGCCCGTTTGGGCGGGCGTGGCTGATGCCACGCATAGCCACAAGCGTCTGCTTGTGTTGGCAGTCTCGGGCACGCTGGCGGCCGCCGTGGGCATGTACCTAAGCCGATCGTTCTGGACGCTAGTGCCCATCGTGGTGCTCTATGCGCTTTTCTCGGCGCCGACGATGTCTCTGGTCGACAGCTCGGTGATGTCGATGCTCCAGGGCGAGAGCGCGCGCTATGGCCGCCTGAGACTCTGGGGAGCGGTGGGCTGGGGCCTAGCTGGGCCCCTGGTGGGCGTGCTCGTCGACCGCTTCTCGCTGAGCTGGGCTTTCTATGTGTACTATGTGCTCCTGGGGTTGGCTCTCTTGGTGGCTCTGGGGCTGCCTATGCAGATGGCCAAGCTGCGCACTTCGTACTGGAGCGGCTTTGGTCAGCTGGCGCGCAATCGCGGTTGGCTGCTGTTCCTGGCCACGATGCTGATCTTTACCGCCGGGCGCTCGACTCTCGACAGTTTCCTCTTCCTGCACCTAGGTGATATCGGCGTCTCCACCAGCCTGATGGGCGCGTCGCTCGCAGTCGCTTCGCTCAGTGAGCTGCCCGTCTACTTTTGGTCTGACCGCCTCTTGCATCACCTGGGGCCTCGTCGACTGCTCCTCATCAGCATGGTGGCCACGGTGGCCATGCTGCTCGCTGTAGGATGGATGCACACGCCGTGGCTCATCCTGGTGATCCAACTGCTGCATGGGCCGTCGTTCTCGGCGATGTGGGTGTCGAGCGTGAGCCTGGTCGCAGAGATGGCGCCCGAGGGCTTGGGCGCTACGGCACAGGGCATCTTTGGCTCGGTGTCTATGGGCGTCGGTTCGGCCATTGCCTCGCTGTTGGGCGGCGTCCTCTATGCGCAATATCGCGGTGCGGTCATGTATACGGTCGACGCAGGCTTGGTGCTGCTCTCGATGGCATTCCTCGTTTTGGTCTCGCGCCGGGGGCGTGTTGCCCAGCCCTCACCGACCCGTGGCGCCTAGCGCTGTGGGATGACGTAGGTGCGCTCGTAGCAACGTCGAAAGCCGAGCTTTTCGGCCACGCGTTGCGAGGCCCAATTGTCCTCGCCGGTGCTCCACGTGGGCGTGAGGCCGCGCGCCTGAATCCAGGCCGCCATCAGCCCGGCGGCGGCGGTGGCGTAACCCTTTCTGCGATGGTCGGGCAGCGTCTCGACGCCGATTTCGGCGTGGCCGGGGGTCATGGCGACGGTGCAAGCCGAGGCCACGATCGCGCCTCTCAAGATTGCACACGCAATGGCGCCTTCACGCAGCAGTCCCTCGCGCGTACCCCAGCCGGTGCCTTGCAGGTTCTGAGGGGCGCTGGCTAGAAGAGGCTCGTCATCCAGAGTCAACAGACGAACGGCTGGATGCGCGTTTGGCTTTACGGTGTGTTCCAGCCGGTAGTACAGGTCCCCATAGAGGCGGCAGGCCTGGCCCGTGTCGGCCGACAGAAGGCCGGCGAGGGCGCTGGCTACGTCTACTTCAACTTCGACACAGGTCCAGTTCCGGGCAACCTGGAGCAGGGCATAGAGCGCGGCGACGTCTTGGCCGAGGCCGAGCGGCTCAGCCTCGCAGTCGTAGGGCTGCACGAGCGCAGCGATGGGCGCGCCAGGGTCACCCACGCAAAAGGCCGTCGCCGAGCCGCGGAGCAGATGGTGCCGCGTGATGGTGCACTCGCTACGCTCGCCCAGTGTCAGGGCTAGCGAGCGGCATTCGTCGAGGGTGAGCGGGCCGCGGACGAGCATACGAGTCATGTCATCATTGCCTTTCTGTTGCTACCGTGGGCCTATCCATGCCCATCGGCCGGAATCAGCTGCCCGTCGAATGGTAGTGGTGGACACCCACTTGCCAGATGAGCGCCGACAGGCCCAGAAACGCCAAGCCTGCCACGGGGATGATAGTTTGGAAGGCCAGCGATGTGCCCAGAGGGTCAGGCTTGCCCAAGATCGCCAATGCGGGAAAGTAGGTGACGGCCGCCAGGGGGATGACGTAGGTAAAGAACTTGCGGAACCAATCCTCATACAGCGTCAGCGGATACTGCGCCGTCTCTACGCCACCATAGGTGACGGCATTCCACATCTCGAGCGACTCGGTGGCCCAAAAGGCAGTGGTTGCCTTCAATACAAAGAGGCCAGCGAACATGGCCGCGCCACAGAGGATCGCCCACAGGATCAGGACGATACGCCAGGCCGACCACCCCAAGCCCAACGTCAGCACGCCCCAGATGAGCACGGCCAGCCCCTGGCTAAGGCGCCCGATGCGCATGAGCTGGAACTCGCTGGCACCGATCTGGAGCAGGGTGCTGCGGGGTCGCAGCAGGATGCGGTCGAAATCGCCACGCTTGACGAGGTTGGCGAAGAGATCGAAACCGCGCGCCATGCCCTCGGCCAGCGCGAACGAGACATTGCCCAAGCCATAGAACAGCGCCACCTCGGGCAGGGTCCAGCCGGCGATGGCGCCAAAGCGATCGAACAGTGCCCACAGGGCCACGAATTCGGTGGCTGTGGCGATGAATTGCCCTGCGCTCAACATGATGAACGAGGCGCGATACTGCATCTGGCTGCGAATCGACACCAGGGTGTACTTGAGATACAGGCGCAGGGCAGCGGCCATCGTTAGCCTCCTTGGAGCACCAGGCGGCGTAGGCCACGTTGCAGCGCAAACCGGCCGAGGAGCATCAGGCCCAACGCCCAGGCTAACTGGAACGCCAGTTCGCGAGGACGGTCGACGAGGGGGATGTTGCCGCTGTACAGGCGAAAGGGGATGTCCATCAGCCCACGGAAAGGCAGCACGTTGAGCACGGTCTGAAAGCTGTCGGGGAACAATGGCAGGGGGATGACACTGCCCGAGAGCACCGTGGCCAGGGTCGAGGTCAGCCGTGACAGGCCATCTCCCGTGACCGTCCACATGAGCGAGATGGTCATCAGCGTGCTGATGGCGCTGCTCAGCAGGAAAGCAGCCAACACTGAAAGGGCAAAGGCACCGGCTGCCGCTGGGCTGGCCGGAAGGCGCAGCCCAAAGAACAGCGCGGCCACACTATAGATGAGGGGCAGGCGCAACAACAGCAGGGCAGCGCGCCCGCCCAAGATGCGCGCGAACCACAACAGGTACAGATCCGTCGGTTTGACCAGCTCATAGGCCACGTTGCCGGTGCGGATCATGTTCTGGATCTCGTCATCGTGGCGCCAGGGCATCAGCAGCAACAGCGCCTGCACGAGCCAGAGATAGTCGGTGGTCTCAGCCAACGTCATCGGTTGTGCGGCCGCAGTCGACGCATAGAAAGCACGAAAGATCATCAGCCGAATGAGGCCCCAGAAGACCTGGGTCACCATGCCGGCGATCGCCGCCGTCCGATATTGCAGCGCCTCACGCAGGCGCGCGGACATCACTGCGCGATACGCCCGCCAGCTGCTGGCCAATGCCTGCGTGCTCACATCCCTGCCCTCTGATAGACCTGGGCAATGACCTCTTCGATGGGCGGGTTGTCGATATACAGGTCGCGCACGCTGTAGGCCGTCGTGATGTG
>JBDKSN010000125.1:0-15991 GCA_039680625.1 Anaerolineales bacterium | reverse complement strand
TGGCCGTAGATGGCTTGATCTTTGTGCCCGGCGGGCTCACAACCTCTGGTGCCTTGTCGAATGCGCTCGAGATCTATAACGCGCGTCTCGACGCCTGGGCGCAGGCGTCGCCATTGCCACAACCGTTGTGCTCGTATGCGCTGGCTCCATGGGGCGAGGGTTTCTATGTGTTTGGCGGATGGGATGGCCAGGAGTACGTCGACACCGTGTGGTACTATGATGTGGCCAGCGATAGCTGGCGGCAGGCTGGCAAACTGACGGCTCCGCGGGGTTTTGCCGCGGCAGCGACCTTGGGCGAGCGAATCTATGTCGTAGGGGGCTATGACGGTGCGCGAGAGCTGAAACTATGCGAATCGTTCGCGCCCGCCAAGGCGCAGGGCGGAGAGATCCTGTGGCAGCAGCATGCGGAGATGAGCGAGGGCCGCGCCGGTCACGGATTGGCCGTTGTCAATGGCAGCCTGTATGCTTGTGGTGGCGGGTGGGCCGAACCGTTCACCGTCAACGAGCGTTATGACGCCGCGCTCGAAGCGTGGTCGGCGTTTGCGAGCCCAATCACTGGCGAGTGGCGGACGCTCGGGCTGTCGGCCGTGGAGGAGGCGACGGGCACCTTCCTCTACGCTATGGGCGGTTGGAGCGGCGACTATCGCGATGTAGTCTATGCCTACCAGGCCTTCTATCGGGTCTATATCCCCTAGGAGTACAACGGATGACCGAAGAGCAACCGAATGTCGAGGTCAAGTGGGTCGAGGGCCTGCAGTTCCTCGCCCAAGCGAATGGGTCGCATGGAGCGTTCGTCGTCGACGGCACGCCTGACCTAGGCGGGCTGGGCACCGGCGTGCGCCCGATGGAGGCCCTGTTGGCGAGCCTGGCGTCTTGCACAGGCATGGACGTGATCTCGGTGCTGCGCAAAAAGCGCCAGGACGTGCGCGCCTTTCGCGTGTTGGTCCGTGGCGAGCGTGCACAAGAGCATCCCCGGCGCTGGGTCAAGATCAACCTCGAATATGTGGTGACGGGTGTGGGCCTCTCTGAGGAGGCCGTGGCTCGCGCGATCGAGCTGTCGCTGACCAAGTACTGCGGCGTGCGGGCTACGCTCAACGCCGAGATCACTTCTACCTATCGCCTCATCGAGGTGAACGCGTGACGGCGAGCGACTGCGATGTGGCGGTCATTGGGGCAGGGCCAGGAGGATATGTCGCGGCCTTGCGCGCGGCCCAGGATGGTGCACGCGTGGTGCTGGTCGAGAAAGAAGAGCTCGGCGGAACCTGTTTGAACCGTGGCTGCATTCCCACCAAGACCATGATGCGCGATGCTGAAGTCTATCGCGATGTCACCTCGGGGCAGTTCGCGGTGTGCGCCGACGCGCCTATTCGGGTGGATTTCGCCCGGTTGATGGCGCGCAAGGAGCAGGTGGTGCACTCGCTCGTCGAGGGCATCGAGCACCTGTTGGCCAGCCGCAAGGTGACCGTATTGCGCGGCACAGGGCGTCTGCTAGGCGGGCACCAGGTCGCGGTAACCACGACCGATGGCGAGCAAGAGTTCATGGCCCATGCCATCGTGCTGGCGAGCGGCTCGGTGCCGGCACAAGTGCCCATCCCCGGTGTAGACTTGCCGGGTGTGCTCACTTCGCGCGAGTTTTTGGCCATCGACCATCTGCCTGAGAGCATCGTTGTCATCGGCGCCAGCGCAGTCGGCGTAGAGTTTGCCTCCATGTTGCATACGCTGGGGAGCCGGGTGACGGTGCTCGGGCGGCGATCTTTTCTGCGCGACGCCGAGCCACAGCTCGCCAAGCGCTTTCGCGCGTTGCTCGCGCGACAGGGCGTGGATGTGCAGGTGGGCCTCGAGTTTCAGGCCATCGAGCGGCTCGACGATGGTCGATTGCGTGTGCACTATGACCGGCGGGGCGCGCAATCGGCCGACGGAGAGGTTGTGTTGCTCGCCACGGGTCGTGAGCCGGTGACCGAAGGCCTGGGTCTCCAAGCTGCTGGTGTGCAGCTGGCCGGCCGGGCCATCGGCGTCGATGCACATCTGCAAACCAATGTGCCGGGCATTTATGCCATCGGCGACTGCATTGGCGGGCACATGCTCGCGCACGTCGCCTCGTATGAGGCCGAGGTGGCCATCGACAACATACTTGGTGAGCCGCGCGAGGCAGACTATCGCGTGGTGCCCAACTGCATCTTTACCATGCCCGAGATCGCCGGTGTGGGTCTCACCGAGGAGCAGGCGCAGGAGCAAGGGCTGAACTATGCGGTGGCGCGCTTCCCCTTTATGGTGAACGGTCGAGCGGCGGCATTGGGCGAGACCGAAGGGCAAGTACGCATCATCGCTGAGGCCGAGCCGCATGGCAAAGGGCGCATCTTGGGTGTGCACATCATGGGCCCCCATGCCAGCGACCTGATTGCCGAGGCTGCGCTGGCGATGCAGCTCGAAGCCACACCCGAGGATATTGCCCGCACCATCCATGCTCACCCCACGGTGCCCGAGGCGCTCATGGAGGCGGCGATGAACTGTGGCCGCGGCGCCATTCACTATGAACAACGGTAGCCTGGACACGGGTCAGGGGTTATCGAGGGCGGCATGATCATCGGCGTACTGACTGTGGAGTTGCAGGTGCCGGGGGCGCAGTCGCTCAAAGACAAGCGGCAGGTGGTCCAATCACTGACCGCACATCTGCGGCGCAATTTCAACTTGGCCGTCGCGCAGGTCGACCATCTCGATAGCTGGCAACTGGCTACGCTGGGTCTAGCCTGTGTCTCGACAGACCTGGCCTATGCGCAGGGCCTGTTGCAGCAGGCCATCGACTATATTGGACGGCAGCCAGGTGCGCTTATACTGGAGTATAGTACCGAGTATCTGTAGAGAAGCAGGAGGGAGCAGTCATGGCCGAGACGATGCAGATCGCCCGCGACTGGGCCCTCATTCTGTTGGCCATCGAAGGCCTGGTGCTCTTGGTGTTGCCGCTGTACGTCTTTCTGCGGGCAACCAAAGGGCTGGGCAAGCTGCTGCCACAGGTGCAGGCCTTCTTGCGACGAGTGCGTTCGGGCGCCAACCGGGTAGAGAGGGGTGTGTTGCAGGGCGCAGGGGCTGTCTCTAGGCCGTTTGTGGCCATTCAGACGGCGAGTGCGGCCTTGCGGGCCTTTTGCGCCACGTATCGTGGGCGTCGAGGCTGAGGAGGCACAGCGTGCGTAGACGGGATAAGATCGTCGTCCTTGGCGGGTTGATCGGCGTAGTCTTGGGTGTGGTGATCGGCATCGTCGTGGCCAAGCGTGAGACGCCAGAAGAGGGTGTTGCGGCGACGCCAACCGACGGCAAGAAGCTGATCAAGGTGGGCACAGCGTTGATTGCGCTGGTGCGCTTGATCCAAGACCTGTAGCGGCGCAGGTTGCCGCATAGGGGCGTTGTTGGCGGTTGTTTGATCGTTGGCTGCCGACCGTAGGTGGGAGGAGACGCGTGTACCAGATTCTGGCGAAAGAGACCTTGACGCCCGTCACCAAGCTCTTTGTGATCTCGGCGCCCGAAGTTGCACGTAAAGCGCAGGCTGGCCAGTTCGTGGTCTTGCGCGTGCACGAGAAGGGCGAGCGGGTGCCGCTGACTATCGCGGATTTCGACCGTGAGGCCGGCACGATCACCATCGTCGTGCAAGAGATCGGCAAGTCGACCAAGATGCTCGGCCAGCTCGAGCCAGGGGCGTACTTGGCGAGCTTTACCGGGCCATTGGGCCGACCCACCGAGATCGAGAACTATGGCACGGTGATCCTGGTCGGTGGTGGGCTGGGCATCGCGCCGATCTATCCGATCGCCCGCGCCCTCCGCGCAGCGGGCAACTATGTGATCGGCATCATCGGCGCGCGCAGCGTGGATTTGCTCTTTTGGGAAGACGAGGTGCGTTCGGTGACCGACGAGCTCATCGTGGGCACCGATGACGGTAGCTATGGGCGCAAGGGAGTTGTGACCGAGCCCCTCAAAGAGATCCTCGCCTCTGGCCGTAAGATCGACCGCATCTGGGGCATCGGCCCGGCGATCATGATGAAGTTCATCGCCCTGGCCACCCAGCCTTTTGGCGTCAAGACCATCGTCAGCCTCAACTCGATCATGGTCGACGGCACCGGCATGTGTGGCGCCTGTCGCGTTTCGGTGGGTGGGCGCACTTACTTTGCTTGCGTGGATGGCCCCGAGTTCGACGGCCACCAGGTGGATTGGGACCTGCTCTTGAGCCGCCAACGGATGTATCGCGACCGCGAGGCCGACGCTCTGGCGTCGCTCGCCCAGAACACGGATCAGCCAGGCGGAGGAGCAGCATGATGGCGCGATCGAACCCTCTCAACAATCCACGGCACCCGATGCCCGAGCAAGATCCCCGGGTCCGGATCACCAATTTCGATGAGGTTGCATTGGGCTATGAAGAGGCCACTGCGGTCGCTGAGGCGCAGCGCTGTCTGCAATGCCGCAACTCGCCCTGAGTGTCGGGGTGCCAGGTGGGTGTGCGCATCCCCGAGTTCATCAAAGCCCTGCGCGAGGGCGATATGTGGACTGCGGTGGACAAGCTCAAGGACAGGAACAGCCTGCCCGCCATCTGCGGCCGCGTGTGCCCGCAAGAGACTCAGTGTGAGGCCGTCTGTCTGCTGGGCAGGCGCAGCGACCCTGTGGCCATCGGTCGTCTGGAGCGCTACGTCGCTGATTGGGAGCGCCAGCAAGGGATTCGCGTGCCCAAGGTCGCAGAGCCGACGGGCAAGCGCATCGCTGTCATCGGCTCGGGTCCGGCTGGGCTGACGGCGGCCGGCGACCTGGCCAAACTGGGGCACCAGGTTGAGGTGCTCGAGGCTTTGCACGAGCCCGGTGGCGTGCTCGTGTACGGCATCCCCGAGTTCCGCCTGCCGAAAGCGATTGTCAAGAGCGAGATCGGTTACCTCAAGAGTCTGGGCGTGGTCTTTCGCACCAACGTGGTCATTGGTCGTCTGTACGATATCCCCGAATTGTTGAAAGAGTATGACGCCGTGTTCTTGGGCACCGGTGCGGGCTTGCCGATGATGATGAACATCCCCGGCGAAAACCTGAACGGCGTCTATTCGGCCAACGAGCTACTCACGCGCATCAACCTGATGAAGGCCTATCAGTTCCCCGAGTGGGATACGCCGGTGCGCATAGGCGCGCGTGTGGCCGTGGTGGGCGCAGGCAATGTGGCGATGGACTCGGCGCGCTGCGCGTTGCGCCTGGGCGCCCAAGAGGTGCATATCGTCTACCGCCGCTCACGCGATGAAGTGCCCGCCAGAGCCGAAGAGGTGCATCACGCTGAAGAAGAGGGCGTCATCTTTGACTTTTTGACCAACCCGGTCGAGGTGTTGGGCGCCGAGGGCTGGGTCACGGGAATGCGCTGTATTCGCATGGCGTTGGGCGAGCCTGACGCCAGTGGCCGACGCAGCCCTATCCCCATCGAGGGATCCGAGTTCGAGATGGCCGTAGATACGGTGGTGATGGCGCTCGGCACCCAGCCCAACCCGCTAGCCTTCAACAATGCACCCGGCCTGGCGCGCAGCCGCCGTGGCACGGTGATCGCCGACAGCGCCACCGGCCGCACCAAGCTCGAGCGCGTGTGGGCGGGCGGTGACATCGTCACAGGGGCGGCGACGGTCATCAGCGCGATGGGTGCGGGGCGCGTCGCCGCCAATGATATCCATGCCTACTTGATGGCCGCAGAGCCAGGGCCATGGTGGGTCGAGGAGACGCCAAGCCACTGAGCCTGGGTGCATCGGGCCGAACAAATCGATGTCTCAAGGAGGGACACGCATGAACCGTCTCGAGCTCGAGATCGGGCAGCAGCCCCAAGTGTTGGCCGGCTTGCTCTCTCAAGGTTGGCCGCAGGTCTCCAAGATCGCTGTCGAGCTACAGCGCCGCTCGCCCAAGCACGTCTTGCTTGCCGCGCGGGGCAGCTCTGACAATGCGGGCGTGTATGCCAAATACCTGTGGGGCACAGCAAACCGGCTGCCCGTGGCATTGGCCGCACCGTCTCTCTACACTTACTATGGTGCCGCACCGCGCCTGAGCGATACGCTCGTGGTGGGCATCTCGCAATCGGGACGGTCGCCCGACATCGTCGCTGTCTTGAGCGACGCACGGACTCAAGGCATGCCCACGCTGGCCATCACCAACGATGTGCGCTCTCCTCTAGCCGCGGTCGCGGACTGGACCATCGATCTGCGTGCAGGTGAGGAACAGAGCGTGGCGGCGACCAAGACTTATACCTGTGAATTGCTGGCTGTGGCCATGCTGTCGGTGGCGTTGGCGGGCGATGAGGCCAGGCGTGCACAGCTCGAGGCCGTGCCCGAGGCGGTAGCGCAGGCCTTGTCGCTCGATGAGGTGATCCGAGTTCGCGCCGAGCGCTATCGCTATGTCGAGCATGTCAGCATGATCGGCCGTGGCTACAACTATGCCACGGCGCTCGAAGCAGCGATCAAGCTCAAGGAGCTGACCTACACGGCCACGACGCCTTATTCGACGGCCGACTTCTTACATGGCCCCATCGCCTCGATCGGCCAAGGATCGTGCGTGCTGATGGTGGCTCCTAGCGGCGTCCTCGATGCCGACATGGACGCCATGGCCGACGCCCTGACGCAACTAGGCGCAGAGCTGGTGATGATTAGCGATCGCGACGCGCTGCTTGCGCGTGCACAGTTGGGCTTGCGTCTACCCCAAGGTATCCCCGAGTGGCTCTCACCCATCGCAGCCGTGATCCCAGCGCAGTTGCTAGCCTATCGCCTGGCTGTGGCGCGCGGCCTGGATATCGATCGCCCGCGAGGCCTGCACAAGGTGACTGAGACCCGGTAAGCAAGCAGCCCCCGCCGCTGGCAGCAAACAGGCCGCCGTAAGACCACGGCGGCCTTGGCTTGGTCCCGCACAGGCCAACCCTACGAGACTGGCCGGGATCTCAGGTCACGTCGACCATCACCTTGAGTGCCACATCCTTGTGTTCGTTAGCAAAGGCAAGCGCCTCGGCGGCTTGGGTCAGTGGAAAGTGATGTGTCACTAGCGATTCGACGTCGATCCGCCCGGCCTCGACCAAGGCCAGCGCGCGCGGATAGCGATTGGCATAGCGGAACTGGCCGCGAATATCGATCTCCTTGCTCGCCGCCGAGACGATGTCGAGCTCGACCAGGGGGTCGGGCGGCAAGCCGGTCAAGACGGCCACCCCGCCGGGCCGCGTGGCGGCCAGGGCATTGCGCGTGGTGGGGATGGCACCGGCAGTCTCAAAGGCGACGTCTACGCCGCGGTAGGCGGGCGGCAATGCGGCGTCGCCGACGATCTCGCGGATGCGCTCCACGGCGTGGTGGTCGCGGTCGTTGATCGTATGGGTAGCGCCCAAGCGGCGGGCATGTTGCAGGCGGCGGTCCTCGACATCCACGGCGATCAGCGTCGTCGCCCCAGCGACGCGGCAGGCCTGCAAAGTCAGCAGGCCAATGGGGCCGGCGCCGAACACGGCGACCGTGTCACCCGGTTGCACGGCGCCGCGATGGGCGGCCCACAGGCCCACGGAGAGCGGCTCCATCATCGCGCCGGCCTCGTCGGTGAGGCTGCCTGGCAACGCAAAGCAGAAATCGGCGGGCCAGGCAACGTACTCGCAAAAGGCGCCGTCGACGGGCGGTGTGGCCATAAAGGTCACGTGCGGGCAGAGGTTATAGTGGCCGCTCTTGCAGTAGCGGCACTGTCGGCAGGTATAGCCGGGCTCCAGCGTCACGCGGTCGCCGATCTGGAAATCGGTCACTTGGTCGCCCAACGCCGCGACGACACCGGCGGCCTCATGGCCGAGGATCAGCGGTTCGCGCACGACATAGTCGCCAATGCGCCCATGGGTGAAATAGTGCACATCGCTGCCGCACACCCCCACTCGGGTGATGCGTACGAGCACTTGATCGGGGCGCGGAGTAGGCACGGGCCGCCGTTCGAGGCGGACATCGCCCACGCCATGCAACACCGCACACAGCATCATTTCGTTCATCTTGTCCCCAAAGCGCTCCCTGTTACGATAGCTGCTCGACGATCATGGGGCTATCATAGGCAGGCGGGTCGCAAGCTGTCAATTGGCCGGAGGTATCGCGTGGGGCTATAATGCCTCGCAGTTGGTCAGGAGGTGCGTATGACGGGCAAGAAGCGACTCATGCTGATCGACGGCCACGCCATGGCCTATCGCGCCTATCATGCGCTGCCGCCGCTGACCGCGCCCAACGGCGAGCCGACGAACGCCACGCTGGGCTATGCCAACATTCTGCTCAAGGCCATCGCAGACTATACGCCGGACTATGTCGTGGCCACGTTCGACCGGGGCAAGACCTTCCGCCACGAGCAGTACCCCGCCTACAAAGCCACCCGCGCCGAGACACCCGATGATCTGCGGGTGCAGTTCGACCGCATTCAGGAGCTGACGCGCGCCCTGGGCATTCCGATCTATGAGCTCGATGGTTACGAAGCCGATGATCTGCTCGGCACACTGTCGCGGCAGGCCGAAGAGCAGGGGTTGGATGTCATCATTGTCACGGGAGATAGCGACACGTTTCAGCTCATCGACGACCATGTTCGCGTGCTGCTGCCCCGGCGCAACGTAGGCGACATCGAGCTCTGTGGGCCAGAAGAGATCGCCGAACGCTATGGCCTACGGCCAGAGCAGCTCATCGATTTCAAGGCCTTGGTGGGCGATTCATCCGACAACATCCCCGGCGTGCGTGGTGTGGGCGTCAAGACGGCCGCCTCGCTGCTGCAAACCTATGGCAGCCTGGATGGCGTGTATGCGCATCTAGACGAGATCAAACCCCCGCGTGTTCGCGCGGCGCTAGAGGCGGGCCGCGAGGCGGCATACTTGAGCCGCGATCTTGTGACGATTCGGCGTGATGTGGATGTGGCGCTCGACTTGCAGGCGGGTGCCTGGGGCCGTTTCGATCGCGAGACGGTGGTCGGTCTGTTGCGCACGCTCGGCTTTACTTCGCTCGTCAGCCGCATCCCCCATGGTAGCGAACCGGAGCCGGAGCAGCTGGGCCTCTTTGGGGGGCACTCACCAGCGCCCAAGCAGCAGTTGGGCGACTATACGCTGGTGATCTCGCCAGAGCAGCTCACCCAACTGGCCGAACAGCTGGCGCAGGCCAAGATCGTCGCTCTCGACACCGAGACAGACGGCATCGGCACCATGCGCTGCAAGCTGGTCGGCATCTCGCTCTCGCTGGCCGAGGGCAAGGGGTGCTACATCCCCGTGGGCCACATCCAGCGGATGGGCGAACCAGCGCAATTGCCGTGGGAGTCCATCTCTGCAGCGCTGGCCCCGGCGCTGAGTCGCGACGACCTGCTCAAGGTGATGCACAATGCCAAGTTCGACCTCGAAGTGCTGGTGCAGGCCGGGCTGACCGTCGCCCCTCCCTACTATGATACGATGCTGGCCGCCTGGCTGCTGGAGCCAAGCGGACGCGGCATCGGCTTGAAGGAACAGGCCTTTCAGCGGCTGGGTGTCGAGATGACCCAGATCAACCAGCTCTTGGGCACAGGCAGCAAACAGCTCACCATGGACCGTGTGTCGTTGGCCGACGCTGGCCCCTATGCTGCTGCTGATGCGGATCTGACGTTGCGGCTGCATGCGGTGCTCGACAAAGAGTTGGATCGCGAGCCAGCGGCTCGTCGCTTGTTCGACGAGCTGGAGATGCCGCTCATGCCGGTGCTCGCCGAGATGGAGATGCGCGGCATGTTGGTCGACACGGCCTATCTGGCCCGGATGGCGGCCGAGATGGCCAAGCAGTTGGCCGAGCTGGAACAGCAGATCTATGCGGCTGCCGGGCACCCCTTCAACATCAATTCGACCAAGCAGCTGGGCGAGGTGTTGTTCGAGGAGCTCAAGCTGCCCTCGGCCAAACGGACGCGCACCGGCTATTCGACGGATGTCAGCGTCCTCGAGGAGCTGCGCAAGGTGCACCCTATCGCCCAACTCTTGCTCGACTATCGCCAGCTCGACAAGCTGCGCGGCACCTATGTCGAGACGTTGCCGACGCTGGTCAACCCGCGCACTGGCCGCGTGCACACGACTTTTCACCAGACGGGCACCAGTACGGGGCGGCTCTCGTCGAGCGACCCGAATCTGCAGAACATCCCGGTGCGCAACGAGCTGGGCCGGCAGATCCGCGGCGCCTTTGTGGCTGCTCCAGGGTGCGTGTTCCTGAGCTGTGACTATTCGCAGGTCGAACTCCGCCTGCTGGCGCACCTCTCGGGCGACCCCGAGATGATCAGCGCCTTTCACCGCGACGAGGACATTCACGCCACTACCGCAGCGGCCATCTTTGGCGTTCCCCTGGAAGCGGTGACCAAAGAGCAGCGCAGCTTGGCCAAGGCGATCAACTTTGGGCTGATGTATGGCATGGGCAGCTATGGCCTTTCGGCGCGCACAGACCTCTCGGTGCCCGAGGCCGAGCAGTTCATCGCCACCTACTTTGGCCGGTTCAGCGGTGTCAAGGCCTATCTAGACGAGACGATCCGCCGGGCCAACGAGACGGGCTATGTCGAGACGGTGCTCGGGCGAAGGCGCTACTTTCCCGAGCTATTGGCGCGGGGGACCAACCCCAATATTCGGCGTGCAGCCGAGCGCGCCGCTGTGAACATGCCCATTCAAGGGAGCGCCGCGGACATCATCAAGATTGCGATGATTCGTCTCCAGCGGCTGCTTCACGAGCAAGAACTCGAGAGCGGCATGTTGGTGCAGATCCACGACGAGCTCATGCTCGAAGTGCCTGAGGATGAGCTAGAGACGGTGCGCGAGCTGGTGCCACAGACGATGCAACAGGCCTATCAGCTTTCCGTGCCGCTGAAGGTCGACGTATCCGTTGGACGAACCTGGTCGGAGCTATAGCTGCGTGCAAACAACAGATGCCCTCTTACGAGACGCCGTCGCCCAAGCGCTCCATCGTGCCCAGCAGGCCGGTGACTTGCCCCTGTTCGATCTCCCCGACATCCCGATCGAGCGGCCCAAGCAGGCCGACATGGGAGACTGGGCCACGCCCATCTGCTTGCAGCTGGCACGTGTGGCCAAGATGGCGCCGATCAAGATCGCCTCAACCGTGGTTGCGCACCTTCCCGCGCTCAGTTTTGTGGGCAACGTTCAGGTGGCCGCGCCAGGTTTCATCAACTTTACTCTGGACGATAGCTGGCTGCGGGCGCAAGTAGATGCGATCCTCCTTGCCGGCAACCAATTCGGGGTCGCCGATGTTGGCCAAGGCCAGAAGGTCCAGGTCGAGTATGTCTCGGCGAATCCGACCGGCCCGCTGCACATGGGCTCGGCGCGCAATGCCGTGCTTGGCGATGCGCTGGCCAATGTGCTGGCGAACGCTGGCTATGTGGTGCAGCGCGAGTACTATGTGAACGATGCGGGCAGCCGTATGCGCGCTTTTCAAGAGACCCTGATGGCCCGCTATTGCCAGGCCCTGGGCCTCGACGCCGAGGTGCCAGAGGACGGCTATCATGGCCCCTATATGGTCGAACTGGGAGCCGATCTGGCTCGCGAACACGGTCGTGCGTTCCTAGAAATGCCGCGAAGTGAGGCGCTGCTCGAGATAGGGCGGCTTGGTGTGGCCCGGGTGGTGGCGAGTGCGCGCGACGACCTCGCGGCGATGGGCATCCACTACGACTGTTGGTTCTCTGAGCAATCGCTCTATGACCACGGTCAGTTCGACACGGTCCTCTCGCTGCTAAGGCAGGGTGGCTATCTCGACATGCACGATGGCGCCGTCTGGTTCCGCGCTCAGGCACTGGGCGGGCAGAAGGATGAGGTGATCGTGCGCTCGGATGGCACGCCCGGGTATTTCGCCTCTGACATCGCCTACCACTATAACAAGTTCGTCGAGCGCGGCTTTGATCGGGTCATCGATGTGTGGGGCGCCGATCACCAGGGCCTTGTTCCTCGGCTGAAGTACATGATGCAGGCGCTCGGGCTCGACCCCAAGCGACTGGACATCATCCTCTATCAGCTGGTTACGCTCAAGCGGGGGGGTGAGATCGTCCGTCTCTCCAAACGAACCGGGGACATCATTAGCTTGCGCGAGGTGCTGGACGAGGTGGGCGCCGACGCAATGCGCTACTTTTTGCTCTCGCGCTCTGCCGATAGCCAGATGGAGTTTGACATCGACCTGGCCAAAGAACAGTCGGACGAGAACCCCGTATACTATATCCAGTATGCCCATGCGCGGATCTGCTCGATTCTACGTCATGCCGGCGGGCTGGACTATGGCCGGGGAGATGTCTCTCTATTGACCCATCCGGCCGAGCTAGGGCTGATTCGGCAGATGTTGCGGTTGCCCGAGATCGTGCGTTTGGCGGCTGAGCAGCTCGCGCCACATCACCTGGCCTACTATGCGTATGACCTGGCCGCGGCCTTTCACGGCTTTTATCGCGATTGCCGAGTGGTCAGCGCCGAGGCTGAAGAGCGCGAGCTGACCCTGGCGCGCCTCAAGTTGGTGGCCAGTGCGCGGCTCGTCTTGGCGCGGGCCCTCGGCATCATGGGTATGTCGGCGCCAGAGGTGATGTAGGGGCCTCCATCGGGCAAAGCTTTGACGCCACTGCAGGCCTGTGGTACATTCTCTAGTTGAGTATGGTCGGCTCTAGGGGCGAATAGCTCAGCTGGGAGAGCGCTTCCCTTACAAGGAAGAGGTCACGGGTTCGAGCCCTGTTTCGCCCATTTATCGATGTATCGCCAGCGGAGGAGTCCATGGCTGCTTCGAGCAAGCTCAGCTCGCACACGGAGGCATACTGGCGGAACGAGTACCAAGTCTCGCCGGCTGATATCGACCTTGTCGCCGGCGTGATTTTGCAGGAGGGTGCCCCAGTAGCCACGATCCGCCTGGCCGCCGCCATCATTCGTGACCGGCAGAGTCGCGAAAAGGCTCTGGCGGCACAGTTAGCCCGTCAAACGCAGATCTATCGCCCGATGGATAGCTTTGAGATTGGGCAGCGTCTGGTGTTCACGGAGCTCAATCTCGCCGAGGGGCAGGTCGTCGACAAGCGGCCAGGCAACAACGCCCGCTATGGCTCGTTCGAGGTGATCAAGGTTGCCTTTGAGGGCGATGGCGAGACGCGCGAGTTTGCCGCCAGTATGACCGCGCCACACTATCTCAACCGTCCCATCGAGGAACTGGTGAGCACCAGCGATGAAGGGCTGACGGGCGACGATGCCGTAGAGGCTTTTGCGCCTATCTTGGCGGACAAGTTGCGCGCTGCCCTGGCGGCAGATCGAGACATGGTGCCCTTTGCGGACAGTTGGTATCTGCGCGAGCTGTTGCCGCCAGTGAGTGCGGGGTATCTCAACCTGGCCGAGGCGGCTATCTATGAGGCTGGTCGGCCCATGACTGCGGCCGAGATCCTGGCCCGTGTCCCCTTGGATGTGGCTGCGCCCGAGCCAGCACAACTCTTTGCCCTCAACCGCGCCTTCGAGGCCGATGAGCGTTTCGATGATCTGGGTGTCCCCGGAGAACAACGGTGGTTCCTGCGCGCGCTAGAGCCGTCCGCCGTTTTCGCTACGCCCCCTGTTCTGGCTGACCCCATCTCGGCGACACCGGGCGCGCTGGTGGGCGTGACGTTGCTCGATATCATCGAAGAGCTTGGCGACGAGCTCGATGAGCTGCCCGAGTCGCCGCGGAGCGGGGCGAGCAGCCTGGCGTTCCAGCTGAACTTTGCCCATTTGCACGCAGGCACTCTGCCCGTCTCTCGTCGACTCTTGGCCTTGCTCCCTGAGCCGATTGGCGATCACTACCCAGTCACCCTCACCGATCGGCATCAACGCAAGGATTATGTCGTGTGGATGGTCCCCGACAAGGGCTACATCTGTGGCCTGAGCGGGCTGTACGCTGCCGCCGGAATGACTGTGGGCGTGCAGTTGACCGTCGCGGCTGGTGAGACGCCGCAGACGCTGACTTTGGACTATGCGGTGCCCCGTTCGCGTCGCAGTGAGTGGCTACGGTCAGCCAGCGCGCAGGATGGGCGTATCGTGCTCGAGATGAAGCCCGCCACCCTAGGCGTTCGCTGCGACCCCGATTCAGTAGTGATCCCTGAGGATCGCGAGGCGATCGCGGCACTGATGGCCACGCCCGCGGTGCGCGGGGCTGCTCTGGGCGACATCATCAAGCGTGCTTTTCTCGAGTTGGCCAAGCTCAGTGGCCAGGGGCTCGTCCATGTCAAGACGCTCTATATGGTCGTGAACATGTACCGTCGTTGCGGCGCGCTGCCCATCTTTGCCTATCTGACACAACAGGCGGCCTTCGATCCCGTGGGAGAGGGACTATGGGCGCGCGATGGCTCTCTGGAAGGACAGGTCTATAGCACTGCCGAGGAAATGCGCGAACGGCCGCTGTCCAATCGCTCTGACCGCCTGCGCGATCAGGCTGTACCCTATCAGGGCATATAGAGAGGAGTCAGATGGCCTATCGCTGGCAACCCCCGAACCTCGACACTCGCTTTCATATCGATATGGACTGGTGGCAGTCCAGTGGGCGCGACATTCGCGTGTATATGCGTGATCTGCTGTGTGATGATTGCCGCGAGCAGTACGCTGACCATTTTCAGGATCTGGCGCAGGTCGACTGGATCGATGATCTGACGGGCGAGGTACATGTCGTCGACGGGCTGTGGCATTGTCTGCGCACCTGTTGTAGCAACAAGCCGGGCTATATCAGTGACACCACGCCCATTGTCGAGGCGGTGTTTCGCGTGTTTCTGGCCAACGGCAACAAGCCGCTCAGTGTCAACGAGTTGCACGCAGTGCTCGATCGGCGCCCGGCCAAGACACTGCTACGCATTCTGACCGGCGGCCAGGTGTATCTCGGCATCCGCCCCTATCGGGACTGAGAGGATGATCGAGCATGGTGGAGGGGAAAAGCGAGGGCTTTTCCCCTCTTTGTTTACGGATAGTGCCCTGGCAACGCGATGGCGCGTTCGTCTACTGGTGAGCCTGGCTCTCTTGCTGGTGACCGTCGCGCTCGTCGGGCGCCCCCTGTTGCTGGGGCGCGTATACAACGGCGGTGACATCACCCGGCAGTATCTCCCCCAACGGGTCGAGTTAGCCCGGGCGCTGCGTGCAGGGCGGTTGCCCTGGTGGTCGTCGCGCCTGGGGCTGGGCTATCCTTTGTTGGCTGAAGGCGAGACAGGGGCGCTCTATCCTCCCAACTGGCTCGTCTGCGCCGTCTTCTCGTCCGAGGTCGGCATCACCGTCTCGATCGTGCTGCACTATCTGTGGGCGGCTCTGGGTATGGTGCTGTTCCTCCGTAGGGCGGGGCGGTCGTGGGTGGCGGCCATGCTCGGCGCCGTGGCGTTCTGCTTTGGCGGCTTCATGGGCGCCCATCTGTCTCACCTGGCTATGCTGACGGTGGCCTCATGGCTGCCGTGGATGCTGGTCTCGACGCAACGCCTGTTTGCCGCCGAACACCGGTGGCGCAGCGCACTGGCTCTGACGGCGTGTGTGGCCCTTCAGTTTCTCGCCGGCCATGCCCAGATGTCGCTGCTCGGGTTGCTGGTCACCGCTGCAGCGGCGCTGTGGTACACGTTCCAGGCGAAAGACCGGCCTTGGTCGCGACTGGCGGCCTGGGTGGGGGCCATAGCGGCGGGCACGCTCCTCGCTCTGCCACAATTGTTGCCCACGATCGAGCTGGCCCTCCAATCGCAACGTGCCGGAGGCGTCGACGTCGAGTATTTCACCAGCTACTCGTTCCACCCTCTGTTGACGGCGACCTTTCTCTCGCCCTTTGTGCGCGGTGCGCCGGATCCCGAAGGCTCGGTCGAATTGATGGCCTATCTGGGGATCCTGCCTCTGGCGCTCGCTTGGATCGCCGTGCGCCATGGCCACGCGCGCGAGCGTTGGTTCTGCTTGGGCCTGGCCGCGGTCGGGCTTGTGCTCGCCGTCGGCCGCTGGAACCCGCTCTACGCCTATCTGCAGCGCATTCCGGTGCTGAATCTCTTTCGGGTGCCGGCGCGCTACCTGTATTGGGCC
>JBDKSN010000124.1:0-6487 GCA_039680625.1 Anaerolineales bacterium | reverse complement strand
ATCGGCGACGTGTGGGAGGTCAAGTGGCGCAACGGCGCTTCGATGGGCCCGCTCTCGTATGGCACCGGTGATGCCGAGATCTTTGACGACGAGAAGGGGCCGAGCTGGTGGCACCGTGCAGAGGCGGGCGGTGGCGCGCTGTTGGACTATTGCTGCTATGGCGCCTGCCTGTCTCGCTGGTTCATCGGCGAGCAAGCCGTAGCCTGCCAGGGCATCAAGGCGAACCTCTGCAGCCCGTATGGCAACGCTGAGGATAACGCCATCATCACCGTGCGCTATCCCAAGGCACTGACGATCCTGGAGGCTACGTGGAGCACGTGGGCGACAGGCGTCGCCACTGGCCCCATCGTGTACGGCACCAAGGGCTGCCTGGTGGCGACGGAGCACGGCCACACGCCAGTGGTCGAGGTCTACACGAGCCGCGCCCATGGCGTCGCTGAACCCGATCAGGTCGTTGAGGGCGATCCCCTCCCAGCCGGGCGTGAGACGCTGGCCGAAGAGTTCATCCACCACCTCGAGACGGGCGAGCCGCTGCACCCAACGCTCCAGTTGCAGCACAACCTCGAGGCGATGGCGATCCTCGATGCTGGCATCCGCTCGGCGGCTTCGGGCAAGATCGAGCTCGTCAACGACATCAAGTGGTGCATCGGCTGACCGTTGCACGCCACCGAGAGTCAAGAGAGGGGATGCATCCCCTCTCTTTTTGTTTTGCCATGATCGGGTAGCTGCAAGTGTCAATTAACGATTTTCATGCTATAATTGCCCGTAGCAGAACGACTTTCGCCCATTGATCGGTCGGGGGGGCCGATTTGTGAGCAGGCGAGAGCCGCACTAGCAGCTGGTTTGACGCCAGCGCTGGGGTACAGCAGTAGGCCGCGTTCGACTGGGGGGCGCCATGAACGAAGTCGAGCTGTTGCCGACCATGACCATGGATCAGGCCGCTGAGGCGGTGATTGCCGCGTATGCCGATCGAGAGGCGATCGTCGCGGGTGACCGTCACCTGACCTATGCCGAGTTTGGCGCCGGCATCAATGCCGTCGCCGGAGGGTTGGTGGCGTTGGGTATCCAAAAGGGCGATCGCGTAGCCACCATACTGCCCAATAGCCCCGAGTTCCTGTTCTTCTTCTTTGGCACGGGCAAGGCCGGTGCCGTGCACGTGCCCCTCAGCCCACTGCTGCGCGAGAACGAACTCGTGCACATCCTCAACGAGTCTGAGGCCAAGGTGATCGTGCTGGTGCCAAACGCCTGGAACAGCGATATCCTGGGTTTGGTGACTCGGCTATTGCCTGCGCTGCCCAGTGTGCGGCAGCTCGTCGTGGTCGGCGACAGTGCTCCGGAGGGCGCCATCACCCTCGACGCGTTTCTAGCGGCTGGCCACGCTCACCCGCTTGCTGAGAGCCGTTCCAAGCCAGAGGACCTGTATGGGCTCATCTACACCTCGGGCGCGACAGGCGTGCCCAAGGCAGTGATGCACTCTCACCGCACCATGCTTGCAGCGCCCATCTTGCTCCAGCGCGCAGAGCACGCCAAGAAGCCCCTCACCGACACCTTCAAGATGATCCGCACGGTAGCCAAGCATCGCGATCGCTATGGCAAGTGGGGCCGCGAACAGGTGACGATGCTCTGTGCGATGCCGTATCAGGCGCTGGCGGGCTATCAGCCGATGCTCACGGCTTTGCTCAACGGGCGGCGTTTGGTGGTGATGGAGCGCTTTCACCCCGTGTTGGCCATGCGCCTCATCCAAGAACACCACGTCAACACGGTGGCAGTGACGCCGACGATGGGGCGCCTCATGCTCGATGTGCCCGATTTCGTGACGTACGACGTCTCGTCGGTGCTCACCTTTGCCTACGGCGCCGCCCTGACCCCGCTCGAGCTCGCCGAAGAGACCAGTGTAAAGTTCGACTGCCCGGTGATCATCGGCTTTGGTGCTACCGAGACGGGTGGCGCTGCCGCCGTGACCAAATTCTACGAATCCGGCTCGGCAGGGGTGCTCGACTCGATCGGCAAGCCACTCGCAGGGGTTGAGATCAAGCTCGTTGACGAAGAGGGCAAGCCTGTCCCCGATGGCCAGGTGGGCGAGGTCGTCGTCCGCACGGCGGGAAATATGTTGGGCTACTACAAGCGGCCTGAAGAGACGGCTGCGGTGATGGACGCCGATGGCTTTATGCACGTGGGAGACCTCGCCATCCGCGACCGGCACGGCTATTACAAGATCGTCGGCCGCAAGAAAGACGTCATCATTCGCGGGGGGCAGAACGTCTATCCGGCCGAGGTCGAGGGCATCCTCGCTCAGCATCCGGCGGTGCAGCAGGCAGCCGTCGTTGGTGTGCCCGATGAAGTGGGCGGCGAGGCGGTGTGGGCCTATGTCGTGCTCAACCCCGGGGAGACGCTCACCACCAGCCAGTTGGTGGGCTATTGCAGCGAGCGCATCGCGCCCTACAAACTGCCCACCGAGGTGCGCTTTGTCAGCGAGTTGCCCCTGACCGCCAGCGGCAAGGTGCGTAAGCCAACCCTCGTCGAGATGGCGTTGGCTGAGAAGTGAGGCGCCGGCTGGCGGAATAGGGCTCTGGTTGTTGCGGCTCGACCGTTGGGGGCGGTCGAGGGGGGACGCGACCTCTGACCATGCAGACTGTGACTGGGGAGATGGGGGGATGGCAATCCTCGAGGCGGTGGCGCTAGCCAAGGAGTATCAGCTCGGCGAGCACACGGTCCATGCGCTCAGGGGCGTGGACTTGGCCGTGCAAGAGGGCGAATTCCTGGCGATCATGGGGCCGTCTGGTTCGGGCAAGTCCACGCTGCTCCACTTGTTGGGTGGGCTAGACAAACCCACGAGCGGCGATGTCGTTTTGGCCGGCGAGTCATTGGCGGTGTTGGGCGATGACGAGACGACGCTGGCGCGACGGCACAAGGTTGGCTTTGTCTTCCAGTTCTTCAATCTGCTCCCCACACTGACCGCCCAAGAGAACGTGGCGTTGCCGCTGTTCATCGATGGGCAGAGCGAGAGCGACTATGCCGAGCGCGTCCGTGCGATCCTCGACCGCGTGGGCCTGGCGGGTCGCTATGATCACAAGCCAGACCAGCTCTCCGGCGGCGAGCAGCAGCGCGTGTCGATTGCCCGCGCGTTCGTCACTGGGCCGGCGATCGTGCTCGCGGATGAGCCCACGGGCAACCTGGATTCGACCACGGGCCGATCGATCATGGAGCTGCTCCGTCGTTCGTGTGACGAGACTGGCCAGACGATCATCATGGTCACGCACGATTCACGGGCCGCAGCCTATGCCGATCGCATCGTCTTCTTGCGCGACGGCCACATCGTGGGCACGACCTCGTGGAATGACGGGATGGACTTGAACGCACGTTTCCGCGTGGTCGTCGCCCAGATGGAAGAGCTCGAACTATGAGCCTCACTGCGCGCCTCGCGGCACTGCGGGTCAACCCCATGCTCAAGCTCGCCCTTCGCTCGTTGCGGGGGCGGCCGAGCCGCACGTTGCTCACCCTGCTCGGCATCGTACTCGGCGTGGCCGTGATCCTCGCCATCAGCATCACCAACCTCAGCACCGTTCGGTCGATTCAGGATCTGTTTGCCGAAGCCTCGGGCAACGCGCAGTTGATGGTCGTCAGCGCGGCGAACGACGAGCAGGGTTTCGCCGAGTCGATTGCGACGCGCGTGCGCAGTGTGGCCGGCGTCGAGCACGTCGCGCCCGTGGTTCAAGAGCATACGTCTTTGGCCGACGTGGCTGTCGGCTCTGACCGCACCGCCTCGTGGACTGGGCTGGCCGCCAGCGGGCTGTTGCTCTATGGCATCGATCCCGAGGCCGATCGTGCCGTTCGAGATTATGTGATTACCGCTGGCGAATACCTCGGCGGCAGCATCGACGCGCACAAGATCGTGCTCGTGCAGGACTGGGCCGAAGACAACGACATTGAAGTCGGCGAGGATATCGCCTTATGGAGCGATTCCGGCGTCCAGCAGGTGCTTGTCGTGGGCCTGATGAGCAAGAGCGGCGCCGGCAAGCTCAACAACGGCGCGTTTGGCATCATGCCTCTGGGCGCAGTGCAAGATATCTTTGGTCGCAGCGGGGATATCGACTCTATCGACATCGTTGTCAGCGCCAACCAGCGCAACACGACGGGCATCGAACAGATCAAGGATGCCGTGCAAGAGCGGCTGGGCGAGGACTATGCCGTCATCTATCCCTCGACGCAGGGCGACAAAGTGACGCGCATGCTCGACTCGTACCAGATGGGGCTGTCGTTCTTTAGCGGCATGGCGCTCTTTGTAGGCGTGTTCATGATCTATAACGCCTTCTCGATGACCGTCGTCGAGCGCACCCGCGAGCTCGGTATGTTACGCGCCGTAGGCATGACCAAGGCGCAAGTGCGGCAGCAGATCCTGATCGAGGCGATCCTCTTGGGCTGTGCAGGCGTTGCCCTGGGAGTGTTGTTGGGCGTGGCCCTGTCTACCGGTCTCATTGGGTTCATGGAGGGGCTCGTCTCTCAGGATGTGACGCGGGTGCGCATTCCAATCGGCGGCCTCATCAAGGCAGTGGGCGTCGGTTTGGCTGCCACGCTCGTCGCGGCAATGGTGCCAGCGGTGCAGGCGGGTCGGGTGTCGCCCCTGGAGGCCTTGCGTGCCCGTGCCAGCGCTCAGGAGCCGTGGTTCATCGAGCGCGGCTGGCCGCTCGGCGTGGGGTTGATCATCGTCGCCCTGTTCCTGATGTTCGGCTTCCCCTCAGCCGAGTCGATGCTGTTGCAGAGCCTGAACAGCCTGGCGCTCACCCTTGCCTTTGGCGGGGCCACTTTGCTGGTACCTGCGGTGACCGCCGCACTAGATCGCTACGTGCGATTGCCCGTCACACGCGTGTATGGCAACGAGGGGCGCATAGGCTCCTCGAATGTGCAGCGCTCGCGGCTGCGCGCGGCGCTCACCGTCGCCTCGTTGGTGGTGGGCATCTCGATGATCATCGCCATCGGTGCGCTTACCACGAGCTTTAAACGCGATGTGGGCGAGTGGATCGGCAGCTATATCGGTGGAGACCTCTACGCCTATGGCAGCTTGCCGCTGCGTACAGACCTTTCAGCGCGCATCGAGGCTATCGACGGCGTCGAGGCGGCAACGCCCGTTCGCTACGCGAGCGTCACATGGGTGCGCCCGACCGCGGACAAAGAGACGATCCAGTTCCGGGCGATGGACCCCGCCTCGTACCGACGCGTCACCGAGTTCAACCTGGTCGACGCCCGACTAGATCCAGCCGAGCTAGCCGATGAGCTGGCTCAGGGCGACGTCGTCTTTGTGTCGACCATCATGGCTGAAAAGTACGGCCTTCAGGTAGGTGACTCACTGACGCTCCAGACGAGGCGCGGGCTGAGGGATTTTCGCATCGCCGCCGTCGTCGTCGACTATATGGAGCAAGGGCTCACGGTTCAGGGCAGCTGGAAAGACATGCGACGCTACTTGGGCATTCATGACGCCGAGTTCTTTCTCATCAAGACTGCCCAAGGCGCCGATGTTGCCGCCGTGCAACAGCGTATCACTGACCAGTTTGGCGAGCGCGACCATCTGACGGTGCAGTCCAACCAGGTGATCAAAGAGGAGGCCACGGCCATCACCTCACAGACTTTTGCCATGTTCGACGTGCTGGCGGTCATCTCGATGGTGGTTGCCGCGCTGGGTGTGGTCAACACCCTGACCATGTCCGTATTCGAGCGCACGCGCGAGCTGGGCATGTTGCGTAGCATTGGCATGACTCAACGGCAGATTCGGCGCATGGTGCTCTCTGAGGCGGCGCTCATCGGCCTGGTGGGCGGCATCATGGGCCTGGCCGTTGGATTGATTCTGGCGCGGCTGTTCACGTTGGGGGCCTCGAATAGCCAGGGCTATGAGGTCAAGTTCTACCTACCGTGGGTGCCGGTGCTCACCAGTGTATTCATCTCGCTGGGCATCTCGCAGGTGGCCGCGATGCTGCCGGCGCGTCGTGCAGCCAAACTACGGATCATTAGCGCTATTCAATTCGAATGACGAGGGAGGGCATGGTATGAGGCAAACGAGGCTGCGCCTGCTAGGGGGCGTTCTCGCCGGAATCCTGCTCTTGGGAGGCTGTGCCACGGGCGAGGCCGCCTCACCGGTAGCCACAGAACCTGCCGAGCACCAAGGCAACATCGTCTCGGCCGAGGGCGTTGTGCAGCCCCACAAAAAGGCCGACCTGGCCTTTCAAGTGGCGGGGCGCGTCGAACAGGTGCTGGTGGAAGAAGGCCAGCAAGTCTCTACGGGAGACGAACTGCTCCGGCTCGATACGCGCGACCTGGAGCAGAATGTGCTCAAAGCCAAGGCCGCGCTCGCCTCGGCACAGGCCTCGTTGGCCAAGGCGCAGGCAGGTTCGCGAAGCGAAGAGATCACCGCAGCCGAGGCAGCGGTCGTGTCTGCCCAGGCGAGCAAGAAGACTGCCGAGCTCTCGGTGGACATCTCCGCTGGCAACTTGACGTC
>JBDKSN010000123.1:0-10470 GCA_039680625.1 Anaerolineales bacterium | reverse complement strand
TCATATTGCACTTGCAGGTAGGCGTAGCGTTTGTCGATGGCCATCTTCTTGGTCGGCATGGTTCCTCGGTAACATTTTCAAATGAGTGAACCATACCCCTTCGGTAACATTTTAGGTGAGTGAACACAGCCGCTACCTTTTGCGCTGAGCCTGTGCTATGCTTGGTATAGAGGAGGTGCCCGATGATCGAAGAGCCGATCTTTCACCTGCTCACCGATGTGCCCCACCTCGACCCGGCCATGTTGCTGGAGCCTGTGTTGATGCAGATTGCCAGCCGTGCGCAGCCCAGGCTCTATCGCTACCCGCCCGCTCAGTTCGACGCGCACATCCAGCGTGTCCTGGTTGCCGCCCAAGCTGACGGGGGCATCGTTGTTCACGCCCTCGTCGACGAACGCCTGCGCTCGCTGGCCAATGAGCTTAGTCATACGATGGATGTGCCCTCCATCGACCTGGTCGGCCCGATGGTGGCGCGCCTCACCGAGTTGCTCGACCTTGAGCAGGCCGCTTGACGCGCCACGTCCTCCGTGCCGCGCAATGCCTCTCTGGCGGTGTATCTGAGGACGATCGGCCGATGTGCTCGTACGCCACGCCGTCGTCCAATCAACCAGCGGCTCGATTTGTCCGGCCTAGGCTGCAACGTATAATGCTTGGCACCCTCGTGCGTTGTCGGAGGAGAAGATGCTCAAAACACATACCTGCGGGCAGCTCAGGGCGGCAGACACCGGTGAACAGGTGACCTTGGCGGGTTGGGTGCATCGCCGCCGCGACCACGGGAATCTGGTCTTTATCGACCTCCGAGACCGTTTTGGCATCACCCAAGTCGTCTTCAATCCCGAGGCCTCCGCTGAGGCGCACAATGCTGCCAACTCACTCCACAACGAGTATGTTGTCTCTGTAGCCGGCACCGTGGCTCAACGTCCTGCCGGTATGCAGAATCCCGCGATGCCGACGGGCGAGATCGAGGTGATCGCCCATCAGGTGACGATCCTCAACGAAGCCAAAACGCCGCCCTTCTACATCAACGAGGATGGCGATGTAGACGAGTCCTTGCGCCTGCGCTATCGCTATCTCGACCTTCGCCGACAGCGCATGCAGCGCAACCTCGTGCTCCGCCATGAGGTCGTGCGTTTCATCCGTAACTATCTCTGCGCCCGCGACTTTGTCGAGATCGAAACGCCCATCCTCATCAAGTCCACGCCCGAGGGCGCTCGTGACTATGTCGTGCCGAGCCGCTTGCATCAGGGCAAGTTCTATGCCCTGCCCCAATCGCCACAACAGCTCAAGCAACTCTTGATGGTCGCTGGCTTTGAGCGCTATTTTCAGATTGCACGCTGCTTCCGAGACGAGGATCAGCGGGCTGACCGCCAACCCGAGTTCAGCCAGCTCGACCTGGAGATGTCTTTTGTCGAGCGCGAAGACATCCTCGCCCTCATCGAGCCGATGTTCATCGAACTGACCGAGACGGTGGGTCACAAGCGCGTCTTGTACAAGCCCTTTCCGCGCCTGAGCTACCAGGAGGCGATGGAGCGCTATGGCAGTGACAAGCCCGACATTCGCTTTGGCATGGAGCTGATCGACCTCTCGGCCGTCGTCGCTGGCAGCTCGTTCCGCCTGTTCAGTGATGTACTCGCCGCGGGTGGCCAAGTCAAGGCCATCGTCACGCCGGGTTGTGCCGAGTATTCCCGTCGGCAGATCGACGAACTCGTCGAGCTAGCCAAGACTCTTGGAGCCAAGGGCCTGGCCTGGATCGCCGTGCGCCCAGACGGGCTCCACTCGCAGATCACCAAGAACCTGAGCGAGGCCGAGACGCAGGGCATCCTGGCCCAGACGGGCGCCCAGGCAGGCGATCTGATCCTGATCGTCGCCGACAAGCCCGAGGTCGTGGCCGAGGCCTTGGGGCAGCTGCGCCTCGAGATGGCTCGCCGTCTCGACCTGCTCGACCCGAACGTGTTGGGCTTTTGCTGGGTGCTCGACTTTCCTTTGCTGGAGTGGAACGAAGAAGAGCAGCGCTACAACGCCAAGCACCATCCCTTCACGGCACCCCTGGATGAGGACATCGCCTTGCTGACCTCTGACCCCGCCAGGGCGCGCGCGAAGGCTTACGATATCGTGGCCAACGGCTTCGAGGTGGGCGGTGGCAGCATCCGCATTCATCGCCGCGAACTGCAGACGGCCATGTTCCGTGCGCTGAGCATCAGTGATGACGAGGCACAGCGGCAATTTGGGCACCTGCTCGAGGCCTTTGAATACGGCGCACCGCCACATGGCGGCATTGCCCCGGGCATCGATCGTCTGGTGATGCTCTTGGCGGGCGAGTCCAACATCCGCGAGGTGATGGCCTTCCCCAAGACGCAACGCGCCGTGGACCTGATGACCAACGCGCCATCCGAGCTCTCGCCCAACCAGTTGCGAGAACTGCATATTCGCGTTGTTCAGGATGAGCCGTAGGAGCGACGTCGTGTCCGACCAAGCCAGACTGGCCGAGTTCCAAGAGCGCCTCGGCGTGAGGTTTGGGCGCCAGGCGCTGTTGGAAGAAGCGCTGACCCATCCTTCCTATGCCAACGAGTGCGGCGATGATCGCGTGGTGCACAATCAGCGCCTCGAGTTCCTGGGCGATGCCGTGCTCAGCCTCATCGTCGCGCGTTGGTTGTTCGAGCACCTGCCCGATGCCCCCGAGGGTGAGCTGACTTCCCTGCGGGCGCGCCTGGTACGCACCGAGAGTCTGGCAGCCATCGCCCAACAGATCGGGCTCGGCGACTATATGCGCTTTGGCCACGGCGAAGAGGCCAGCGGTGGTCGGCAGAAGCCGGCCAACCTCTGTGCGGCCTTTGAGGCTCTGGTCGGGGCGCTGTACATCGACCAGGGGTTGCCCGCGGTCGAGCACTGGTTCGAGCCGATGATCGAGCGCGAGCTACAGAGCATCCAGCGCTCGCGCGTGATCAAGGACGCCAAGAGCGCGTTGCAGGAGTATACCCAGGCCACCTATCACCTGACCCCGCGCTATGAGCTCGTCTCAGCCGAGGGGCCAGATCATGATCGGCATTTCACCGTGCGAGTGATGGTTGATGACGAGTGCTGGGGCATGGGCGATGGCCACAACAAGCAGGTTGCCGAGCAGGCTGCCGCCCGGCAAGCGCTACAGGCTCACCGGCCGTGATCCCGTCTAGACAAACACCATGCACCTCAAGAGCCTGAGCCTCTACGGCTACAAGAGCTTTGCGTCGCGGTGCACTTTCGAGTTCGCCGACGGAATCACCGCCATCGTGGGCCCTAACGGCAGCGGCAAGAGCAACGTCGCCGACGCCGTTCGCTGGGTGCTCGGCGAACAGAGCTTTCGCTCGCTGCGCGCCCGCACGACCGAAGACATGATCTTTGCCGGTAGCCGCCATCGTTCACGCCTGGGCATGGCTGAGGCGATCCTTACGCTCGACAACAGCGAGCATTGGCTGCCAGTGGACTATGCCGAGGTGACTATCGGGCGCCGGGCTTTCCGCTCGGGCGAGAACGAATACCTGCTGAACGACAGCCGCGTCCGCTACCGCGACATCCTCGATCTGTTGGGTGCGGCTGGCCTCTCTCGTACCACCTACACCGTGATCGGCCAGGGCATGGTCGATGCGGCGCTCGCCTTGCGGCCCGAGGCGCGGCGCGTGCTCTTTGAAGAGGCCGCGGGCATTTCGCCCCAACTGCGCAAGCGCGCCGATGCGCTCGAGCGCATCGATGAGACCGAGCACAACCTCGAGCGCGTCGTCGACATCTTGAACGAGCTGAGTCCGCGTGTCTCCGAACTGCGCCGCCAGGCGGAGCGCGCTGAGGAATATCGCCTGCTCGACCAAGACCTGACCGAGCTGCTGCGCATCTGGTACGGGCACCGTTGGCATCAGCTCATCGAAGCAGAGGCGGCCATCGAGCGCACGCTGGCCGAGGCGCAAGTCGCGCTCTCGACCGCTCAACAGCAAAGTGAAGACGCCTCAGCCGAGCAGCAGCGAGCGGCTCAGGCACTGGCCGAGGTCGATGAGCGGTTGCGCATGCTCCAAGCCGAGGTTGCAGCGCAGCGTACGAACGCTGAACAGGTCCGGCAGCAAGTGGCCCTATCGGCTGAGCGGCAACGCCTTTACGAGCGCCAACTCGCCGATATCACCAGCGAGCAGCACACCCTCACCTCGCGACAGGGCGTCCTCGCCCAAGAGACGGCTCGTGCCGAACAGGACTTGGCAGCCCTCGTTGCCCAACAGGAGACGGTGGCACAAGAACTCGCTGCGCTGGGCCAGCGCCGTGCTGAGGTCGATCAAGCCGTCGGCTTGCTCCAGGCTGCCGTCCAGGCGCGTGAGGCGCAGTGGCGAGCGACCCAGGCACAGGTTGCCCAGCAACAGGCGCGGCAGCAGGAGCTACGGGCTAGATTCGAACGGCTTACTGCGGACGCCGCGCGCGCCCAGCACGAGGCAGAGGCTCAGCAAGAACGCCTGCAGGCGATCGCGGGCCAGATTGCGCCGCTGACCGAGCAACGCCAGCAGATCGAGGCGGCCATCGCCCAGGGAGACGAACGCCTCGCCACCCTCGAGGCCGAGCTGCAATCCGCTCAGCAAGAGGCTCGCGTTGCCCAAGCTGCGGTCGAAGAGATCGCCGCGGAGCGCACGCAAATCGTCGCTCGCCGCAATGCCCTCGCCCGCCAACGCGAAGAGAGCGCCGAGTATGCGCCTGGCGTGCGCCACGTCCTTGCGCTCAGCCAGAGCTTGGGGGGCATCTTGGGCACCGCCGCCAGCCTCATGGAAGTACCCCAGGCCTACGAGCAGGCCATCGAGGCTGCCCTCGGCAGCCGGCTCCAGAACATTATTACCCAGCGCTGGACGGACGCCGAGCGCGCGATCGAACGGCTCAAACAAGATCGCGCGGGCTGGGCGACCTTCTTGCCCCTCGACACTCTGCAAACGCATAGCCCGCTGCACCAACGCCGGGGCAATGGCGTCATCGGCGTGGCCAGCGAGCTAGTGCGCTTTCCCGAGCACCTGCGCGCGGTATACGAGCTGCTCTTGGGCCGCGTGCTACTGGTCGACGACTTACCGGCAGCGCGCCGTCTGCTCGCCGAGCGCACCGGCGCCAGCCTGATCGTCACCCTCAGCGGCGAGACCGTGCAGCCTACCGGCGCCCTCAGCGGTGGCGCCCGCCGCACCAACACGCAACTGTTGGCGCAAGAGCGCATCTGGCGCGAACTGCCGGGCCGGATCGCACAGGTCGAGGAGCGGCTGCGCGAGGCCGAGGCCACGCTTGCCGCGCAGCGCGAGCGCATCAGCCAAGTCCGTGGCGACCTCGACCAGCTCGGCCGAGAGCGCCAACGCCTGAGCCGCGAGCGAGAACAGGTCGCGCAAGCCCTAGCGGAGCTGGACGCGAGCCGCCGGGTGGCCGACAAAGACAGCAAGTGGCAGGCCGACAAGCACGCCCAGGCGCTGGCCGAGCTCGAGCACGTCCGTGAGGATCTGGCGACGTGCACGGCAGCGCTCGAATCACTCGCCGCCGACGAGCAGGCTCAGACCGCAGCGCTGGCCGATCTGCGTGAGCGCTTGACCGCAGCGAACGACGAGGCCCTGCGACGCCGCCTCGCCGAGCTAGAGACACAGGCGGCCGTAGCGCAGCGCGCCATCGCTAGCCAAGAACAGCTTCTGACCAGCCATCGTGACGCGGCACGCCTCAACCAAGAGCAGCTCGATGCCAAGGCGGCCCAACACAGCGCGCTCAGCGCCGCGTTGGCCGCCGAACACGAACAAACAAAGGCACTACAAGCGCGCCTGGCCAAGCTAGAGCAAGAGGCTACTGCCGCGGACGCCCAGCTCGGCCCAGTGCAGCAACTCCAGGCGAGCGCCGTGTTGCGCCAGCGCCAGGCCGAAGAGGCCCTCGCCGCTCACCTGACCCGCGCCCGCGAGGCCGAGACCGAGCTGCATCGCATCCAGCTCGACCTCGACCGGGCGCACGAGCGCCAGCGCGACTTGATCACTGAGATCGAGAGTGCGCTCGGGCCAGTGGAGCTGCCCGATGCCGTGTCGCGCCAACTGCGCCTCGGTATGAATGGAGAGGCCCTCGAACTGCCAGCAGTGTCGGTAGTGCCCGAGGGCCTGGAGCAGGAGGTGCGCGCCCTGCGTGCGCGCATTCGCCGGTTGGGGGGCGTCAACCCAGACGCGCCACAGGAGTATCAGGCCGTGCTCGAACGGCAGGCATTCCTGCAATCGCAGATGGCCGACCTGCAAGAGGCCATTGCTGCCCTGCGCCAGGTCATCCAAGAGCTGGATGAGATCATCGAGCAGGATTTCGCAGCCACGGTCCAGGTTGTCGATCGCGCCTTTCGCGAGTACTTTCGGCGGCTGTTTGACGGCGGCAGCGCTCATCTCGAGCTCACGAACCCCGAGGATCTGAGCACGAGCGGGGTCGAGATCGTAGCCCATCCACCGGGCAAGCGCTCTCAGGCGCTCTCGCTCCTCTCGGGCGGCGAGCGGGCGTTGACGGCTGTGGCCTTGGTCTTTGCCCTTCTTCAGGCGAGCCCGGTGCCCTTTTGCTTTCTCGACGAAGTCGACGCCGCTTTGGATGAGGCCAACGTCGGGCGTTTCCGCGACCTGTTGCTCGAACACGCACGGCAAAGCCAGTTCGTGGTCATCACCCATAACCGGCGCACGATCGAGATCGCCAACACGATCTATGGCATCTCCATGGGCGAGCAGGGCGTCTCGGAGAGCGTATCCCTCAAACTGGAGGAAGAGACCATGGCTCGCCTCGAGTCCGGCGGTGCCATCAGCTAGGCGTCTGAGGAGCTTGCGTCAGGAATCTCGTCAGCTGCCGTACCCTCGGCCGGCAGCGCGCCAGCTTGGAGCGCCTCTTCGAGTTGAGGCAGCTTGGGCAGCTCGTCGAGTGAGGTCAGGCCCAGGTATTGCAGAAAGCCAAACGTCGTGCCCAACAGCTCTGGTCGGCCGGCCTGCTCTAGGCTGCCCACCACCTGCACCAACTCGCGCGCGATGAGCGTGCGGATGACACCGGCAGACGACACGCCGCGGATGGCGTCAATGCGTGCCCGCGTGACCGGCTGGAGGTAGGCGATGATCGCCAAGGTCTCCATCGCAGCCGGCGAGAGCTTGGCTCCCGCATCCAGGCCGAGGAAGCGCTCGATGAAGGGCGCCGCTGTTGGGCGGGTCGTCATCTGCAGGCGATTGCCGCTGCGCGTGATCGCCAGGCCGCCATCTCGATGGCGCGCTTCCCACGCTACGAGCGCCTGCTCGATGCGGTCTGGTGTCGTGGCCAATGTCGTCGCCAGCCGCTCGACCTCCACAGGGCCATCGGCCACAAACAGAAGGGCCTCCACGAGGCCCTCGATCTCGTCGTCATCCAGCGGCGGGAGTGTCAATCTCTCTATCCTCGTCCGTCTGCTACTGCTACTCAGTATACTCAACGCAGTTACCGGCTGCCAGCAGCAAGGCCAGCCCGCGAGCTGGCCCACACGGCCTGTACAGCCCGAGGCCATCGCAGTCACCCAGGCGCACATCGAGGCCTGGATCAGCACACCCGTGAGTGCGCCGCTCGTCTTGACCGAGCATGACCTCACAACTCTAGTACGCGCGACTGTCGCACCCGAGGCCACAGTCTGGCTACAGGATGGTCGGCTCTATCTTCAGTCGTCGACCACCGTTGCTGAGGGCTGGCTGCTGACAGCTACTTTCACGGCCGAGCGCCCTGGCCTGCGCCTCGAGACGCTTTCCTGGCGAGGGCGCGCCTTGCCCGCTACATTGCGCTGGCTGGCCCAAGAAGCAGCCAACGCCGCGATCGTCGACATGCTCCTACCGACACGACTCACCGGCATGTGGGCGCATGCCGGTGAGCTCTATCTCTCTGTCACCCCGTGACCTTCGACCTACTCGTCGCGCGCGGTCGGGTCGTAGAGATCCAGATCATCCAGATCGTCTTCCTCCCCAGCAGGCGCCTGCGCTGGGGGAGCGGCTGTCTCGGTCAGGTCGGTGAGCGGCGCTAGATCACCCAGGGGTCGCGGGCCGGGCTGCGAGGGCGGTGTCGCGGCCACGGTGGCCTCGCGCTCTGGCTCGGCGGGCATCTCGATCTTGGGCTCCGGCGCAGCCGGGGCTGGCTCTGCATGATGGCGACGGAACCAGGGTTCCTTCGTCGCCTCGGCTTCTTCCGTTACGTCCGGCGCCGGTGCCACCGGGGCGGGAGCTGGCTTCTCTTGGGCGACAGCCTTGGCCTGAACAGGAGGCTTGGGCAGAGCAGCCTCACGCGCTGGGGCAGGCTCGGGCCGCGGCGCTGGCTGAGGCTCTACAAAGCGTGGCTGAGTCGCAATGGCCTCGGCGCCCTTGGGCAAAGGCTGCGTGGGGGGCATCGTTCCCCGCGGATAGGGCTCATGATGCACATTGATCATGATCTTGCCGTGAAGCTTGACGCCAAGCTGCCCCTCCACAATGTCACGGCAGAGGTTCACCACCTGGTCGGTCAAAACGGGGATATTGACCGACGGGCTGGTATCCAGGTCGACCGACACTTCGACATCTTTGCCCCGGCTGCGCACATGCGGCACCACCTTGCGCACGCCAGCCAGCTCATCGATGCGGAACTCGAGGCTCTGCTCGATCGAATCCACACCCAGCACCGCTTTCGCAGGACCCTCCGTGCGGATGCGCACGAACTTTCTGCGGCCGCGGCGCAGCTCGAGCACGAGCAGGAACAACAGCAGCGCGATGAGCACCACCATGGTGACGATGAACAGGGTCTGGAAGCGCGCATCAAAGAGTGCCTCTTCGAATTGCGCCACCACGGCCTGCGCCGCCTCTGCCGCCTGGATCGGGTAGAGGAGCACGAACAGTGATCCGGCAAGCCCGAGCAGTATGCCGATCACCACGACGATGCGGTTAAAGACTTTCATGGGAACCTCCTATTGTGCGGCTCAATGGCCGCATGGTCTCCCCACTCTTGCTTGCGATTATACATCGGGCGTCTCTGTTCGTCTACCACTGAAGCCAGTGCAACGGATGATAGTGGAACAATACCTCATGCTCACCCGCCGAGACGCGCACGCCGCGCACAACGCCATCGACGCGCCAGATCGGCGCATCCTCTCCATCGATGGTTGCGACCCATCCGGGATAGTCGAGATCGCTCAACACGAGCAGGCTCTCTTCGGTGGCTCGCAAGTGCAGGTCGACGGCCATATCCGTATACTCGATGATGTCCACGGCTGTCGCCTCATCGTGCGTCACCCCGGCAAGCGAAACTTGGCGCCCATCGACGGCGACTTGGCTCCAAGGCACGCTATACGCCCGCGGCCACGCGTCTTCATTGGCATAGACCAACACATCCTCGCTGCGATAGATGATCTCGTGTCGCCCCTGACCGATCGTCTGGCGCAGCGACTGCCTCACCCCATCCGCCCTGACCAGGGTGATCTCTTCGATACGCACATAGGCCTCGGGCAGCGTCGGCACGATCTTGACAGCCGTGACGGTGTGGCCTAGCGCAGCCCATGCGCGGTAGGTATGCCCGATATGCTCCCAGGGCAAGTAACCAGACCGCGCCGGCCACGAATGCGCTACGGGGGCCAACTGATGGCGCACCTTTGCCGCCACATCCTCGCGCTCATAGGCCCACTCGGCGCTCTCCAAGCCAACGCGCACCGGCACCCGCAGCTCTGCACCCTCCACATCGCGAAAAACGACCTCGGCCGCCAACGTGCCATCCGCCAGGTCGGCGGCATGGCTCAAGTACGACTCGATCTCTACCCCTTGAGTATCCACAGAGTCGAGCGCGATCCATTCGTTATACGGCAGTGCGGCAAACGGGTTGTAGACATCATAGAGCTCGCTTGCGGCATCGACCGGCAGCAGTTGGGGGATGAGATAGTGTGTGATGCCCGCCCGATTGAGAGCCTCAGCGTCCATGGTGTCGGTCCAGGCCAGGTAGCTGCGCGGTATCAGGGGCATGTACAAGTTCGCACTGCTCTGCCCATAGGTTACTGCTGCGTTGGGATAGAGCGCGCCCTGCATCACCGACAGCGCCGGCAAGATCTCTTCTTTGACATAGAACCGCCCCGCATCGGCCTCTTCGAGCACCGCGACCACGGCTGGCGCCTGGCGCACCTGCTCGATCGGTGCCGAGGTGTGGAACGAGCGCTCGAGCACGACGCCGTGGGCTGCGAGATCGCACACGAGTACGATCAGCGCCAAGCCACCCCACAGCTCTCGTCCAATCGCGCCTGTAGCGGCCATCAGTAACACCACCGCGGCTGCCCAGAGCAAGGGCAACCACCGCCAGACCGTCACGGCGCCATCGAGGCCGGGCGCAGCCGCGACCGCCACTACCGCAGCTCCCGCTAGCCCCACGGCTACCCAGGCCAACGGCCAACGGTCCCTCTCCCGCGGTCGCCAGCGAGCCAGAAGCACATCGGCGCCCTGCGTCGCCAGCCCGGCCAGCCCCAGGTCGGCCCACTACAGG
>JBDKSN010000122.1:0-17639 GCA_039680625.1 Anaerolineales bacterium | reverse complement strand
CACGGCCTCACCGGCATTCACCCCAAGAGACACGTCACTCAAGGCCTCGAAGCGTTCGGCGCGGGCGAGGTGCTCACCCCGCAACACACTTAGGAACACCTCTTGAAACGAACGTGGCTGCGTCGTGTGTCGCGCAAAGCTCTTGCTGACATGATCGAGACGAACCGAATACACCTCGCACTCCTGCTCGTTCCCGCGATCCGCCGCGGAACAGCGCGATTATAGCACCCGCAAGGCGGCCTTCCAAGGCGCGTGTCGCCGGGCCAGGCCATCGCGACCAGCTTCTGAGAGGGATGAGAGCCAAACGCCACCCGTGGAGGCGGCGCTTTTCGCTGGCGCCGGTGCCGCCTATAATCAAGGTCAGCTACGCGCGGATCATGGTTCCGGGGGGCTGCCATGCGAGTAGGGGTGCTCTATAGCGACAAGTTCTTGGAGCATGAGACGGGGGCGCATCCCGAGTCGCCACGGCGGCTCCAGGCGATCATGGCTGAGCTCGAACAGTCGGGCCTGCTGCGCCGGGTGACGATGGTAACCCCACGGCCAGCCACCGAACGTGAACTGACGTTGGTGCACAACGAGTCGCTGATCTATGCCGTGCGAGGGATGGCCGCGCTGGGTGGCGGCGCCCTGGGCTATGATACGGTGCTCAGTGCTGGCTCATACAAGGCAGCGCTGTTGGCGGCCGGCGGCACCGTCGACCTGGTGCGCAGCGTGTGCCGAGGTGAGTTCGATCGTGGCCTGGCTCTCGTGCGCCCACCCGGCCACCATGCCACCCGTCGCGACGCGATGGGTTTCTGTCTGTTCAACAACATCGCCATCGCCACGGCGGCGATCCTGCACGAGGGGCTGGCCCGGCGCGTGGCGATCGTCGATTTCGACGTACACCACGGCAATGGCACGGCCGAGGCCTTTGAGAGCAACTCTCGCGTCTTGTATATTTCGACCCACGAACACCCGCTCTTTCCGGGAACGGGCGCCCTCGATGAGGTGGGCATCGCCTCGGGGATGGGCAAAGAGATCAACATCCCCCTGCCCGCTGGCGTGGGGGATATCGGCTGGCGGCGGGTGTACGAGGGGCTGGTGTTCCCCGCTCTCGAGCGCTTTGGCGCGGACCTGCTGTTGATCAGTGCGGGCTATGATGTGCACTGGAGCGACCCATTGGCGCATCTGCAGGTTTCGGTGGCGGGGATCCATTGGCTCATCTCGCGGCTCATGGACTATGCCGACCGCTATTGTGGCGGCAAGGCTGTGGCTGTGCTGGAGGGCGGCTATCGGCTCGACGCCCTGGCCCATGGCGTTTGTGCCACGCTCGCAGCGATGCTCGGCGAGCCCTATCCCGACGAACTTGGCCCCTCGCCTCGCCGCGAACCCGACATCACTGGCTTGATCGCCAAGGTCGCCCAGATCCATGGTCTGCCACTCAGCGGCAGGTAGGCCCGATCGAGAGGAGGATCATCTTGCCAAGGCTCTCTATCGCGCAACTGCGCGTCGGCGCTTCGGTCACCAAGCAGGCCTATCTGCTGCGTGACAAGTCGGTGACCACTACCCGCACAGGCGGCGCGATGTTGCGCGTGACGCTGGCCGACCGCACCGGCACCATCCCCGGCGTGCTCTTTGATGTGCCCGCGTATGTAGTCGACTCGCTTGTGGTGGGGCGCGGCGTGCTCGTGACGGGGCGTGTGGGCGAGTTCCGCGAGCAGGTGCAGCTGAATTTGGAGCGCATCGAGCCTACCGAGCTGGTGCATCTGGAAGAGTACCTGCCCATGGCGCGGCGCCCGCGCGCCGAGATGGAGCTCGAATTTACCGCCCTGTGCGATGGCATCGAGAACCCCCAGCTGTCCGCCCTCGTCACCCAGGTATTTGACAAGGCCACCTATGATGCCTTTGTGGTGGCGCCGGCGGCCAAGTCTCTGCACCACGCCACGGTCGGTGGCCTGCTGGAGCACACGCTTGCGGTGGTGCGCCTCGCGCTCGAGTCGGCGCGCGGGTATGATGAGGTCAACCAGGATCTGCTCGTGACGGCCGCGCTGCTGCACGATGTCGGCAAGATCGACGCCTATGACCCCATCACCTTTGCGGTGACCACCGATGGCGCCCTGTGGGGCCATCTGTACATGAGCGCCATCCGCGTGGAGCGGGCGATGATGCAGATCGAAGGGTTCGACGCCGAGCTGAGGCGTCGGTTGATCCATGCCATCCTGGCGCACCACGGCAAGCTGGAATACGGCTCGCCGGTGCTCCCGATGACGCTCGAAGCACTGCTCGTCCACCATGCAGACCAGATGGATGCGACCGTGCGTGGCGCCTCGGAGCAGCTGGCCGCCGAGGGTGGCCAGGGCGCCTTTACCGGAGAGAGCCTCATGCACGAGACGCGCCTCTATCGCGGAGAGGCCGGCGATCGACCGACCCAGGATTCGCTCTGGTGAACGGCCCGGCTCTGGCCAGATGCTATGGGTCGCTCGGAACGGGCGAGAGCCGCCGGGGGAGAAGGCTGTGTTGCCGCTGACGCGCGACCGCTTTGAGTTTCACGAGCCAGGCGAGCTGGTCGATGGCGATCTCAAATTGGTGCTAGTTGCGACCAGCGCGCCCGATCCGGTACGAGGCTGGGTGCCCGCCTATCATTTTGAGATGCGTCATACGGAAACGGGCAAGGTGTTGGGCGGCATCAGCTTGAGGATCAGCAACAACGACCACATCCGCCTCTATGCAGGGCATATCGGCTATAGCGTGGTGCCGCAGCATCGGGGACATCACTATGCGGCCAGGAGCTGCCGCCTTCTGTTCGACCTGGCGCGGGCGCACGGGCTGACGAGCATCTGGATCACCTGCAACCCCGACAACTATGCCTCACGTCGCACCTGTGAGCTGGTCGGCGGCGTGCTCGTCGAGACGGTGGATGTGCCCAGGGGCGATCCGGTGTATGGCCCCGGCGAAGAGCGCAAGTGTCGTTACCGCGTCGATCTATAGCCGCATCCTAGTAGACGTCATAGACGCTCCCGCCGATGAACTCGCGCAGGAGCGATTCCCCGGGGATGGCCTCCTCCGGCCCCGGCAGCGCCACCTGTTGCAGCAGATTGAACACGCGCTTGGCGCGATCGGCCGCATCCTCGCGCAGGGGGTCGTGGTCGTATTGCACGGCCCAGCGCGCAAACGAGTCTTGGAGCCGGCGCTTCATGACGGGCAGCTCGTAGGGCAAGGCGCTGTTGATTATCGTCTCAGCTGTGTTGATGTAGGGGACGATGTTACGCAGCTCGCTCGACCGCACATAGTGCCAGTGTTCTAGCGTGCGCTGGGGATTGTAGGCGCGGTGCGACGCATCGCGCTCCATACGACGCATGAGGCGCAGGTCAGTCCAGCGGACGAACTCGCCACGCGCATCTTTCATCTGCAGGAGCGGCTCGATATAGAGCCGGTACTTGGCCTCGATCGGCAGGCTCGCGGTCATGGGCGCATAGAGGCCATGCAGACTGTCGATGAGGATGATGTCCTCTTTGCCAATCTGCAGGGGCGTGTGTTCGAGATGTTGCTCGCCCGTCTTAAAGTCATAATAGGGCAACAAGACCCGCTCGCCCGCAATCAGCGCCGTCAGGTGTTGATTGATCAGCTCTAGGTTGAGAGCCTGGGGCGTCTCATAGTCATAGTCGCCATACTCGTCTCGCGGGTGCAGGGCCAGGTCATAGAAATAGTGATCGACGGTCAACGGCACCAGATGCAAGCCGCTCTGTTGCAGCATGAGGCTGAGCTTGGCCGTCGTGGTCGTCTTGCCCGAGGAAGAGGGGCCGGCGACGATGACCACGCGGATCTCGCCACGGCGCTCGGCGATCTGCGCGGCCGCGTTGGCGATGTCGGCCTCGTAGGCGGCGTCGCTCTCGCGGATGACGTCTGCCCACTCACCCCTCGCCAGCCGCTGGTTGAGGTGCTCGATGGTGTGCAGGTCGTGGTCGACCGCCCAGTTGAGCACCTCCCAGAGCTTTTTCCAGGGGATGCATTCCTGCGCCTGAGATTCGCGCCGATCGCGCTCGGCGCGGCGTCGAGCGCGATCCTCCCGATAGAGGATGTAGGCCTTGGCGGTCTTGGCGTGGCCGTTCTCGATGAGCACCTTCTCGACGATGTTCTGCACATCCTCAACGGTGGGGATCGTGCCGGGCGGGCACTGCTGAGCCACCAACGCCACGACCTGGTCGGCGAGGCGCTCGGCTAGCTCGCGATCGCGCCCGCCCACCGCCACGGCCGCGCGATAGATCGCGTTGGTGATGCGATCTCGATTGAAGGGCACCACTGCGCCAGTACGTTTGACGATTTGCTCAGGTGTGCTCATCACGCCCTCTCCACTAGAGTGCACGCCGATCGACCTCAGCTCATCCCTAGTATACCCACTACTGCCGTGGCCGTCGAGACTCAGCGAGCCTAGAGCTGGCCTCGCTCGACCTCCTCCAAGATGCGCCGCGCGACGTAGACGTCGGTCACCAACACGTTGGCCAGGTGCCCCTTGAGCACGGCGCGAATGGCGGCCAGCTTAGCCATGCCTCCGGCTACGGCGATGACGCAGGGGATGCGGCGGATCTGCTCGTGTTCGAGGCCGATGATGCGCTGATCCAGGCTGGTGTGGACGAGCTGCCCGTCACCGTCGAAAAAGCGTAGCGCGATGTCGCCGACCGCGTGGTGAGCGGCGAGTTCGTCCACATCTGCCGCGGTGAGAATGGCGCCCTGGCCGAGCCGTGACGACGTCTGGGCGGGGATACCGATGCCCACGAGGGCCACCTGCGCGCCCGCGGCCCGAGAGAGCGTGTCGAACACCTGGGGATCGCTGAGCAGCGCGTCGCGTACCTGTCGCGTGGCGACGATTCCAGGCGAGGCGAGCATCTGGGGCCGCGCGCCCAATGTGGCGGCCAAGCGTCGCACGATGTCGGCCCCTTGAGTCTCGGCGTCGGCGCGCCCCACCCCGCCGAGCATCTGGACCACGGTGACTTGAGGCCATACGCGCCGCGGCAGAGCGTCGACGACCGCCGAGAGCGCCGAGCCGGCACTCACGGCCAGGGTGGCGCGCCCGTCGAGGTGCCGCAGGAGCACCGGAGCGGCCGCGGCGCCCAAGGCACGGGTCACGGTCGGGCCATCGAAGGCGTTGATGTCGGCGATGACGAGCTCATCGAGGCCAAGGTGGTTGGCCAGCTGTTGCTCCGCCTCGGCCAGCGATCCACTAGGCGCCGCTACGGTGATCTGTACCACGTGCTCGTCGCGCGCCCTTTTCAGCAGGCGCGAGACCTTGATGCGCGACAGCCCAAACCGCCGCCCGATCTCTTCTTGCGTGGCCCCTTCCAGGTAGTAGGCCTGGGCAACCTTGAAGAGCAGACTCTGTTCGACGTCGTTGTCGCTCATCACGGCCTCTTTTCACCATGATCATGGCCGATCATTTGTACGCTCGTATGCTATCTTGGCAATGCACATCCGTCAAGCACTGTTCAAATGATCGAAGGCATAACGAGGCGTCGTCCTAGCGGCGATAGGCCGGGACTTGGTTTAGGCGATGCGGAGACGGCTGTGATCAGGCACAAGGAGGTAGCGCGACGCTCTGCACGGCGCTGACCCGGCGCGAGGGAGGTCACGCGCCCCGCCCTAGCTTGCTAGTGCGGGGCTGCGCCGAGTTAGCGCCAGGTGAACGTGCGCTTGGCTGACAGGTCGCTCAGCTGTTGGCCGAGCGCGCCATCGTCGGTGCGCGTCGCTACTTGCACCTGCCAGTGGTATTCCGCACCGCCCTCTGGGCGTAGTGTCGGATCCAGCCGCCAGGAAGTGGCCTGGGTCCAGATGACCTGTGGGTCGTTCTTGCCCGCGGTCGTCCAAACACGCAGGCGATACCACTCGCCCTCTTCGAGGATGCCCACACTCACCCACGAGAGGAGGGGTGCGTCTTGGGCGCCGACGAAGCGGGCGCCATTGGTGGGCGAGAGGAGCTCTGGCGCGGCATACTTGAGCCGCGGGGCCTGAGGCCCTGCCGAGGCTGCCGAGACCCGCGACCGTGTGGGCGTGGGCGAGGGCACTTCAGTGGCGGTTGGGCTGGGCGCGATGGTCGCTTCGGGCGTCGTCCCCGGAATGACCAGGGCCTGGCCGATGCTGAGCATCGCGGTGGTGCTGATGCCGTTGGCTGCGGCGATCTCATCGACAGAAACGTCGTATTGCACGGCGATCTTGCCGAGCGTATCTCCCTTGGCCACGGTGTGGGTCACGACGGCCGGTGTGGCCGTGGGGGCCTCGGTGGGCAGGGGCGTAGGTGTCGCCTCGGCCTCTGCGGTGGTTGGCTCTATAGTCGCCACAGGCGCCGCCGCGGTGGGCGTCACCGGTATGGTCAACTCCTGGCCGATGCTCAGCACGCTCTTTTGGCTGAGGCCATTGGCTGTGGCCAGCTCCTGCCAACCGATCCCGTGGGCGCTGGCGATGCTCATCAGCGTATCGCCCGAGGCGACGGTGTAGACCACGGGCGTTGCAGGCGCAGCGGTGGGTTCCGGCGGAGCGGCGGCGATCTCTGGGGCCTCGGCCGAGGGCGAGCCGCCTGGCAGCGAGAGCTCCTGCCCGATCGCGAGCACGGCGTTGTCGTCGAGGCCGTTGGCGGCGAGCAGCTCATCGAGAGAGACGTCATGTGCGAGGGCAATCCCCAGCAGCGTGTCGCCCTTTTGCACCACATAGGTTGCGTTGGTAGGTGCAGGTGAGGCCATCGCGGTAGGCGTGGCGGTCGGGTCCGCCATGGCTGTCGAACTCGGCGTAGAGGTCGGCGTGTCGTCAGCCACGAGCGTGGGCCTCACGGCGCCGGCGGCTTCGGTCGGTGTGCCGGAAACCTCGCGCGCGGCGAGCGCCCCGGCTGGCTGGTTGACAGCGTCAATGAGCGCGTCGCCGGTAGCGGCCACCCCACGGGTAGGCCGCAACCTCGCCCCAAGCACGACGACGGCGACGAGGAGCAGCAGCCCTGCACCGACGCTCACTAGGGTGGAGGCATGCCGCGTGGGCACCGAGCGCCGCTCAGCGCCACAAACTGGGCACTGTTCTTGCGCAGGTTCGAGCTGGGCCCCGCACACCGCGCAGCGATCGCCGGCCTGCCTGGCCACGGTTCGGCCGCAGCTTGGGCAGAGGGTTGCGCCTTGAGGCAGATGCTCTCTACAATGAGGGCACCGTTTCAGATGCTGTTGGGTGTTCATGTCGTCTGGCTGCACGATGTCACTGCGCAGCCGCCAGCCTGCCGTCGAGCTCTAGCTCGCCCGCGACGGTGCGGAGCGCCTCGATCACGGTGGTGATGTGCGCGGTGCGGTCGACCCCCAGTTCGGCCATCCCTTGTTCGATATCCTCGCGGCTCACGCCGCGGGCAAACGCCTTGTCGTTCCACTTGCTCTTGACCGACTTGGCCGTGAGGTCGGCCAGACTCTTGCTGGGCCGGACCAATGCGCAGGCAATGACCAGGCCAGTGAGCTCGTCGACGGCAAAGAGGGTCTTGGCCATCGGCGTGTCGCGAGACACGTCGAGGTGCCGGCCATGGCCCTTGACGGCATCGATGATCTCTTGCGGCCAACCCAGCTCGGTGAGGATAGCGCAACCCACCAGCGGGTGCTCCTCGAGCGTTGGGTGCTGCTCATAGTCGAAATCATGGATCAGGCCGGTAATGCCCCACAAGTCCTCATCTTCGCCGAACTGCTGGGCATACGTGCGCATCGCGGCCTCGACCGCCAGGGCATGTTTGATCAGGCTGGGGCTCTGGGTGTATTGGTTCAGGAGCGCCCAGGCCTGTTCACGGGTCGGTCTCACATCGTCCTCCCTAACGCTAGATTGATTCAGCGCCTTCGCAGAGCGAGGGACGCTAGGCGACCTGTAGGACCGCCTGTTGCCGAGTGAGCAGTGTGGCGATGCCCACCTCGGCCAGATCGAGCATGGCGTCGAGTTGCTCCCGACGAAAGGCCTGGCCCTCGGCCGTGCCCTGCACTTCGATCAGACGCCCCTGCCCGTCCATGACCACGTTCAGATCGACCTCGGCATGGACATCTTCTTGATAGCACAGGTCGAGGATCGCCTGCCCCTGATAGAGGCCTACGCTCACCGCCGCAACGGGCGTGAGCAGGGCTGTGTCGGGGAGCTCACCAGCGGCGACCAGGCCGCGTAGCGCGAGGGCCAAGGCAACCCACCCACCGGTGATCGAAGCCGTGCGCGTGCCGCCGTCGGCCTGGAGCACATCGGCGTCGATATAGACCGTGCGCTCACCGAGCAGCGCGAGGTCGAGCGACGCGCGCAGCGAGCGCCCGATGAGCCGGCGGATCTCTTGGGTGCGACCAGAGAGGCGTTCAAGCTCGCGCTTGGAGCGTGGCTGGGTGGCGTAGGGCAACATCGCGTACTCGGCGGTGATCCAGCCTACACCGCGCCCCACCATCCAGTCGGGCACAGAGGGCACGATCGAGGCGGCGCACACGACTTGGGTGTGGCCACAGCGGATGAGAGCCGAGCCATTGGCGGCCGGGGCAACCCCGGTGAGGATCTCGACCGGCCGCAGCTCAGCGGCAGCGCGGCCGTCAACACGACGCAATGCATCCATGCTCAAGAGTCTATTCCACCGTGAGGTGAATGCCAAGTGCCGCCAAGATCGCCTCTTGCCGCGCCCACATGCGTTGCTTGTCGGCCGGATCCAGGTGATCGTAGCCCAGTAGATGCAGGCAGCCATGCACCAACAGCAGCGCCAGCTCGTCGTCGGCGGGATGCCCCTCTTCGGCGGCCTGCTCGACAACGCGCGGCCAGGAGATGACGATGTCGCCCAGCTCGACGGGCTGATCGGGCGCAGAGACCCACTCGTCGCCAGCCGCCAAAGTGGGGAAAGAGAGCACATCCGTTGGCCCCTCGACGCTGCGATAGGCCTGGTTCAGCTCGGCGAGCTCTTGATCGGTGGTGATGCGCACCCAGACGCCCGCGGTCGGCTCGACGGCCTCTGCCTCTAGCGTGGCGACGACGATGCGTTCGACGACCGCCGGACTGAGCGCAGCACCAGAGGCCTCTTCGATCTCGACTGCGACCCGATAGTCGCTCACAGTGCCTCCGCGGCCACGGGAATGATCCCCGCGGGGAGCTCGTCGGGGCCGAGCGCGGCAACTTGGTCGGCGTAATAGCCACGATACTCGGGCGGCAACAGACGTGCGACCTGGATCATGGCCGCATCGGCCAGCTGTTGCAGCCGCTCAGTGGTGACGCGGCCCTCGCTAAAGTCCAGGCGGAAGGGCTTGCCGATGACAGTGTGGCACGAGGGGCGATGCAACCGTCGCCAGTCAGACAGGTGTTCTTGCCCCCACGCGCCGATGGGCACGATGACGGCATCGGCCTGATGCGCGATGTAGGCGACGCCCGCCTTGGCCCGCTGGAGCTGGCCCGTGCGGCTGCGCGTGCCCTCGGGCGCGATGGCCAGGGCCAGGCCGTGTTCGAGCACATCGCGGCACTGCCGCAGCGCATTGCGATCTACCTCGCCACGATTGACAAAGATGGCGCCGGCGCGCTTGAGAAACCAATGGATCAAGGGCGATTCGATGCGCCATTTGTCTGCCGCCAAGGTGACGATTTGCCGCGAGACGGCGCCCACCACCGCCCCGGGATCGATGAGGTGAAGGTGATTCACCACGATGATCACCGGGCCATGGCGAGGCATGTTCTCGCGGCCGCTGGCGCGGTAGCGATAGACCACGCGCATGAGCGCGTTGATGATCACCCACAGGGTGCGATAGACCACAATGCTGGTATGATAGCTGGGACGGCCGGTCAGCGCAGCCTTGCGCTTGAGAGATGCTTCTTCTTCCAAGGCCACCACCCGTCTCTGGATATCGTCAGTTTCCGATAACGGCCCCATTGTACCCCCGCTGCTGTGCAGACACAAGCGAGCGGATCGAGGGGCCTGGGCAGGGGCGCCGGGCACTTGACAGCGAGAGGTAGTGGCGCATACTGGCGCCGTCGACAGGATCACGCCCGAGGGAGTCGCATGAAGTTCAATAACCGCGAAGACATCATCCAGTTGACGCCGCTGTGGCAGGGAGAACGTTTCGAGGATGGGCGGCCCAAGGTGTCGGACGAGATCATCGCCCGGCTACGTCGGGTCAACATCGTGCTCGAAGAGGCCTGGTCGGTGCTGTGGGCGCATGACTATCACTTTCAGTTCGAGGGCAACTGGCTCAACCTGCACCCAGAGAAGATCGTGATCGGGCGCGCCGTCACCGGTGTGTTCGTGCCGCAGCGCCCGGATCTGCACGACTATCTGATGGCCTATGGCCACGAGCAGGAGGGCCGCATCGGCGCGATGAACTCGTGGGTCATCGAGACGCTCCGCCCGGATGATGTGATCGTGATCGACCTGTTCGGCAAGGTCGTGTTCGGCACCTTCTCGGGCGCGAACCTGTCCACGGCGATCGCTACGCGCACCGGCGGCACGGCGCAGGTCATCGATGGCGGCATCCGCGACGCCCAGCAGATCCTCGAGATCCCCGGGCTGAACACGTTCTGCCGCGGTATGGACCCCACGCCCATCCGCGATGTGACGTTGGTGGGCCTCAACACGCCCTGCCGCATCGGCAACGCCACCTGTATGCCGGGAGATATCGTGATCGGCACCTATGAGGGGGTGCTCTTTGTGCCGCCCCACCTGGCCGAAGAGGTGCTCACGAATGCCGAGCGCACGCACCTGCGTGAGGCGTTTAGCCACCAGCGGCTACGCGAGGGTATCTACACATCTTCGCAGATGGACACCAAGTGGACCGACGCGATCGAGGCGGACTTTGCCGAGTGGTGTAAAGAACACAACATCCAGGATGTGATCTCGGGCACGAGCACCGCCACCGACGAAGCGCAAGCCTCGCAAGAGACGCTGCTCTAGATGCGCGGCTTGCCCGTCTGACGGTCGCCCTCGCGCTCTCGGCAGGGATGATGGAACGAGCCGCATACGCATGAAGATCTCTTTCCCTACCTGGCGCTCGCTGCTCTGGCTCGCCATCCTCTGGGTGGCGGGCCTGGGGAGTGCCGCAACCGTGGCGGCCGACGGGGATGGCTTGTGTCTGCCCGTGGTCGTGCCGCTCGACGGCGCCGGCTCGGCGCAGCTCCAAGCGCTGCGCGTCACGGCCGAGCTGCACTGCGACCAAGGCCGTTGCGCCCTGGCGAGCGAGCAGCAGCTCTATGTGGTGAACAACGATGAGGTGGCCGCCGCTCAACTGCGGCTGGGCCTTCGCGACTGTGCGGCGACCCTGACCAGCCTCACCGCCACGGGCGCGACGGTCAACGTAGCGGGCGACGGCACTGTGGCGCGAATCGAGCCGCGTGGCCAGGCCCAGCTGACGGCGGTGCTGACCCTCGATCCAGTCGAGGTGCCCGTCCTCTCGGGCAAGGTGGCCCTCACCCAAGCCCGAGGCTGGGGCAAGGTGGACACGATCCATGTCGAGCTCACCTGGCCGGCCCTTACCGCTGGGGCCAATGTGCAAATCGAGCCGGCGCCACAGCGGCAACAGGGTCGGACGGCAGTCTGGAACTGGACTGCGCCCGACACCGACCTCTCGTGGACGGTGCTCAACCCAGCACTGGCCGCGGCGCTTGCTTCGGCCAGCGACGACCCAGCAGCTACGTGCGGCTCGGCGCCGATCACTCAGGCGTTGGCGCGGGTGCAGTCGACTGAGCCGCTGTCTGCCGCTGAAGAGCAGCTGGTGCCCCGCCTGCTTTGGGCGCTCGACGATGCCGTGCAGGCGGCCCCAGACGACCTGGCCTGCCGCCAGGCGCTCGCGCAGGCGTATCTCGGGTTGGCTGAGCGGCGCGCGGATCGTCGGCTGAACTATTTGCTGCTGGGGATCGACCAGCTCGAGGCGGTGCTGGCGCTCGACCCGGCGGAGGAGAGCGCACGCCAGGCCCTCGGCGAGGCGTATCATCAGGCGGCGCTCGACGCTCACGCCGCTGGCGATCCTGAGAGTGCGCTGGGTTACCTAGCGCGGGCCGCCGAGGTGGCTCCCAGCGAGGCGATCGCCCAGGCGCAAGACGAGTTCATGTTACAGTGGGGCCTGGATCTGGCCCGCCAGGGGCAGGTGGCCGAGGCGATCGCCCTGCTCCAAGACGCCGACCAGTTGCCGGTGGCGCAGGAGCTGGCTCGCTTTGCGCCGCCCATCGAATATGCGCGCACGACCGTCCTACTGGCGCCTGAGCGCCGCACGGTGACCTATGAGCTGGCGCTCTATGCTCCCGTGGCCGCCGAGACGGACGCCGAGATCCAGGCCGCGCTGGCCGACTTGGCGGCAGTGGCTGGGCCGGCGCTGTCGACGACGGTGCACGCCGATGGCGGTCGGCGCGAGGTGACGATCAGCCTGGCGTATCCCGATCTGGCCACGCTCGCGGCGGCGCGGGCAGACCTGGTGGCCGCGCTCGAGGTGCGCGGCAGTCTCATCGCTGAGCTGTTGGCGGCTCCCTGGCGGGGGCAGACCGAGGCGTGGCAGATCGAGACGAGTCTTTGGGGCCGCACTGAAGCCTATCGTGAGGTGGTCGATACCACTCCTCTGGCGACGGCCTGGCAAAGCGGCGCAGACTATGCGCACTGGTGGCTGGTCGAGCTGCACGCTCAGAGAGACGCGGCCGAGAGCGCAACGGCTCACGAGCTGGCCTTGTTGGCCCTTAGCGAGCAGTCGACGCTATGGGCCACCGTGCCCGACAACCTGCACTGGCTGTACATGCTCGATGGCGCGCTCAACGTTGGCGACGCGCAAGATGCGCCTCGCTGGCAGGTCGGCATGGGCGAGACGCGCACGCTCGATTACACCGCCGAGGAGTACGATTGGCGGGGCATCAGCGAACTGGCCGCGGGCGCCATCGCGGCGCTGGGCCTGCTGGCTCTGGTCTTGACTCTCTCGGCGCGGAGGCGTGCCCGGCGGAGGCGCACGGGGTGATGTTCACATCACGCCGAGTCTTTGACACACGCTACACCCTGTGATACCATCAAGGGCAAATAGCACAGCTCATCGAGAGGGGTGGAGGGACCTGGCCCTGTGAAACCCCGGCAACCTGGACGAATACGTCTGAGGTGCCAAGTCCGGCAGGCGTCTTGAGCCTGAAAGATGAGGGAGCGCTAACCGTCTCCCCGTCAAGGGGAGTTTTTTTGTGCAAGAGAGGGTGACGCGGTGACATTCACGCCTGCCTGGCAGGCCATCCTACTGGATGGCCTGCCCTACCCCGACGAGACGACGGCCATCGAGGCGGTGCTCGCTCGCTTCCCTGACTTGCCCAGCTGGCCGCAGCTGCCGCGCCGCTCGCCCTTGGAGAACATGTACAACCTGTTCGCCGAGGGCTTTCCGGGTCTGCGCGAGGACGCCGGCACCTCTTTTGTCGAGCACGGCGCCATCCTCGATCGAGAGCTCGGGGCGCTGCGCCTGGCCTATCTGAACGACGACATCGACTATGGCCGCATCAGCCCCGGCCATGCGCTGGGCCTCGATGCGCTGCTTCGTCGGCCCGTGGGCGAACACCCCCCGGTGGCGGTCAAGGGTGAGATCACCGGGCCGGTGAGCTGGTCGCTGACCATGCTCGATGAGCAGCACCGCCCCATCTTGTATGACCATGTCCTCGAAGAGGCCACGGCGCAGCACCTGCGGCTCAAGGTCTCTTGGCAAGAGCACGCTTTGCGCCAGGTGGCGCCCGAGACGATCATGGTGCTCAACGAGCCGTACATGGCGTCGTTCGGCTCTTCGTTCGTGCCGCTTTCGCGCGAGCACGCCATTGCGCTCTTTAACGAGGTGCTGGCGGGCATCACGGGCATCAAGGGCGTGCACTGCTGCGGCGCCACCGATTGGTCGGTCATTCTGGCTACCTCGGTGCAGTTGCTCAGCTGGGACGCCTATGACTATATGAGCTCGTTGCTCGACTATGCCGAGCCATTGAGCGCGTTCATCGAGCGAGGCGGCATCTTTTGTTGGGGCATGATCCCGGCGGGCTATGCGGCGCGTTGGGAGACGGTCGATAGCCTCGTGGCACGCATCGAGCAGGGCATAGACGCCCTAGCAGCGCGCGGGCTGCCTCGCGAGGTGCTGGTGCAGCGCGGGCTGGTGTCACCCTCGTGTGGCCTGGGGTCGCTCGACGTCGAGCTCGCCGAGCACATCTTGGATCTCACCCGCGATGTGGCCAAAACGATGCAACAAAGATACGTCAGTGGAGATCAAAAGGAGCAGGCGGCTGACGACGCGCCAGACACGGCCGAGCCTGTAACGGAGGGAGGGGACGCTTGAGCATCCTGGTGGTCGGGTCGGTGGCGCTCGACAGCGTCGAGACGCCCAAGGGCAAGCGCGAGCGCACACTCGGCGGCGCTTGCACCTACTTTTCGGCTGCAGCTAGCCTCTATACTGATGTCCGCATGGTAGCGGTGGTCGGCGAGGATTTCGACGCCGAGCATCTGGACTTTTTCGCATCGCGGTCCATCGACACGAGCGGGTTGCAACGTGTGCCCGGGAGGACGTTCTATTGGGCGGGGCGCTATCGCGAGAACATGGACGAGTGTGAAACGCTCGACACCCAGCTCAACGTCTTTGCGGACTTTCACCCGGCGATCTCGGCGCAGAACGCGGCGTCCGAATACGTCTTCTTGGCCAACATCGACCCCGATCTGCAGATCGAGGTGTTGCAGCAGATGCGCGCGCCGCGGCTCACCGCGTTGGATTCGATGAACTTTTGGATCACCTCCAAGCGCGAGAGCCTGACGCGAGCGATGTCCTTGGTGGACCTGGTGCTGTTCAACGAGTCCGAGGTACGCCTCTACACACAACGACAAGACCTGTTGGCGGGCGCCGAGGATATCCTGGCCCTGGGGCCAAAGGCCGTGATCATCAAGCGCGGCGAGCACGGGTCGATGCTCGTGACGCGTGGCGAGTCGGTGGCGGAGCGCTATTTCCTCGTGCCCGCGTTCCCGACGGACAGCGTGATCGACCCCACGGGCGCAGGCGACACCTTCGCGGCCGGCGTGATGGGCTATCTCGCTGAGACCGAGGACCTCTCGCTACGCGGCCTGCGGCGCGCTGTGGTGCATGGCACGGTGGTGGCCTCGTTCACCGTGCAAGATTTCTCGATCGACCAACTGCGTCGGCTCGATCGCGAGCAGATCGACGAGCGCTATCGCCAGTTTTGCTGCCTGACTTATTTCGACTCGCCCACCCACACCGAGTGCGCTGCCCTGTCGCGCGCCCTATAACTCCGTGGAAAGGAAGATCCGTGAGAGAGTATCATATCCGTGACCTGAGGCTCGCCGAGCAAGGCGTGCGCCGCATCGAATGGGCCGAGCGCGAGATGCCGGTGCTCCGGCAGATTCGCGCGCGTATGGCCCAAGAGCGCCCGTTCAACGGCTTGCGCGTGTCGGCATGCCTACATGTGACCACCGAGACCGCCAACCTGATGCGCACGCTGCAAGCCGGCGGCGCCGACGTGGTGTTGTGCGCCTCGAACCCTCTCTCGACGCAAGATGACGTCGCTGCGGCGCTGGTGGCCCAAGACGAGATCCCGGTGTTCGCCATCAAAGGTGAGGACAACGAGACCTATTACCAGCATATCACCGCGGTGATCGACCACCGCCCGCACCTGACGATGGACGACGGCGCCGATGTGGTGTCGATGCTCCATGGCGCGCGCCGTGACGCGCTGGCCGACGTGATCGGCGGCACCGAAGAGACCACCACTGGCGTGATCCGTTTGCGCGCGCTCGAGGCCGAGGGCAAACTCGAATACCCGATCGTGGCCGTGAACGACGCGGATACCAAGCACCTGTTCGACAACCGCTATGGCACGGGCCAGAGCACGATCGACGGCGTGATCCGCGCGACCAACACGCTGCTGGCGGGCAAGACGTTCGTGGTGGCGGGCTATGGTTGGTGCAGCCGCGGCATCGCCATGCGGGCGCGGGGCCACGGGGCCAATGTCATCGTCACCGAAGTGAACCCGTTGCGCGCGCTCGAAGCGGTCATGGACGGCTATCGGGTGATGCCCATGATCGACGCTGCCGCCGAGGGCGACATCTTTGTGAGCGCCACAGGCGACTTGAACGTGCTCGATGTACCCCACTTTGAGCGGATGAAGGATGGCGCCCTGCTCGCCAACTCGGGCCATTTCAACGTCGAGATCAATCTCCAGGCGCTGGCGCAGATGGCGGTCAGCGTGCGCCAGGTGCGCGAGTTCGTTCAAGAGTACCAACTGGCCGACGGCCGCCGCCTCAATGTGCTCGGCGAGGGCCGCCTCATCAACCTGGCCGCCGCCGAAGGCCATCCGTCTTGTGTAATGGACATGTCGTTCGCCAATCAGGCGCTCTGCGCCGAGTTCATGGTCAAGAACCATGCCCGCCTGACCAAGTCAGTCTACCCCGTGCCGCCCGAGATCGACCAACAGATCGCCATGCTCAAGCTCCAAGCGATGAACGTGGCCATCGATGAGCTGACCGACGCGCAAAGGGCCTACCTGACCTCGTGGACCAGTGGCACCTGAGTCCTGCGCCGACCACAGCACCTATCGAAAGGATACCGCCGCATGTACAACCTGATGCGCTCGCCCAAGTATCTGTTCACGTCCGAGTCGGTGGCCGAGGGGCACCCTGACAAGGTGTGTGACCTGATCTCGGATGGCATCCTGGATGCCCTCCTCGCGCAAGACCCGCAGAGCCGTGTGGCCTGCGAGACGTCGGTGACCACCGGCCTGGTGCTGGTGGCGGGAGAGATCACCACGCACGGCTGTGTAGATGTGACCGACGTAGTGCGCGAGACGATCCGCCGCATCGGCTACTGCTCATCCAAGACGGGTTTTGACTGCGACACTTGTGGCGTGATCACTTCGATCCACGAGCAGTCTCCCGACATCGCGCAGGGCGTGAACGCCTCTCTCGAATCGCACTTGGGCGGCGACGCAGACGATCAGGTGGGCGCTGGTGACCAAGGCATGATGTTCGGCTACGCGTGCAACGAGACGCCCGAGCTGATGCCCTTGCCGATCATGCTGGCGCACGGCCTGGTCAAGCGGCTGGCGGCGGTGCGCAAGGACGGCACCCTGCCCTATCTGCGCCCCGACGGCAAGTCTCAGGTCACCGTCGAGTATCACTATGGCAAGCCCGCGCGCGTCGACACGGTGGTGTTGGCCGCACAACACGATCCGGAGGTCTCTATCGACCAGCTCCGCGCCGATCTGGCCGAGCAGGTAGTGCGCCGAGCGATCCCCGCTGAGCTGCTCGACCGCGACACGCGCTATGTGATCAATGGCACGGGGCGCTTTGTCGTGGGCGGGCCGGCGGGAGATTCGGGCCTGACTGGGCGCAAGATCATCGTCGACACCTATGGCGGCATGGTGCCTCACGGCGGCGGCGCGTTCTCCGGTAAGGATCCCACCAAGGTCGACCGCTCGGGTTCGTATGCCACGCGCTGGATCGCCAAGAACATCGTCGCCGCGGGGCTGGCCGATCGTTGCCAGATCCAGATCGCCTATGTCATCGGCGTGGCCAACCCAGTCTCGGTGAACATCGAGACCTTTGGCACGGGCGTCTTGCCCGACGAGCGCCTCGGCGAGATCGTCAGGCACGTGTTCGACCTGCGTCCGGCGGCGATCATCCGCGAGCTGGATCTACGCCGACCGATCTATCAGCCGACGGCGGCCTA
>JBDKSN010000121.1:0-7566 GCA_039680625.1 Anaerolineales bacterium | reverse complement strand
AGACGCTAGCGAACTTGGAGGCTATCTCGTATGGCATCGCCAAGCCAATCCTCAGACCATTGATCGGCATGGACAAGACCGAGATCGTTGCGCTCGCACGGCGCATCGGCACGTTCGAGACGTCGATCCGCGAGGCCGAGCCATGCCCCTACGTACCGGTAGGACCGGTAACTCGCGCGACGGTGGGGCGCCTGCAGGGCATGATGCGGCGCGTGGCCGAATTGGATGATCCAACTATAGGGTGAGCGCCGGGGGCGCTATGTCGCAAGGGGGAGGGTTGCCATGGAGCAGAGTGTCTCGCAGAGCGGCCGTCGGTATGGCCTATTGTGCCACCCCACGAGTGTGCCCAGCCCCTTTGGCATTGGGGATCTAGGTGAGGGCTGCTTTCGCCTACTGGATTTCGTCGCTGCGGCGGGGATGAGCTATTGGCAGGTACTGCCACTCGGGCCCACAGGCTATATGGACTCGCCCTATCAGCCCTTCTCGGCCTATGCGGGCAATCATCTCCTGATCGACCCGCTGGGGTTGGTGCGTGACGGCCTACTGACCCCCTCGGACCTGACCGGCAACGCCGATTTGCCTGAGGACCACGTCGACTATGGTGCAGTGATCGCTTACAAGATGGGGCTGTTTCGCAAGGCGCTCGCTCGGCTCGACCAGGCGCCGGAGGCATTTCGGAAAGCCCTTGAGGACTATGCTGCGGCGAACGCCGCCTGGCTGCCGGACTATGCCCTGTTCATGGCGCTCAAGCAGCATTTTGGGGGGCGCCGCTGGATCGAGTGGGATCGTGACATCGCCTTGCGCGAACCAGAGGCGCTTGCCCGTTGGCGCGAGGCGCTCGCTGAGGACATCCGCCTACACACGCTGCTCCAGTTTCTGTTCGATCAGCAGTGGCAGGCCGTGCGTGCCTATGCGCACGAGCATGGCATCGAGATCATTGGCGATGTGCCCATCTTTGTGGGGCACGACAGCGTGGATGTCTGGGCAAACCGCCAGCTATTCCGGTTGGACGCCGAGGGGCGGCCCACCGTCGTCGCCGGCGTGCCGCCGGATTACTTTAGCCCTACGGGGCAGCTATGGGGCAACCCCCATTACCGCTGGGACCTGATGAAGGCCGACGGCTACCGTTGGTGGCTCGATCGTCTGGAGCACACATTGCGCCAGGTCGACCGCGTGCGTATCGACCACTTTCGCGGGTTCGCTGCTTTCTGGGAGGTGCCCGCAGGCGAGGACACAGCCCAGAACGGCCGCTGGGTGTTGGGCCCAGGCCGGGCGCTGTTCGACGCCATCACTGCGCGCTTTGGTCAGCCACCCATCATCGCCGAGGACTTGGGGGTGATCACCCCCGACGTGGTGGCCATCCGTGATGCCTTTGGGCTACCCGGCATGCACGTGCTGCAATTTGCCTTTGACTCGGACGCGACGAATCCCGATCTGCCGCACAATCATCGGCGGAATGCCGTCGTCTATACGGGCACGCACGACAACGACACAACCCTAGGTTGGTATGCGACGCGCGATCCAAAAGTGCAGCATCGCGCCCGCGTGTATACGGGCACCGACGGCTCGGCGATGAACTGGGCCCTCATTCGCCTGGCGATGACCTCGGTGGCCGATACGGCCATCTACCCGCTGCAGGACGTGCTGGGCCTGGGCAGCGAGGCGCGTATGAACCTACCCGGTCGACCGTGGGGCAACTGGGCCTGGCGCTATCGTGCCCAAGATCTCCAGCCGACGCTGGCCCAGGTGCTGCATGAGCTAGCGCGGGTCACCGGGCGGCTGCCCGCCGGCACAGAGCAGCCCGAGGCCAAACCCGCGGACCGTGCGCGCGCCGATGCCGTGACCTACGAGCCGGTCGAAGCCTAGAGCAGTGCGGGTCGCCGAGAGAGCTACCGCCCAGTAGGGCCTGGCTGGGGGCACACCAAGGTCTCGCTTTTGGCGGCCTGTGTGTTGCCTATCCGCGTCCACGATCATTCCTCGCTTCGATTAGCCTAGTCCCGACCTCACTGCCAAGCAGCCTTGCGAGCCAGGGCGATGCTGGCTGGCCTCCTGTTCCCTGACGGCCCGCCTGATGGAGCTGACGCGGTCTGCGCCTGCCATGGGCTGTTGTCTTGTCGAATAGCAGGAAATTGCTCGAATTACGGCAGGATTGACGTGCATTGGCGCGTTTTTCGTGCTATGATAGGGCCAGGCACAGGCACAGAGTTGCGCCGTGGCTCGCCTGCCGAGGCTCGTGAAGGAATGCTTGCCAGAGGGTTGGGGCAATTCGGATGAACGTTGCTTGGGCGGGCTTTGTTTGCGTTCCTGCTTGACCCGGCGCAACAAATCTGCCAAACTGTGCTCAGTGGCGTTGGAGCTTTGCCCAGAGGAAGCTTGGCGTTGTCGTTTCTGTTTCCCAAAGGCCAGTCTCGACGAAACACCGCAGTCTCATCATTGCCTCATTATGCGGATCCCGGCCGAAGAGAGACAGAGCGACAGCGCTCCAAAGGGCGCAATGCGAAAGAGAGGTGCAGAGGAGATGAGGAAGCGTCTGTTTCGCAACCTGCTGCAGGTCATCGTTGCCCTGCTGCTGTGCTTGCCTCAGATGGCGCTGCCAATCCCGGTAGCGGCGAGTGGTGACACTAACATCGAGGTAGAAAAGACCGTCGTGAGCGGCAGCACGACCGTCGCAGCAGGCACTACTGTTCGGTTTCGCATCTCGGTGCGGAACACCGCGGCAAATGGGATGGGCACCACAGGCGATGCCGAGGACGTTGTTGTCTATGACATCATGCCTGAGGGTTTCGTCCTCGTGCCTGGCCCCAACTCACCGTCCCTGCCTTTTACCTACGTGGAGGAAGCTCCGGGCAGGTATCGCTTCGAGCTCGGGACGATCGTGGGGGGCAACACCCTCGTGACGTTCGAGTACGACGCGGCCATCGCTGCGGATCTCGTTGTCGACAAAGGTGGAGCATACACCTTCGACAACACGGTAACGGCTATCGTCCGTAGCTCTCTGGCCAACGACACCGATGAGATGGACAACACCTACAACCTCAATCTCACGGTGCTCGAGACTGCTCGGCGTCTGCGCGTGGAGAAGTCCGATGCTCATCCGAGCAGCCCTGCCATAGCGGGTGGCCCCAACGAGTACTACATTGGGGTGGTCAATAGAGACCCATCAGCGGCGCGGGACGTCAAATTGACGGACACGCTTTCGCCAGACGAGATCTTTGACTCGGTTGAATTTCTCAAGGGCGATGGCACCTGCGCCTATGTTGCCAGCACTCACTCGCTGGACTGCCGTTTGGGCACGGTGATGCCCAGCAACCTGATCGAGGACACCGGCGACTATGAGCCGACGGTGGCCTTGATGGTGCACACCATGGTCAAGAGCAGTGTCGCTGAGGGGGCGACGATCACGAACCAGGTCGCCATCTCTTGGCCCGTCTTTGTGGGCGGGACCACGAATGGTGAAGAGATCCTGACTAGGCGCGACGAGTGGACCAACACGGTCGATCGCCAGGTCAGCTTGACCGTGGACAAGCAAAGCTCGCCGAACCCTGTGACGGTGGGCAATAGCCTGTTCTACAAGATCGCCGTGACGAATGAAGGCCCGAGCGATGCCAATAACATCGTCCTGACCGATGACCTGCCCGGTGGCGTGACCTTTGTCGCGGCGGCGGACAACGGCGACTGGGTGCAGACCCCCGGTGACACAGTCTTTACCCTGAACAGGCCATTGGCGGCGGGCGAGACCGTCGGCCTCACCCTCGAGGTCAAGACGGATACGGGCCTTTACGCCGATCTGTTGTCGACCGAGACGCTGATCACCAACAACGTCTGCGCTATCTCGGACGAGATGACTGCTGACGACATGGGCCCGGCTTGCACCGCCGAGGACACCTATCTCGATGAAGAGGCCGACTTGGCCGTCTTCAAGGTAGGTTCGCCAGAGGGTCAGGTGCTGGCGGGGGAGGATCTCGAGTACACGATCGAGGTCTACAACCTGGGGGCCTCGGACGCACGCGATGTGGTGATCACTGATGATGTGGTGTCGTTGGAAGGCGTCACCGTCGTTGGCGGAGCGTTCGACGAAGCGCCAGCTTCTGGCGTTACCGGGCCTTCGGCAGTGGATGACGACACGCTACAGGCAACGATCGCGTTGCTGCCAGCAGGTGAGCGCGCCGTTTTGCGGATCACCGTCTCGTCGGATGAGGCGGTGGACGTGACCAACCTGGTCCACGTAGCCGCGGCGACGCCTGATCCGGAACTGAGCAACAACGATGCGTCGGTCTTTACCGAGATCGTTGCGCTCGCCGACTTGGCGGTGACCAAGACTACGCCTGTTCCGAACTCGATTGCGGGCATGCCGACGCAGTTTGAGATCACGGTGGTCAACAATGGCCCCTCCACGGCCGAGAACGTCGTGGTCAAGGACTATATACCCGCCGGTGTCGAACTGATCGGCGTCCAGACCCCGGTGGGTAGCTGGATGGGTGGCACCGCCGGTAACCCCTTCGACCCGATCGTGGTGGCGCTCGGCTCGCTGGCGCCTGACGGGCGGGTGGCCATCACCGTCACGGTGCAAGTGGACCCGGACTATACGGGGTACACCTCGCCTGACTTTATCGGGTGGCTGATCAATGACGTCGAGGTGTCTTCGGACACGCTCGATCCGGACAACGGCAACAACGTCGATCAAGCCTACTCGGTGGTGACGGCGCTGGCCGATGTGGAAGTGATCAAGGGTGAAAGCCCCGATCCAGCCACGGCCGGTACGGTGATGGAATGGCCGCTGGTGGTGACCAACTATGGTCCTTCGGTCGCGCGGAACGTCCAGTTGGTGGATGCGCTGCCGAAGGGCACCGAGTTCATCACCATGGATATGGTCTCGGGAGAGGCGCAGTGCCAGTATAGCTGGACGATGCACCTGGTGACCTGTGAGCTCGGCGACATGGCCCCCGGTGAGACGGTGACCATGCTGCTGCGCACGTCGGTCAACCCGGACGTCGAAGACGGTGCGGTGATCGAGAACACAGCCTATGCAGCTTCACGCATCCTCTTTAGCGTCAATGCTCCCGATCGCTACATCGGTTACCCGATGACGCCCGACCCGAACACGGACAACAACACCTCGACTGACAGTGGCACCGTCTATCGACAGTCTTGGCTGTCGATCACCAAGACGGCCTCGCACGACCCAGTATTGGCCGGCGACAAGCTGTACTACACGGTGACTGTCTGCAACAAGGGGCCGTCGGTGGCTTCGGGCATCTCGATCACGGACTATTTGCCGCCATTCGTTGACTATATCGGTTTTACTGGGCCGGCTTGGTGGCTGGAGAGCTTTACTCCGCCCTCCGAGTTGGCACCTGCTACAGCCGTATGGACGACGGACATGGTGCTGTATCCGGATCAGTGCTCGATGTTTACGATCGAAGTGTTGGTGCGCTCGGACACGGCCGCTTGGGATTGGCCGAGCATGTCTCCTGATCAGCGCGTGGTCGATCCTTACGGCTCGGAAGTGATCCGTAACGACGTCTGCGCTTCTTGGAGCGAGGCACCAGTCGACCAGGATCAGGAGCCGGCCAAGAGCTGCACGAGTACCGAGAGCTTTGTCGATGAAGAGGCTGACCTCTACATCGTCAAGACGGGTATGCCCGATGGTGAAGTGCTCGCGGGCGACACCCTGCGGTACACCGTGTACGTCTACAACCTGGGCATCTCGGATGCACGCAACGTCGTGGTGACCGATAACATCCTCGCGATCGAGGGCGTGCAAATCACCAACCTCCAGCCGATCGAGGGCCTGGATGCGGTCTATGCCTTGCCCGATGGCATGCAGATCGAGGCGGTCAAGGATGTCCTGCCCGCTGGTCAGCGTGTAGGGTATGTCGTCGAGGTGACGTGGCCTGAGGGCGTGGATGTGGCCAACCTCGTCCACGTCGCGTCGGACACGCCAGATCCCGACATGTCGAACAACGATGACGAGACGATCCACGAGATCATCCCCGTCGCCGACCTGCAGGTGCTCAAGCAGCCAACAACCTTCCCGGCGGCTGTTGCTGGCATGGACGTGTCGTTCACGGTGACGGTGGTGAACGCCGGTCCTTCTACGGCCGAGAATGTAGTGGTAAGCGAGTATCTACCTGCGCACACGACGCTCGTTTCGGCCTCGCCGAGCGCAGGTTCCTACTCTGCCGGCACCCCTGGTGACAGTAGCGATCCACTGCTGTGGACCATCGGCGACCTGGCGGTGGGCAGCCCCGTCACGCTCGATCTCACGCTGCATCTCGACTATGACTATCCGATGGATCCAACGCTGGCTGACCCCGCACAGGGTATGCTGTGGAACAGCGTCTCAGTGGCGAGCGATGTTCTGGATCCCTGGATGGGCAACAACACGACGGCGGTGAACATGGCCGTCATGGCTGCGCCCAATCTGGTGGTGGAGAAAGATGCCGCTCCGGCTGAGGTCGTAGTGGCGGGTGAGCCGCTCGACTACACGCTCACGGTGCGCAACGCCGGCGTCTCTACGGCGAGGGATGTGGTGCTGACCGACTATCTCCCGACCTGGGCAGTCGACTTTGTCGATGCTCAGGCGGCAGTGGGCGAGGCCAGCTGCACCTTCTCGGCCGAGTACTCGCGGGTGGTGTGCGACCTGGGCGACCTGGATCCGGATGAATCAGTGGTCGTGCTGGTCCGCACCGTGACTCACGCGGATCTGTACCCAGAAGCCAGCATCATCAACAACGCTCAGGTCGAGACGTCGCTGCATGAGTCGCAGTATGACGACAACTCTGCCTCGGTGACCCACGGCGTCACTCGTGTGGCGAACGTCAAGGTGACCAAAGAGAGCTGGCCTGAGCCGGTGATCGCCGGCGACAAGCTCTACTATGGTATCACCGTGACCAATGAAGGCCCATCACAGGCAACGCAGATCGGCATCTCTGACACGTGGGACAGCAATCTGCAGTTGCTCAACTGGACTGGCCCTGACTGGCATCAAACAGACGCCAACGAATGGTTCCTCAACGTGGCGCTGATGCCTGGTGAGTCGAACACGATCGTGCTCGAGTTCATGGTCAATCCGGCGGCAGCCAACGAGACGGGCTCCTATGTGCTCGATGATCAGGTGTGCGCGCAGTGGGCCGAGACGCCGGGTTCGGCGTGCGGCCTGGAAGAGCAGACCTTTGTCGATGAAGAGGCCGACCTCTACATCGTCAAGACGGGCATGCCCGATGGCGAGGTGCTCGCCGGCGAGCCGCTGGAGTACACCGTCTGGGTGTACAACCTGGGCCTGTCGGATGCGCGCAACGTTCTTGTGCGCGATGACATCCTCTCGATCGAGGGGGTGAGCCTGGATGACCTGCAGGTCATCGAAGGCCCCGCCGCGGTCAATGCTTCGCCTGACGGCATGTACATCGAGGCTACGGCCGAAGTGCTGCCTGCCGGAACGCGCATGGGTTACAAGGTTGTGGTGAGCTGGCCTGAGGGCGTGGATGTGGCCAATCTCGTCCACGTTCAGTCCGACACGCCCGACCCCGATATGTCCAACAACGATTCCGAGACGATGCACGAGAT
>JBDKSN010000120.1:0-11698 GCA_039680625.1 Anaerolineales bacterium | reverse complement strand
CTGGTGCCAGCAAGATCTATATCGAAGACCTGCGCGCCGAGTTCATCACCAACTACATCTGGCCCACGCTCAAGGCAGGCGCCATCTATGAGCGCGAGTACCTGTTGGGCACCTCGTTTGCGCGCCCACTCATCGCCAAGCGCATGGTCGAGATCGCCCATATCGAAGGCGCCGACGCCGTCGCCCATGGTTGCACGGGCAAAGGCAACGATCAGGTGCGCTTTGAGCTCACCTTCAAGGCGTTGGATCCCAAGCTTCGCGTGATTGCCCCTTGGCGTGAATGGGACATCCGTTCGCGTGAAGACGCCCTGGCCTATTGCGCGGCTCGCAACATCCCCGTGCGCCAGAGCACGAAATCGATCTATAGCCGCGACCGCAATATCTGGCACATGAGCCACGAGGGCGGCATCCTCGAGGACCCCTCGCGACAGCCCGAGGAAGAGATGTTCGTGCGGACTCAATCGCCCGAGAAGGCGCCTGATCAGCCCGAGTACGTCACCGTCGATTTTGAGCGGGGCGTGCCTGTGGCTGTGAATGGCACTCGGCTCGGCCCCATCGAACTGCTCAAGACGCTCAATTCCCTGGGCGCCACACACGGCGTGGGCCGCGTAGATATGGTCGAGAACCGCCTGGTAGGCATCAAGTCCCGCGGCGTGTACGAGACGCCCGGGGGCACCATCCTCTACAAGGCTTTGCAAGGCCTCGAGGGCCTGGTGCTCGATGGCGAGTCGATGCACTACAAAGATCAGTTGGCCGCCAAGTATGCCGAGATGGTCTACAACGGCCGTTGGTTCACGCCACTACGCGAGGCGCTCGATGCCGCGATCGACACCCTGACCGAGACCCTCACGGGCACCACGCGCGTCAAGCTTTACAAAGGCTCGTGCACGGTCGTCGGCCGCAAGTCGCCGTTCAGCCTGTATCGCGAGGACTATGCCACCTTTGGCGAGGACAGCGTCTATGACCAGTCTGATGCCGAGGGCTTTATCAACCTATTCGGCCTGTCGATGAAGGTGCGCGCCTTGCTCGAAGGCAATGGCAAGCCCGGCGCCATCTCGCCCACCCTGCGCGATTTTCCTCGTGACTGATATGACTGCAGAGACAGGCGTCGACGCCCATGAGGGCGCATTGTGGGGGGGGCGCTTTACCGGCGCCACCGACGAGCAGATGTGGGCCTTCAACGCCTCTATCTCGTTCGACGTGCGCCTGGCCCAGGTCGACATTCGCGGCAGCATGGCCTATGCCCGAGCCCTGGCTCGCGCCGGCGTGATCACCGCCGCCGAGGCCGAGGCGCTGGTGTGCGGGCTGGAGCAGGTGGCAGACGAGTTCGCCAAGGGGAGCTTTTGCCTCGCGCCGCGTGATGAAGATATCCACACGGCTGTCGAGCGTCGCCTGGGCGAACTGCTAGGCCCGGTGGCGGGCAAGCTCCATACTGGGCGCAGCCGCAACGACCAGGTGGCCACCGACGTGCGCCTGTTTGTGCTCGAGGCCGTGGCTGACCTCGATGCGGCCCTGCGGGCGCTGCAAACCGCGATCGTCATGACGGCCGAGCAGTATGTCGATGTGCTCATGCCGGGCTTGACCCACCTGCAACCGGCTATGCCGGTGCGCGCGGCACATTGGCTGCTCTCGTTCTTTTGGATGTTGCAGCGAGATCGCGAGCGCCTGGCGGGCGTGCGCACCCGCGCCGATGCCTGCCCGTTAGGCGCCGGCGCGTTGGCCGGCAATGCCTATGGCCTCGACCGCGAGGCGCTGGCGCACGAACTGGGTTTTGGCCGCGTGACCGAGAACAGCATCGATGCGGTGTCTGACCGCGACATGGTGCTCGAGCTGCTGAGCTTTGGTGCTATCTTGGGCACCCATCTCAGCCGCCTTGCCGAGGATCTGATCATCTATAGCACAGCCGAGTTTGGCTTTGTGCGGCTGGCCGAGCGCTATACCACGGGATCGAGCATCATGCCGCAAAAGCGCAACCCCGACAGCATGGAGCTGGTGCGCGGCAAGGCGGGGCGCCTGACGGGCAACCTGATGCGCTTGCTGATGACGGTCAAGGGGCTGCCTTCGAGCTATGACAAGGATCTGCAAGAGGATAAAGAGCCGCTGTTTGACACGGTCGACACGCTGTTGCTCTTGCTGCCCGTGGTTACCGGCGTGATCTCTTCGCTAACGATCGATCCACAGCGCACCACGGCAGCCTTGCGCGACGAGTTGCTGGCCACCGACCTGGCCGACTATCTCGCCCGCCGGGGGCTGCCCTTCCGCGAGGCCCACCACCTGGTGGGTCGCTGCGTGCTGCTGGCCGAGCAGCGGGGCGTCGGTCTGACGGCGCTGAGCCTGGCCGACTATCGCGCCATCTCGCCGCACTTTGGCGATGATCTTTTCACCGTGCTGAGTTTCGAGGGGGCCGTCGAGGCACGCTCCGTCACCGGGGGCACGGCGCGCAAAGCCGTGCAAGAACAGCTCCAACGGGCGCGAGCTCTGTTGGCACACTAGACAGCGAGGCCCACGGCCAGTGCGCGGGCCTCGTGGATCTTGGTGCGGTGACCGGACCCATCCGCGCAATGCAATCCCCTGCCGGTCGACTGGTTGGCAAGAGCGATATCGATCAGCCAAAAACACCGGCCAGCTGGGCCCCACAGTAAGGGCAGAGGCCATCGGGGGCGGCGTTCATTTGCACACTAAAGCCCGCACGCTCGATGAGCAGGCGCCCGCATTGCGCGCAGAAGGTGTTCTCGCCCTCGATCCAGGGCACGTTGCCCACATAGACGTGGTGCAGCCCTGCAGCGCGACCCAACTCACGCGCGTGAGTCACCGTCTGCGCCGGCGTCGGCGGCCGATCGGTAAGGCGATAGGTCGGGTAAAAGCGGCTCACGTGCCAGGGTGTATCGGCCCCCAGCTCGTCGCAGATGAAGCGGGCGATGGCGCGCAGCTCGTCCTCTCCGTCGTTCAAGCCGGGGATCACCAGGGTCGTCACCTCGATCCAGACGCCGGCGCGCTTGAGCCGAATCAGGTTGTCGAGCACTGGCTGTAGGCGGGCGCCGCACTGTTGCCGGTAGTACTCCTCGGTGAACGCCTTGAGGTCCACATTGGCGGCGTCGATCAACGGCCCGGCCTCATCGCCCAGGGCCAAATCGAGCAGGTTCGAGGACATGAACCCGTTCGTCACCCACACGTTGGCGATACCAGCGGCGCGGGCGAGCCGTCCTACTGCGAGAGCGTACTCGGCAAAGACCGTCGGATCGCTGTAGGTGTAGGCGATGCTGCGGCTCTGGGCGCGCTGCGCTGCCTGTACCACTGCCTCGGGCGTCGTCGCGCGCCCCCAGATTCTGCCCTCCTCACGCGGCGTCTGAGAGATATCGGCGTTCTGGCAAAATCGGCAGGACAGGTTGCACCCAGCTGTCGCGATTGAAAGCGCCGTGCTGCCGGGGTGAAAATGAAAGAGCGGCTTTTTCTCTATGGGGTCTACTGCCTCGGCCACGAGCCGGCCATAGACCAGCGAAAAGAGCGTGCCTTCGCGATTCTCGCGTACGCCGCAGATGCCGCGGCGGCCAGGAGCAATGGTGCAGCCGTGCGCACAGAGTCGGCAACGTACGCGTTGCTCAGCCAATCGGTCATACAGTAAAGCTTCGCGCATAGAGGCCCCCTTGCTCGGGGCCAAGCCCCGATGTTACGCGCCTTGGTACCAGGGCGCGAAGGGAATGATACACAGAAAGCGCAATATCTCGTCGCCGCTGTTGATGAACTGGTGTTGCTCGCCCGGGGCGACATAGACACACATGCGCGGGCTGATGGCTGTGTGACCATCGGCCGTCTTGACCAGACCCGCGCCATCCAGCACAAAGACCTCGTGCTCCCAGGGGTGCTGGTGGTCGGCTGTCGCCCCACCTGGCTCAATCTCGATCACACGCGTGACAAAGTTCGGCGCGCCCACGTTCTTGCCGATCGCCCAGCGGATGTGGACGCCCTTGGCGCCCTCAGCAGCCTCGGCCTCGACTGTGGTATAGGGAAAAGCTTGCACCGTCATCCCTCCTCTGTAGCGTTTGCATCCTGGCCATGGATCAGGCTACGCAGCAGCGTCAGGGCCTCGACGTCTTCGCGCAGGTCTTCGCCCTTGGGTGTCTCGAGCAGCATCGGCACCTCGCGCAACTGCGGGTCATTGACGAGCAGGGCAAAGGCCCCCACGCCGATCTGGCCCTGGCCGATCCAGGTATGTCGATCTACGCGGCTGCCCAGGGGCTTTTGCGAGTCATTCAGGTGGAGGCAATGCAGCCGGTCGAGGCCGATGATGTCGGCAAAGGTAGCCCACAGCGCCGCATAGGCCTGGGGTGTGCGCAGGTCATAACCGGCAGCCAACACGTGAGCCGTGTCGAGGCAGACGCCTACGCGCGCCGAGCCACCCAAGTGGTCGATCAGCCAGGCCAGGTGCTCAAATCGGCTGCCCAGCTGCGTACCCATGCCGGCCGTCGTTTCGAGCAGGATGCGCACAGCACCGCTCGCCGTAGCGGCTAACGCCTCAGACAATCCCTGGGCAATGCGCGCCAGGCCCGCTTCCTCTCCCGCACCCATATGCGCGCCGGGATGAAGTACATAGTCGCCGATATGCAAGGCGGCACAACGCTCCAGCTCGTCGATCAGCAGGGCGCGCGAGCGCGCGAACAAGGCGTCATCGGGCGAGCCGAGGTTGATCAAATAGGCGCTATGCGCCACGATCGGCGCGATGTTCGTCAGCGTTACAGCCTGGGCAAAAGCATCAAGCTCACTCTCGGTAAAGGGCTTGCTCCGCCAGCGGTTTGGGCTGCCCACGAACATCTGGATCGCATCGCAGGCGATCGACGCCCCACGATAGAGGGCGTTGGCCGGCCCTCCAGCGATGGACATATGCGCACCTAGACGTGGCACTGGCGACATGATCCCTCATCCTGTTGATCAGGGTCATTCTAGGGGCGCTCAACGGGCACGTCAAAAACCCTGGGCGACGCCGCGGCAGCGCCCAGGGTCATTCTCAAGGCTCTTGGTCAGGCGATGGCTGATCGGCCGATTCTGGGTCCGTTGACTCCTGGCGGCTACCCGAGCCGCACGCCGGACTCATTCAAGTCGACACGCCGAGCCGAGGCAACACCCACAGATTGAGGGCCAGCAGGCCCACAAGCACCAGGAGCACGATCCAGTCTCGATTCATCTTGGGTCTCCCACGTTAGACGCGCAGCAACACACTGACCATCTCATCCACGGTGGCAGGATCCGCGTCGGCCAGATCGCTCAGGCAAGAGGTCAGGTAGTTCTTGAGCAGAGTTACGCTCACCATATGGGTTGCTGCGCGCACCGAGGCGAGCTGATCGAGCACCTCGCGACAGTCGCGATCCTCTTGCAGCATACGCTGAATGCCCTGCGTCTGCCCTTCGATACGTCGCAGCCTCTTGATCAAATCCGCACGAGTCTCTGGCGACAACATCGCTCTCCCATACCTTCCGCTCAGGGGGCTAACCTAGCCCCGATGCAGGCCTCAACCGCTCGGCGCGCAGCTGGCGCCAGCGCCGGCCGACGAGCCGGTGGATGAACTGCCCGTCGTGCCAAACAGCGAGAGTGCCTTGCGGCAGTCTTGGCTGCCACACTGGGGACACTGCACCGTCATCGGCGTCTGTGTCGAGCGCACGAGCTTGTCAAAGCGCGCGCCACAGACCTGACATTGATACTCATAGATCGGCATCTTGTCCTCCTCAGGGTGTAAGGGCCGCGATGACCGCCTGCCTGTCGATGTGCCCAACCTGGCGTAACACTTCGCCATCTCGCCAAACGATCAGGGTGGGCACGCCGCGCACTCCCAAGCGCGAGGCTACCCTGGCTCCTTCGGCATCACGGACATTGAGGCGTAATACGGGCGTCTGTGCGCCCAGACTCTTTTCGATCCCGTCCACGACGGGCTTGGCCGCGAGGCAGGCGCCTCAAGTGTTGCTGTAGAAATAGATCACGGCACTGTCAGCGGCGTCGAGCTCCGCCCACAGGGCCTGCTCGCTCAGGCCGCTCGATGGGGTGTGCAGCACCGCATAGGTGAGGGCCATAGCGGCCAATAGAGCAACGGTGAGCCAGTTCTCACGCAAACCAGTCACCAGACGCGCCACTAGGCCTCCTTGGCTGCCAACAGCGCGTCGAGACGTCGCCGCAACTGCGTTTTGGGCTGCACACCGACGACGCGATCGGCCTCTACCCCGTTCTGGTACAGGATCAGCGTAGGGATGCCACGAATGCCCAGTTTGCTGGGGGTCAGAGGGTTCTCATCGGTGTTCATCTTGGCAACGGTCACACGCCCCGCGTATTCGGCAGCGAGCTCTTCGACCACCGGGCCGAGCATACGGCAAGGGCCGCACCAAGGCGCCCAAAAGTCCACCAGCACCGGTGTGGTGGCCTGCGCGATGTCCTCGGCAAAGCCGGCATCGGTTAGTTGCATGATCGCTGTGCTCATCTGATATCTCCTATCGGTCATCTTATACCCCACTGGGGTATATACCAATTCTATCATAACCCGTTGTGGTGTCAAGTCAATCGCCGCGCTTGCGCATTGTTGAGGACTACTATATACTATTATCAGCCTAGTTATCAGCAGGGCTGGCCCAAGCCGGCCACTTCAGGGAGTAAACACACATGACCATCACCAAAGAGATGTCTATCGGCACGATCGTGCAGAATCATCCGCAGACGCTGACCGTTTTTTTCAACCACGGCCTGATGTGCGTGGGCTGCGCGGCTGCGCGCTTCGAGTCGCTGGAGCAGGGCGCCATCGCCCACGGTATCGACATCGACGCCCTCATCAAAGACCTCAACGCAGTCGTCGAGCAGAATTAGGCGGCTGGTCTAGCGGAAGACGGGCTGACATAGGTCAGCCCGTCATTTTGTTCGGGGGTAAGGCAGCGCATGGAGCTGGCAGCCAAGGCCATCTTGGTGCATGAGCGTCTCGTGGGAGCGTACGGTGAGCCCGCCTGGAAAGAGCAGCGCGACCCGCTCAGCGAACTCATCTTGACCATTTTGTCGCAGAATACCGCCGACGTGAACTCGGGCCGAGCCTTCGCCCAGCTCACCGACCGCTTCCCGACCTGGGAAGAGGCGTTAGCGGCCGGCCCTGAGGCCATCGCCAAGGCAATCCAGATCGGCGGCTTGGCCAACGTCAAGGCACCGCGCATCCATGCGATTCTCGCCCAGCTCGCACGCGAGCGCGGCGAGCTGTCGCTCGACTTGCTGGCCGACATGCCCGTTGCCGAGGCGCGTGACTATCTCTTGGCTCTCCCGGGTGTGGGGCCCAAGACGGCGGCTTGTGTGCTCCTCTTTTCGCTGCACAAGCCGGCCATGCCGGTCGACACGCACATCCACCGCGTCACCCGACGGGTCGGCCTGGTGCCGGCAACTGCCTCGGCCGAAAAAGCCCATGCTCTGCTCGAAGCGTTGCTGCCAGAAGAACGCTACTATTCGTTTCACCTGAGCGTAATTCGCCATGGGCGGGAAACTTGCCTGGCGCGGCATCCGCGTTGTGCAGGCTGCCCTCTGGCCGATATCTGTGATGACCGTCAGGTGCAACTGGCCAGCGCGGCCAGCGAGCGCGGGAGCTTTTGACGGAGGCCTACCGGCATGCTAGAATCGCCCTGCTATGCGGATGATCGGGCCCATAGCTCAGCGGCAGAGCGGCCGGCTCATAACCGGTTGGTCCTTGGTTCGAATCCAGGTGGGCCCATGTGCCGTCAAGACCTGGCCCGCGCCGGGTCTCGTTCTGTTTTGGGTAGCCTCGCTTGGGCTGAGTAAGCGGTACGCGCCGCGTATTGGTTGGCCTGCATATTTATGGTAGAATAGCATTATGGCAATGAGGGCATCGGCTCATCGATTGGATGTGCTGACCGATCTCGGCTCATTGCCCATACTCAAGGACTGGAAGCTGAATGAAGCCCGGTTTTCCCAAAAATGCCTTCGTCTATCTCCTAATTATCGTTGCCAGTATCGCTCTCTTCTATAATTTCTTCGCGCCGCCCACTACCGCGCGTGAGATCCCGATCAGCCAGGTTGCCGATCTGATCAAAGAGGGCAAGGTGACAAGCCTGTCCACCTCCTCTGACGGCGAGATTCGCATTACCACGAGCACCGGCGATGCCGGCTCGGTGCTGATTTCACGCAAAGAAGTGGGCATCAGCCTCGGCGATACGCTATTGTCTCTCGGCGTGACCCCCGATGAGCTTGGCGCCATCGGCGAGGTTGTGGTCGAGAGCACGAGCTTTTGGGACAATTTTGGTGTCGTCCTGATTCAGATCGTGCCGCTGTTGTTGATTGGTTTCTTCTTGATGTTCATGTTGCGCCAGGCACAATCGGGCAACAACCAGGCGCTTTCGTTTGGCAAGAGCCGGGCGCGTGTCTTTTCCGGCGATCGGCCGGCAATCACGTTTAGCGATGTGGCTGGCGTCGATGAGGCCAAGCAGGAGCTTCAAGAGGTGGTCGAGTTCTTGAAGGAACCCGACAAGTTCACTCGCTTGGGCGCGCGTATCCCCAAGGGTGTGTTGCTGGTAGGCCCTCCGGGCACCGGCAAGACCCTGATGGCTCGTGCCGTGGCTGGTGAGGCCGGTGTGCCCTTTTTCAGCATCAGTGGCTCCGAGTTCGTGGAGATGTTTGTCGGTGTGGGCGCCAGCCGCGTGCGTGATCTATTCGATCAGGCCAAGCGCAATAGTCCCTGCATCGTCTTTGTCGATGAGATCGACGCGGTTGGCCGCCAACGTGGTGCTGGTCTGGGCGGTAGCCACGACGAGCGCGAGCAGACATTGAACCAGATTCTGGTCGAGATGGATGGCTTTGATACCGATACCAATGTGATCGTCTTGGCCGCTACCAACCGGCCCGACATTCTGGACCCGGCGTTGTTGCGCCCGGGGCGTTTTGATCGACGCGTGACCATCGATCGGCCCGACCGCCGTGGGCGCGAGGCTATCCTTGCGGTTCATGTTCGCAACAAGCCGTTGGCAGCAGAGGTAGATCTCACCAATTTGGCCAAGCAGACGCCGGGCTTTACTGGTGCTGATATCGAGAACCTGGTCAACGAGGCAGCGATCCTTGCAGCGCGGCGCAACGCCCGCACGATCGGCATGGCCGAGTTCCAAGAGGCCATCGAGCGCGTCATCGCCGGCCCAGAACGTCGCAGTCGCCTGATCAGCGAGCGTGAAAAGCGTGTCATCGCCTATCACGAATCGGGGCACACGCTGGTGCAATACCTACTGCCTGGCTGCGATCCTGTGCACAAGGTGACGATCGTGGCGCGTGGGCAGGCTGGCGGCTATACCATGACCCTGCCCGAGGACGATCATACGCTCTATTCCAAGGCCAAGTTCGAGGACGAGATGGCCGGCTTGCTGGGTGGGCGTGCGGCCGAGGAGCTGGTGTTTGGCGATGTCACGACGGGCGCGAGCGACGACCTACGACGCACCACGCGGTTGGCACGCTCCATGGTCACCGAGTACGCGATGAGCGAAGCGATGGGGCAACGCACTTTTGGCCAAAAAGAGGAACTCATCTTCTTGGGCCGCGAGATATCCGAACAACGAGACTATGGCGAAGAAGTGGCGGCGCAGATCGACCGTGAGATCAGCACGCTGCTCGACCGCGCCTATTCTCGCGCCAAAGAAGTGCTGTCGGCGCATCGCGATCAGCTGGATGCCCTGGCCAACCGCTTGATCGAAGAAGAGACGCTCAACGCAGTGCAGATTCAAGAGATCATTGGCCAGCCGCCCGCAAATGGGCATGACGTCGACGCCCATGACGCTGAAGACGCCTAAGCGTAGAAGGATCTCTATGAGGGCCGAGTCACCGACTCGGCCCTTTTCGTCTAGGAGAACTGCATGGAGACGTATGCTCTCCCAGCTGATGCAGCGGCCAGTGTTTCGTTGATGGTTTCGGCGGCGGACACCGCGCTGGCAATGCACAGTGGCGGTCTGCCCGTGCTGGCTACGCCGCGGATGATTGCCTTGATGGAAGAGGCTGCCGTCGCAGCGGTGGCTCCGTATCTTCCGCCAGGGGTGGAGACCGTGGGCACGCGCGTTGATGTGCGCCATCTGGCGGCCACGCCCATCGGTGGTGCGGTGATAGCGACGGCTCGGCTGGTAGAGGTGGATCGGCGCCGGCTCGTGTTCGCCGTGAGCGCATCTGACGAGGCCGGCGAGATCGGCAACGGGGTCCACGAGCGCCACATCGTCGAAAGCGGGTATTTCTTGAGTCGCGCTCAGGGGCGAAGGGCCCGTTGACGCCAGCATAGCGCTCGCCTAGAATGGGCGCCTGTCAGGAGGCGAGTACATGGCTCAAGTCGTGGTTCTGGGCAGTATCAACATGGACCTGGTTGTGCGTACCAAGCAACACCCACGCCCGGGCGAGACAGTACACGGCACGGGCTTTACGATCGTGCCGGGCGGTAAGGGGGCTAATCAGGCTGCTGCGGCGGCTCGTCTGGGCGCGGAGGTTGCCATGGTCGGCCGGGTGGGCCAAGACGCCTTCGGCCAGGCCGCTCTGGCGAATCTGGCAGCCCAAGGAGTCTACGTCGCCCAGGTGCGTGCTGATGCGGCTGAACCCAGCGGCATTGCCATGATCGTGGTGAACGAAGCGGGCGAGAATACGATCGTCGTAGCGCCCGGGGCGAATGGCGCTGTGTCTGAGGAGGATGTAGAGGCGGCTCGCGAGCTATTGGCTGGCGCGACGTATCTGGTGCTCCAGTTCGAGATTCCGCTCCCGGTGGTGCGCTACGCCATTCACGAGGCGACTCGGCTCGGCGTGCGCGTGGTGCTCAATCCCGCACCGGCCTATCCGGTGGATAGAGATTTCCTCACCGGTGTGTACGCGCTGGTGGTGAACGAGTCCGAGGGCCAGCTGCTCTCGGGGCAGCCAGTGACGAGCATCGCCGAAGCGGCCCTCGCCGCCCGCACCCTGCGCGCGATGGGCCCAGAGGTGGTGGTCGTCACCTTGGGCGCAGCCGGCGCCTATGTCTGTGGTCCCGATGTCGAGGCCCATGTGCCCGCGCACCAGGTGGCCGTGGTGGACACGACGGCCGCGGGCGACACCTTTGTGGGCGGGCTCGTAGTGGCTCTGCTCAATGGCCTGCCTCTAGGCGAGGCCGTGCGCTACGCCACTTGTGCGGGCACGCTGGCCACTACCCGTTTGGGTGCCCAGACGTCGATCCCCTCGGCGGCCGAGGTGCGCGCGCTGTTCGCAACGGGAGAGGCGCCGGTACCATGAAGGCGGCAGTCGGGATCATCGCCAATCCCGCCTCGGGCAAAGATATCCGCCGGCTCGTGGCGCAGGCTTCCACCGTGCCCGATCATGCCAAGGCGAGCGTTGTTGCTCAGGCCTTGTTGGGGCTAGGTGCAGTCGGGGTGGAACAGGTATTGATGATGCCTGACGAACAGCAACTCGGCCTCAAGGCCCTGTGGCGCCTGGGGCCAGGGGAGCAGCGGCGCCTGCCACAGGTCGAGATGTTGGCGATGTCGGTCACTGGCAAGGCGGCCGACTCGACGCAGGCTGCAGCAGAGATGCGGGCGCGAGGCGTCGGCGGCATCCTGGTGTTGGGCGGCGATGGCACGGCGCGAGCGGTGAGCCGGGGCGCAGGCGAGGTGCCGTTATTGTGCGTCTCTACCGGCACTAACAACGTCTTGCCGGTCTTTATCGAGGGCACCATCGCAGGCATGGCCGT
>JBDKSN010000119.1:0-4311 GCA_039680625.1 Anaerolineales bacterium | reverse complement strand
GTCGACGCCCTGGCCCGCCGAGGCCGCTCTCCAGGCTCGCCCGCGATGCGCCGCAGTCGATCGATCACATCCATCGTCGCTCGCTCACTGCTCTATTCGCGCAATTGCGCCCCGTGCGCCAGCCGCTCGGCCAGCGCCAGCACGCGGACCTTGGCCTGCGCGTCCTCATCCAGCACCGGCCCGATGCACGACGGGCAGCCGATGGCGCAGGGGCACGCTCCGATCACCTGCACCGCTCGCGCGATGAGCATGTCGAACAGCGCCATCGCCTCGGTGCTCAGGCCCACGCCCCCCGGCAGGTCATCGTAGATGAACAGCGTCGCCTGCCCGGTCTGCGCCGCACGCGGATCGCTCAGCACGCCCACATCGGCAGGGTCGCACAGCAACAGCGTGGGCAGCAGATGCTGCACCGTATAGCCCAGCCCCGCCAGGCTGCCGCGGATCGCCACGGCCTGCTCGGCCAGGCGATGGCACGCCGAGCACAGGGTGATCAGGTTGGCCAGCGCGTTGGCCTCGGGCCGCTCAGCGCGCCGCGCCGGCCCCTCGCCAAAGGTGCTATACGGCTGGATGTGGTGCACATGCAACGGCCGCCCGGGCGCCGCCTTGGCGCCACACCAACGGCAGGCATAGCCATCGCGCTCGAGGGCGCGCGCCCGTTGCGCGGGCCAGTCCGGCCCGCGCGCAAAGGCCCCCTCGCCCACCCAACCGGCGCTCTCACCAACCTCGGCCACCAATGCGTCGCTCAGGGTGAGCCACATCGCCTCGGTCTGCATCACTTGCGGCGGCAGATCGACCTCCCCCCAATCGAGCGTCTCGAGCGAGCCGAGCCGCAGCCGCCGATAGCCCGTTACCTGCCGCGTCAACTCGACGTTGCCCTGCGCCAGCGCATAGCCCTCGCGCGACTGGGTGGCGCGCGTCTCGAGGATGCGCATGCTGCTGGTGCCCGCCGCGCGCGTCACATAATCCACCGCCACGGGCACCACGTGCGCCAGCCCGGCCTCCCAGTCGAGCTGCTCGACCAAGTATTGCTGGCTTTCGTGCAGATAGATCGCCCCCTGGTGTACATACACCGGCGCCGTCTCGCGGTCGACCGTGCCGATCACGCTCTCGCCCTCTGGCCCAGCGCTCAAGATCGTCACCCGCTCCGGCCCGGCAGCTCGCAGCGACACCTTCGACGCGGGATAGTCCCCGGCGATGCGCTGCCAGCGTGTGCGCGTGCGGCGCAGCTCGCCCAGCGATTCGAGATAGGCCAGCAGCGTCTGCACATCCTCGCGCCCAAAGCGCTCGTCGAAGCCAAAGGGCAGCTCGTGACTAGCGCAACGCACCTGGCCCAGCAAGATGTGCAGGTTGTCGGGGTTGATCAAAGCCCGCTCGGGGGCTTGGGCAAAGAGATAGTCGGGTTGGGCCATGATGTATTGGTCGAGCGGCGAGGCGTCGGCCACCAGCACACCCAAGCTCTCGTCGCTGCCTCGCCCTGCTCGCCCCAGGCGCTGCCAGGTGCTGGCCACCGAGCCCGGATAGCCCACCAGCACGCAGGCCGCCATGCCGCCAATGTCCACGCCCAGCTCGAGCGCGTTGGTGGCCACCACACAGCGCACCGCGCCCGAGCGCAGGCCGCCCTCGATCTCGCGGCGCTCGCTACGGAGGTAGCCCCCGCGATAGCCGCGCACCGCCTCTGGATCGCGCCCGGCGCGCACGGCGTCTTGCCGCAATTCGAGGAGCAGCTGCTCGACGACCCCGCGCGAGGAGCAGAACACCACCGTCTGCAGGTCGAGCGACAGCAGCACGTTGGCGATCTGGCGCGCATCGACCATCGCCGAGCGGCGGATGCCGAGCAGGTCGTCGATGATCGGCGGATTGTAGAGCAAGATGTGCCGCGCCCCGCTCGGTGCGCCATTGTCATCGACCAGCGCTGGCTCCCGCCCCAGCAGCATCGCGCCCAACTCTTGTGGGTTGGCCACCGTCGCCGAGGCGCAGATCGTCTGCGGAGCCACGCCGTAGAACCGGCAGATGCGCTGTAAGCGGCGGATGACGTTGGCCACCTGGCTGCCAAACACGCCGCGGTAATAGTGCAGCTCGTCGATGACCACCACCGCCAGCCCGCTCAGGAAATCGCGCCACTGCGGGTGGTTGGGCAAGATGCTCATGTGGAGCATATCGGGGTTAGTGACGATGATGCGCGCCTCGCGCCGGATCCGCGCCCGGGCCGAGGGCGGCGTGTCGCCATCATAGGCCAGCACCTGCGCGGGCACGCCAGCCAGGGCGGCCAGGTGGGTCAGCTCATCGAGCTGATCGTGCGCCAACGCCTTGGTGGGATAGATGAGCAACGCCCGCGCCTCGGGCCGCTCAGCGAGCAGGTTCAAGATGGGCAGCGCATAGCACAACGTCTTGCCTGACGCGGTGGGCGTCACAACGACCGTGTCGCGGCCCGCCAGCGCCAGGTCGATCGCCTGCGCCTGATGGGTATACAGCTGCACCAGGCCCTCACTGGCCAAGCCGTCGCGCAGCTGCACCGCTAACGGCCGCTGCGGCTCGGCATAGCGCGCGCCGCGCGGCGCCACCACTCGGTGATGCACGATGCAACGCCCCAGCTCGCGGTCGGCAGAGAGACGGTCGAGCGCGGCGGCGACGGTCAAGCGCCCCCCTGACCGGCGGCGTCGCTACCCACCGGCTCGCCCCGCGCCAGCGCTATCAGCTTGGCCTCGTCGAGCAGCGGGATGCCCAGTTGCAGCGCCTTGTTGTACTTGTTCGCACCCGGCTTGTCTCCCACCACGAGATAGTTCGTCTTGGCCGAGACGCTACCCGTCACCTTGCCGCCGTGCTCCGCGATAAAGGCCTCGGCCTCCTCGCGGCTCATGCTCGGCAGCGTGCCCGTCACCACAAAGGTGAGCCCCGCCAACGGCAGCTCGGCCGGGCGCGCTTCGCCCACGGCCGTCGCGCCCGAGGGGACATCGGCCAGCGATACCCCGCCAGCGGCCAGGCGAGCGAGCAAGCTGGTCACGGTCGGACGCTGAAGATAGGCCACGATATCGGCCGCCGTGATCGGGCCGATGCCCTCGATCTCTTGCAGCTCCTCGACGCTGGCCGCCCGTAGCGCCTCCAAAGAGCCATAGTGCTGCGCCAGCACCTGCGCCGCCTTGCTGCCCACGCCGCGGATGCCGAGGCCGGTGATCACTCGCCACAGCGGCCTCCGTCGCGACGCGTCGATCGCCGCCAACAGCTTTTCGGCGCGGCGCTCTTGAAAGCCGTCCAGCGCCAGCAATTGCTCTTTGCGCAGCGTATAGAGGTCGGCCACATCGTGCACCAGGCCAGCGGCCACCAGCTGCTCGGCCACCTTGGTGCCCAGGCCCTCGATGTCCATCGCGTCGCGCGACGCCCAGTGTTCGATCAGCCGCACCGTCTGCGCCGGGCACGAGGGGTTGATGCAATACAGCGCCACCTCGTCCGGCTCTTGCACCACCGGCTGCCCGCACGAAGGGCAGGTCGTCGGCGGCGTGTAGGGCTGCTGACTGCCGTCGCGCAGCTCGACCACCGGCCGCACCACCTGCGGGATCACATCGCCGGCGCGCTGCACCACCACCACGTCGCCCGGGCGGATGTCTTTGCGCGCCAGATCGACAAAGTTGTGCAGCGTGGCCTGGCGAATGGTCGCGCCCGAGAGCTGCACCGGCTCGAGGATGGCGTAGGGCGTCAACACGCCCGTGCGCCCCACATTGACCCCGATCGCGATGAGCCGCGTCGTCGCCTCTCGGGCGGGGAACTTGAAGGCGATCGCCCAGCGCGGTGCATTGCCTACGATGCCCAAGCGCCGTTGCGTCTCGAACGAGTTGATCTTGATCACCACGCCGTCGGCCTCATAGGGCAGCGCGTCGCGCCGCGCCATCCACTCTTCACAATAGGCCACGACCTCCTCGAAATCATCGCTGACGCGGATGTCGCTATTCACGCTGAACCCCAGCCGCCGCAGCAGGGCGAGCGCCTCGGATTGCGAGTCCACCTCGATCCCCTCGGCATAGCCGATGGCATAGGCAAACAACCGCAGCGGCCGCGATGCCGTCACGTTGGGATCCAGCTGGCGCACCGAACCAGCCGCCGCATTGCGCGGGTTGGCAAAGAGCGGCTCTCCAGCCGCCGCGCGCGCCGCATTTAGTTCGCGGAAGAGCGCCGTGGGCATATAGATCTCCCCCCGCACCTCGATCACCGGCGGCGGAGGCTCGTCGCCGCTCACGGGGATGCGCAACGGAATGTTGCGGATGGTGCGCACGTTGGCGGTGATGTCCTCACCGGTGATGCCATCGCCGCGTGTGGCCC
>JBDKSN010000118.1:0-8918 GCA_039680625.1 Anaerolineales bacterium | reverse complement strand
GGCTGAACGGCGCGATCACACCCACACCCCAAGACGACTCGCAGGCCACGTTCGCTCCGCCGATCTCGCGGGAAGATGCCCTCATCCACTGGGAGCTGCCGGCGATGGCCATCGAGCGGCGGGTGCGTGCCTACGATCCGTGGCCTGGCGCCTACACTACCCTGCACGGGCAGACGCTCAAGGTGCTCGCCGCGTCAGTAGCCTCCGATGCAGCGCCTGACATGCCTGCGGGCACGGTGATTAGGCTTCCCGCGGGGCTTGGCGTGGTCACGGGCGACGGTGTGCTAATGCTCGAGCGGGTGCAACTGGCGGGCAAGAAGCCCATGGCCGCTACTGACCTCGCGCGCGGCCATCGCGACTTGGTGGGCGCCCGCCTGGGAGAGTGAACGATGACCGTCATGTGGCAGGTCGACTTGGGACGCATGGCCTACGAGCCGGTGTGGGCACTGCAGCATCGCCTGGTCGAGCGCCGCATCGCGGGTGAGGGACCAGACACACTGCTGTATGTGGAACACGATCCTGTGATCACTCTTGGACGGCGCGCCGACCCCGTGAATATCCTGGCCTCGCCCGAAACGTTGCACGCGCAGGGCATTCATGTGCTCCGTATCGAGCGTGGGGGCGACGTGACCTATCATGGTCCGGGGCAGCTCGTCGGCTATCCCATTGTGCACCTGCCCAGCCTTGGCCTGGGCGCCAGCGACTGGATGCACGCGCTCGAAGACGCGCTTGCCCTGGCGTTGGCCGATCTGGGCATCGCTACCCATCGACGAGAAGGGGTGATCGGTGTATGGGTCGGCGACAACAAGATCGCGGCGCTGGGCGTGCGCATCCGTCGTGGCGTCACGTTTCATGGGTTCGCGCTCAACGTCGCGCCCAACATGGCCCATTGGTCGTTGATCGTGCCCTGCGGCATCCGCGACGGCGGCGTCACCAGCATCGCGGCCGAGTTGGGCATAGCCCCCGCGATGGCCGATGTGCAGCAGCTGGTAAGCCAGCATTTCGCCGAGGTTCTACACGTCGCGCTCGAACCACACGCACCGAGCGAGCTCCCGCCCGTGACAGCAGCGGACGTCGTCTAGATGGCGAGCGGCCGCCCCTGCGACGCCATAAAGGCCTGCACCTGAGCCAACGGCATGGCACCCTCCATCGGCCCCTGGCGTGTCGTCGCCAGTGCGCCGGCAGCGTTCGCCAACAGCCCCGCTTGGGCTAGCGGCCAGCCCCTCAGCAAGCCGACCAAGAGCGCCGCGTCATAGCAATCGCCGGCCCCCGTCGGATCGACCTCGGTCACACGATACGCCGGGATGTCCAGGCGCCCCTGCGCGGTGAAGAGGCTCGAGCCGCGCTCACCTTGTTTGAGTGCGATCAGTTCGACACCCCGAGACAACAGGGCCTCCGCGCCCTCATCGGGCGTAGCGCAGCCACTGAGCGTCAGCAGCTCCGGACCGCTCGGCATCACGACGCTGGCCACGGCGAGCACAGGCTCGCATACCGAGCGAATCTGATCCGGCGGTAGTAGCTCGGGCCGCAGGTTTGGGTCCAGGGATACTCGCCCTCCTCGTTGGACCACGCGGGCGACCAGCTGGTAGCAGGCCTGCCGCAAGCCCTCGCCGGCGCTCAACGAAGAGCCCATCACATGCACCCAACGCACGCCTGTCAGCAGTTCGTCGTCGATTTGCTCAGGGGTCACTTGCGCCGCTGCCGCATCGCGCATGTGAAACACAAAAGAGCGGCTGCCGTCGCTGCGGTATGACACAAAGGCGATGCCGGTGAGCCGCTCGGGATGCCGACGCAATCCTCGGCAGTTCACGCCGTCAGCTTCGAGGCGACGCTGGACACAATCGCCGAAAGCATCATCGCCCACACACCCGACAAAGGCTACCTCGGCCCCCAGACGCGCAGCCTGGCTCGCCGAGATTGCCGGCGCCCCAGACGGAAACGGCCCCACCAACCCACCAGGTCGATCGAGGGGCACATCGATCTCGGTGCGCATCACCTCCACCAGAGCCTCGCCACAGATCACGATCTCGGCCATGTCTGTCTCCCCTACGCCGCCTGTATGCATAGTATCCTAGCCGCCCACGGGGGTACGGTCAACGCGCCAGCGAGGGTGTCGGTGCGGGAGGCTGAGCCTGTTGTGCTATAATAGCCTCGATCGACTGGTCATTGGGTCGCGCTCATTCGGGAGGGGTCTTTGCCACCGTCAGCAGATCATCGGCAGCAAAGCAAACCACAACGGCCGCCCCGTGGCGCACTGTTCGCGGCCGCGATCGTCGGCGTCGCCCTTTTGGTGGCTTGTCACCAGCCCAGCGCCCAGCCCGCTACGCCCGTCATCGCACCGACGGTGCCAGCAGTGGCACCCACTACCTCGCCCGCAGAGAACGCGCCGGGCACGCCAGAGCCAACCGCAGTCGCGCTCCAGCTGTGGCTTCCCCCGGATATCGCGCGCGCCAGCGTGACCATCGATGGGCGGACGTTGCTCTACACCGAGGCGTTGGCTGAAGAGGCCGCTCTGCCCGGCAATGTTCAACTCGTCGTCACCACCAAGAGCCTCCATGGCGACGCAGGCCTTCTGGAGAGTATGCTCGCCACCGCGCCGGTAGTTCCCGAGCGGCTGCCACACCTGATCTTGCTCGACAGCGTTGACCTGCCGGCTTTGGTTGACGCCGGATTGGTCCAACCTATCGCGGGGCTAGACGAGGCCACCTATTGGGACACATTGACGCCCGTAGCCGAGTCCGCCGTCACGATCTCGGGCACGCGCTATGGAGCGCCGCTCTGCGCCGATCTGCTGCTCTTGGCCTACGACCAGTCCGCTGTGACGACGCCACCGGCCACCTGGCAGGCTCTGGCCTCGGGCGAGGCCACCCTGCTCTTCCCGGCGGCAGAGGGGCCTACGGCGAGCGACACCCTCCTGGCGCTCTATCTCTCTGCAGGGGGGTTTGTGGCGGAAAGCGAGCCCCGACTCGACACCACCGCGTTGACGCGCGCCCTGAGCGCCTATCAGCTCGGGCGCGAGGCGGGCCGCATCCACAGTGCATCGGTCGACACCGCCGATGCCGACACGAGCTGGGCAGCTTACGCTGCGGGCAAGGCGGACATGGTCATCGTTACGTCGCAGCAGTTGCTTCAGTATGGCGAGGATGCCCCGGGAACGGCCATCGCTCCTGTGCCTGCCGGGGGTGCCGAACCTGTCACACTGGCGCGTGTGCTCACCTGGGCCATCGTCTCGGACGATGAGTCGGTGCAGGACCTGGCCCTCGCCTATATCCGAGCTTCGGCAGCGCCAGAGGCGCAACGCCTGCTGACGGCACGCACCTTTCACTTGCCTGTCGTAGCATCTGCCCTCGACCAGGAATCCTTGGGCGATTGGCATGCTGCTCTGAGTCAACAGATGGCCTCGGCGCGGCCGTTGCCCGCCTTCTCGAATCAGGCTGGCCTCGAAGAGGCTCTTGCACAAGCTGGGGCTAGTGTGCTGGCCGGAACGGCAGGCCCGGCCGAAGCCGCTAACCTGGCGGCCACAAAAGTCAGCGCGCTAAAGTGAGGTATGGATGGCGAGCAATGATCAGGGCATCCTGATGTACGAATCTACGCTGGATGGTGAGGCCCAGCAGCAGTTGCGCCAGATCGGCTGGGCCGACGTGCTCATCGGCATCCCCACCCACCGCAATGCGCGCACGCTCGATGAGGTGCTTACTGCTTTGGTTCAGGGCATCGCCACGTACTTGCCCGACCGGCGCATCGTCCTGATGAACGCCGACGGTGGGTCATCAGACAATACGGTCAACCTTGTCGCCGACTGCGCGGCGCCCAGCAATGTGATCAAACTGCTCACCACTTACCAGGGACAGACGGGCAAAGGGGTCGCCATCCGTTCACTGTTCGAGGCAGCCGCCAAGCTCAACGTCAAGGCGTGTGTTGTCTTTGAGGCGCAGGCGCCGGGCATCACTCCTGAATGGCTGCCCACGCTCGCCGGGCCCGTCTTGCATGGTGATGATGCCACCCTCGCCTGCTATCACCGCACGGCCTACTCGGCTTCACTAACCGATAACCTGGCTTACCCCTTCACGCGCGTGTTCTTCAACACCGACCTGCGTGAGCCTTTGGCCTCTGAGTTCGCCATATCGGGCTCGCTCGCGGCCGAGCTGGCTGCTTGCGACGTGTGGGAGACCAATATTGCCCGCTATGGCGTCAATGTCTGGTTGGCCACCTATGTGATCCTGCACAACCATGTGGTGTCACAAGTAGACCTCGGCTATCGCGGAGAAGTCAGCGGCGAGCCGGGCGTGTTGCAAGACCCGCGGATCATGCACCCATGCATGGCGCTCTTTCGCCTGCTGTCGGCCGAGCGACGACGTTGGGAGGCCGGCGCGCCACCCGTGCACGTGCCCCTCAAGGGTGGCTATGGCGAGGACCATGTCATCGATGGCGTCGACTGTACGCCCGAGCTGCTGATGGGCATGCGGGAGGGGGTTCAGCGCTACGCCGAGCAGATCGGGGCGGTACTCTCTCCGTCGCGCCAACACGCTTTGCGTGAGCTGTTGCAGCAGCCCGACGAGAGTTTTCGCTTTCCGGTGAGCCTGTGGGCCAAGATAGTGCTGGACTTTGCCCTAAGCTATAACTATGGCGAAGACGATCCCGACCGCGTGATCGAGGCGCTGCTGCCGTTGTACTTCGGACGCACGGTCAGCTATATGCGCGAGAGTGCTGGCCTGACGCCAGCACAACGCGAACCGCTGGTTCGTAACATCGTGGCGGCCTATCAGCAAGCACGCACCGCGTTCTTGCAGGCCTGGCGCAAAGCAACTCAATGGGATGACGTAGACGATCGCTTCTGGTAGATGGTCAGGCTGACGCCAGTATCGCCATAGCCATGCAGAGAAACACAACATCCCGCTCTACGAGCGGGATGTTGTTGGTTTGGCTAATCGATCTGCGTGCAGGCCGATCTAGAAGCGATCGAACCCACCGCGGCCACCGCCGCGACCATAGCCACCCGAGTCGCCACCGCGAGAACCGCCAGTGCCGCCACGCGGGCCGCTACGGAAGCCGCCGCCAGAACCGCCACCGGGGCCACCCGCGGCGCGCGGACGCGCCTGGTTGACCGTCAACGGACGACCCTGAAAGTCCGAACCGTTGAGCCCTTCGATAGCCGCCAGAGCTTGCTCGTCGTCTGCCATCTCAACAAAGCCAAAGCCGCGCGAGCGGCCGGTCTCACGATCGGTGATGACGCGAGCAGACTCGACTTCACCGAACGGCGCGAATAGCGCGTTGAGATCCTCGTCCGAGGTCCGATAAGGGAGATTGCCGACATAGATGTTCACAGTACCCGTACTCCTCTTTCGCCACAAAAACTAGATCCTCGAAAGCTGTCCCTGGCGTAGAGCTCAACCTTCTTGACACGGCAATACAGGGCGTGTCTCCCTTATATGGTGACCGACCGGCCCAATGCCTGTCGGATTACACCCAGTGGAGATGGCGGGAATCGAACCCGCGTCCAAAGAGTTCGGCCAGAAGCTCACTACAAGCTTAGTCAGTCTATTTGATTCTCGCGTCCCCTGCCCCGACTGACAGGGTCATGGGTTCGCCAACCGATTCATCTTGTTCTGGCACATCGGTGTCAGCCAGCTAGCATCCCGACTTGATTACGCCCACTCCCCGCCTCTCGGGAAAAGACGAGGGTGAACGTGAGCGACTCTGTCGCTCAGTGGCTCTCTTGCTACCGCTTACGCGGCGAGCGCGAAGGCCGGAGTTGTCTTGGTATTGGCACTTGTGGTGCGTTGCCCCTTGATGACGGGGTGAGGCGCCCCGGCTTGCAGCCGCTGACCAGCCCTCCCTGTCGAAGCCTGTCATCCCCAAAAACACGCATATTATAGCATGAGCTCGCCCAAATGCAAACACAATTCGCCTTGAGTAATCGCCCTCCTTCTTCTATAATGCCCGTGTACCCGCTTTCGGAGGTGCCCAGCATGAAACCCGTCCGCGTCGGCGTGATCGGTGGCAGCGGTCTCTATGAAATCGAAGGCCTCACCGAGGTCGAAACAGTCTGGCCCGAGACGCCCTACGGCCGGCCAAGCGATGAGATCGTCATCGGTAACCTCGATGGCGTGCGTGTGGCTTTCCTGCCACGCCATGGCCGCGGTCACGTGATTAGCCCCAGCGAGCTGCCCGCGCGTGCCAACATCTGGGCACTCAAGGAGTTGGGCGTCACCCACATCCTGTCGATCAGCGCTGTAGGCAGCTTGCGCCAAGAACTGCCGCCTCGTGACATCGTCATTCCCGATCAGATCATCGACCGCACCAAGGGCATTCGCCCGGCTTCGTTCTTTGGCCAGGGCATCGTCGTCCACATCGCCTTTGCCGAGCCATTCTGCCCGGTGCTCAGCCAGATCGTCTATCAGGCGGGCCTCGCCGCCGGCGCACACATGCACCTCGGCGGCACTATGGTGGTGATGGAGGGCCCGCAGTTCTCGACCAAGGCCGAGTCGAACATGTATCGCCAGATCGGGGGCGACTTGATTGGCATGACTGCCCTGCCCGAAGCCAAGCTCGCTCGCGAGGCAGAGATCTGCTACTGCACCGTGGCCATGGTTACGGACTATGATTGCTGGCACGAGAGCGAAGAGGCCGTCTCGGTGGACATGGTCGTGGCCAACATGCAGGCGAACATCGCGGCCGCCAAGCGCATCATTCGCGGCGCGGTGGCCTCGATCGCTACCGCCGAGCGCACGTGCAGCTGCGGTTCGGCCCTCGCCGGCGCCATCATGACTGCCCCTGACAAGATCCCGGCCGAGCGCGTACAGGCGCTTCGCCCACTCATCGGCAAGTATCTCTAGCTCGCCCAAGAACGGCGCCTATCCGCGATACCAGCTAGCGCATCTGTTCGCGCAGTTCGCGCTGCATCGCTCGCTCACTGTCTCGCTCGGCGATGGCGGCGCGTTTGTCGTACTCGTGCTTGCCCTTGGCCACGCCAATCTCAACTTTGGCACGGTTATTCTTGAGATAGAGTCGAAGAGGCACTACCGTGTACCCACGTTGCTCGACCCGTGCGCGCAAACGCTGGATCTCTTGCCGGTGCAAGAGCAACTTGCGGTCTCGCATCGGCTCATGGTCCAGATAGCTCGCCTCGTTGTACCCGGCGATATGCGCACCCACCAGCCAAGCCTCGCCATCGCGGAAGGCGACATAGCTATCGCGCAGGTTGACCCGACCAGCCCGCACCGACTTGATCTCTGATCCCACCAAAACGATGCCCGCCTCCAGACGATCGTCGATCGTATAGTCATGGAAGGCCTTACGATTATTGGCGATGGTCCGATTGCCGCCGCGCTGGACCTCTTGCTTACTGGGCTTGGCCATAGCCATTTCCCTGCTGTCGCAACAGCTCGCAGGCCGTGTCCAGTTGCGGGTCATTGCCCGCCTGATAGTCCTCTGGGGTGAGCACCACCTCGACATCGGGCACAATGCCGTCGCCATCGAGGTTCTTTCCGTTGGGCAAGAGCCAACGGGCGACAGTCACTCGCAGACTCGAACCATCCTGGAGAGTGTGCGTTTGTTGCACCGAGCCTTTGCCATACGTCGTCTCGCCCACCAGGATCCCCCGACCGTGCTCTTGGATGGCACCGGCGACGATCTCTGACGCCGAGGCGCTGCCGCCATTGACCAACACGACCAGCGGCACGTCAACCGCGCGACCCGTGCCCTGCACCCGGAACTCACGGTCGTCCTCGTCGCGCACCCGCTCAGTGAGGATCAGCGCATCTTGAGGCAGGAATTCACTCGCCACGGCCACAGCCATCTGGAGATAGCCACCGGGATTGTCGCGTAGGTCGAACACCAGCCCGGCCGTATCCTCGGTGATCAGCTCCTTCAGGGCGGCATCGAGCTGCTCAGCCGCGACAGCGTTGAACTCGGTGAGCCGAACATAGGCGATGTTGCCTTCCAACATGCGGTACTCGACCGTCTCGATGGTGATCTTGTCTCGGGTCACCTCGATCTCAAACGGCTCGGGCACGCCCTCGCGCTGTACCAGCAGTCTCACCACCGACCCACGCGGCCCGCGGATACGCGCGATCGACTCGGTCAACGTCAAGCCTTCGAGAGATACCCCGTCTACGGCCAGAATGTGGTCGCCCGCTTTGAGGCCGGCCTTCTCCGCCGGGCTGCCCGGCATCGGCCGCACGATGACGAACCGGCCATCTTCGACATTGACTGTCGCGCCGATACCCTCGAAAGAGCCTTGCATATCCTGGTCGAGGATCTCGGCCGCTGTCGGTTCGACAAAGCTAGTATGCGGATCGCCCAGCGCTGCCACCATGCCTGCGGCAGCGCCATAGATCATCTTCTGGTCATCGACCATTTCCGGCTCGATGTACTCTTTGCGCAGGATGTCACGAATCTCTTGCAGCAGGGCATTTCCCTGCACCCAGACAGTCGTCTCTGATGACTCGGCCGGAGCGTTGCCCGCCAACGCCGGAAGGTTGCCGTGCCCCACAAACCACACGACGGCAGCGCCGCTGCCAAAGCCAACGACAAATACCAGGGCGACTGCTAGGATGCCTAACAGAACTTGGACGAGAGTGCTCTTGCCGTTTGAAGGGGTCATTGGTTGATTCACCGAGCCATTCTTAACTTTTGTAGTTGATTATAGCCCGACCGGCCCTGGGCGCAAGCATGGTCTGGCGCCTCATTCATAACGCAGAGCTTCCACCGGGCTAAAGGTCGTCGCTCGCCAGGCGGGATATAGGCCACTGAGCACCCCCAACACCACGCAGATCACCAGGGCCTGCACCGCAGCACTCGGTGGCACAATGAACATGCCCTCATACAAGCTCATACCCGGCCAGTGCCGCAGCACGGCCATGAGCGCCACCGAGCCGATGATGCCCATTAGGCCACTGAGGACTGTAAGGATCACC
>JBDKSN010000117.1:0-17897 GCA_039680625.1 Anaerolineales bacterium | reverse complement strand
ATCACCGGCGTGCGCCGCATTGGCCATGCGGGCACGCTCGACCCGCTGGCCACCGGTGTCTTGGTCGTGTGCGTCGGCGCGGCCACGCGCCTTGCGGACTATCTCATGGATGGCGACAAACGCTATCTCGCGACGCTGCAGCTGGGTGTCGAGACCAACACCTGGGATGCCGAGGGCGAGGTGGTGGCCGAAGGAGACACCACGGGCCTCACGCCCGAGCGGGTGCAGGGCGCATGCGTGGCCTTTCTCGGCGAGTTTGCGCAGACGCCGCCGCTCTATTCAGCCATCAAGCGGGATGGCCAGCCGCTCTACCGCTGGGCCCGGCGTGGCCGCGCGGTCGAGGTGGCGCCGCGAATGGTCTCGATCCGCAGCATCGAGCTGGTGTCGTTTGCGTTGCCGCTGGTTACTCTCGACATCGTCTGTGGCAAGGGCACCTACATCCGCTCACTGGCGCACGACGTGGGCGCGGCTCTGGGCTGTGGCGCGCATCTGGCGGCGCTGCGCCGGCTCCGCGCTGGCGCGCAAGACATTGCCGACGCCGTGCCGTTGGGCGATCTCACGCCCGACAACTGGCGCGCGCACCTGATCTCGCCCTGGGAGGCGCTGGCCGAGCATCCGCGCGTGACCATCTCACCCGAGCAGCGTGCCGAGTTGCTGCTGGGGCGGGCCATTGTGCTGGCCGAGGCCGTCGGTGAGCGCTGCTTTGCCTTTGCGGATGATCATGAGCTAGTGGCGGTGCTCGTGCGTGATGGCGAGCCCGGTCGCTGGCGGCCGGTCAAGGTGTGGCCGTAGAGGTCGCCGTCAGCTGGCCATCCTCGCTCAGGTAAGGTACAATAGGGTGAAGGCAGGGCGCGGCAATGGCGCAGTGCGCACCGCCCACCCTACACGTGAGATAGTGGCATGCGGATCACTACCAGCCTCGATTGCCTCGAACCTGAGCAACGCATTGCGTTGACGATTGGCTCTTTTGATGGACTGCACATCGGCCATCAGCACCTCATTCGCCAGCTGGTGACCCAGGCGCACGAGCATGGTTGGCTGGCGGGCGCCCTCACGTTCGACCCGCACCCGCGCAAGGTGCTTTCTCCCGAGCGGCGCACGGCGCTCTTGAGCACCCCGCAAGAGCGCGACACGATCTTTGCCGCGCTCGGCCTCGATGTGCTCATCGTATTGCCCTTTACCCGAGAGATGGCCGACACGAGCGCCTCGGCTTTTGTGCGCGAGCTGGCACGCTGCCTGCACCTGGTCGAGCTGTGGGTGGGCGAGGGCTTTGCCCTGGGCAAAGATCGCACCGGCGATAGCGCCGCCCTGCAGCGTCTCGCTGACGAGCTGGGCTTTCGGCTGAACGTGGTCCCCCCCGTGATGGTCGACGGCCAGCCGGTCAGCAGCACGCGCATCCGCGCCCTGGTCGAAGCGGGGCGCATGCGCGAGGCAGCCGTGCTGTTGGGCCGAGAGTACAGCCTGAACAGTGTCGTGGTGCCCGGCGTGCAGCGCGGGCGCACTCTCGGCTTTCGCACAGCCAACCTGCGCATCGCCGCCGAGCGCGCCATGCCGCCCAACGGTGTCTATGCCGTGCGCGTGCAGCTGGGCGACGAGTGCCTGCCCGGCGTGGCCAACCTGGGCATCCGCCCCAGCTTTGACGCTGGCGAGGTGCTGCTCGAGGTGCATCTGTTGGGCGTCGAACGCGACCTCTATGGCCTCGACCTGCGCGTGTTCTTTGTCCAGTACCTGCGCGGCGAGATGGTCTTTGCCGACGCTGAGGAGCTCAAGGCTCAGATCCAGCGCGACATCGTACAGGCGGCGGCCATCCTGGGGGTCGAGGTGCCGGCAAGGGGGGTGTGATGGCCGACGGTGGCTATCGCGAGCGCGCTCATCCCGCCGACCTGTGCCTTGAAGTGTGGGGCGTAGACCGCGCGGCTCTCTACCGGAACGCGGCCAAGGCGCTCTTTGAGACCCTCGACTTTTGCCTCGCCCCAACCGCCGAGCCCGCCAGCTGCTCGATCGCCTTGCAGGCACCAGACCCCGAGACGCTCATGGTGGACTGGCTCAGCGAGCTGCTCTATCAGAGCGATATCCAGCGTGCCTGGTGGCATACCTTTGACCTGCATCAAGTCACCCCGACCGTCCTGCGCGGCACCGTGCTCGGCCAGCGCCCAGCTACGCCCCGCCGCGAGGTCAAGGCGGTCACCTATACCGGTCTAGAGATCAGCCAAGACGACCGGGGACAGTGGTCCGCGACGATCACGTTCGACGTATGAGTCGCGGGCAAGGAGGGAGATCATGGGCGCGACCGTACCAAGCAAGCAGGATTTGCAGCAGCGTTCTCCGTGGGTTTGGGAAGTGCCGGCCACCTTTCGCGCGGATATGCGCGTGCCTGCTCGACTGTATGCCGATGAAGACATCCTCGCCCAGGCGCTGAGCGACCGTTCGCTCGAGCAGCTGGTCAACACGGCCACGCTCCCGGGCATCGTGGGGCAGGCGATGGCCATGCCCGATGTGCATCAAGGCTATGGCTTTCCCATTGGCGGCGTGGTGGCCACGCGCGTCAGCGACGGCGTGGTGTCGCCGGGTGGCGTGGGCTATGACATCAACTGCGGCGTGCGGCTGCTCTCAACGCGGCTTCACGCCGGCGATGTACTGCCCTATGTGGGCGAATTGATGACGGCGCTCTTTGCCGAAGTGCCCGTGGGCGTCGGCTCGGCCGGTGAGGTGCGCATCGATCGGCGCGAGCTGCGCACGGTGCTCGTCGAGGGCGCGGGCTGGGCGGTGCGCAAGGGCCTGGGCGATCGCCTGGACCTCGAGCATACCGAAGATCAGGGTTGCCTGGCGGGCGCCGATCCGAGCAAGGTCAGCTCGCGCGCCCTCGAACGCGGCCTGGAGCAAGTGGGCACCCTCGGCTCGGGCAATCACTTTCTCGAGCTGGATGAGGTGACCGCCGTCTATGATGCGGCCACGGCCGAGACGCTGGGGCTGCGCGAGGGCGACCTGTGCGTGTGGATTCACTGCGGGTCGCGCGGGCTGGGGCACCAGGTGTGCACCGACTATGTGCGCTCGCTGCAGCCCGCGCTGAACAAGTATCGCCTCGCCATCCCCGACCGCGAGCTGGTCTGCGCGCCGGTGTCTTCTCCCGAGGGGCAAGACTATCTCGCAGCCATGGCCTGCGCCGCCAACTATGCCTGGGCCAACCGGCAGGCCATCACGCATTTCGTGCGGCGGGTGTTCGACAGGGTGCTCGGCCAGCGGCTGGGCGATCCAGAGTTAAAGATGGTCTATGACGTGTGCCACAACATCGCCAAGATCGAGACGCATCGCGTGGATGGCCACCCCGAGTCGCTGTGCGTGCACCGCAAGGGCGCCACGCGCGCCTTTGGGCCTGGGCGGCCCGAGGTGCCGGCCGACTATCGCGCGGTGGGCCAGCCGGTGTTGATCCCCGGCAGCATGGGCACCGGCTCCTACGTGTTGGTGGGCACCGACGTGGCCATGGCCGAGACCTTTGGCTCTACCTGCCACGGCGCCGGCCGCACCATGAGCCGCCATGGCGCTATCCAGAGTGTCAGCGGCGGCCAGTTGCGGCGAGACCTGGAGCAGAGGGGCATCGCGGTGCGCGCCCAGTCCGACAAGGGGCTGGCTGAAGAGGCCCCGCAGGCCTACAAAGATGTCGACGCCGTGGTCAATGTGGTGCACTCTCACGGCATGGCGCGCAAGGTGGCCCGCACTCGCCCGCTCGGGGTGATGAAAGGCTAACGCCCTACAAGGCGTGAGGCCCGGGCAACGCCGGGCCTCACGGGTGATGGCCAAGAGCCTAGGCCTTGAAATGCTTGAAGGTGGTGAGGTACGGGCGGTTCTGCTCGAGCATCTCGTTGACCATCTGTCGGATCTCGGCCAGCGAGAGCACCGCCGCCGTGAGCGGGTCATAGCAGATGGCGCGATAGAGCAGCGTCGGGTCGCCCGTCAGGCAGGCCTCGACAGCCATCTCTTCGACGGCGACGTTGGCATTGACCAACGCGGCGCATTGCGGCGGCAGAGCGCCCACGTGCACGGAAGCGAGGCCGCCACGCTCGGCATACACCGGCACCTCGACGCACGCATCTTGCGGCACGTTGGTGATGAGGCCCTTGTTGGGCACGTTGCCGTTGAACTTGAAGGGGTCGCCGCCCATGTACGCATTGATGATCGATGCGGCATACTCATGCCCCCGCTCGAGGTTGAGGGGTTCGGGGTTCTCGAGCCAGGCGATGATCTCATCCTTCCAGTCATGGGCGCGCTGGGTGTATTCGTCGAGGATATAGGCATAGGCGCCTGGGTTCCAGCCAGTGCCGGGCAGGCAGTACTTTTCGATCAGGTCCTGGCGTTTGCGGAACCACCAGTTGTACTCCGAGTTGTGCCCACTAGACTCGGTGACATAGTAGCCCAGCGCCAAGAACATCTCGTTGCGCACGATCTCTTCTTGATAGACCTCGGGCCGATTCATCGCCTCGCGGATCAAGGGGTAGGCATCCTGCCCGTTCCACTCGTAGCGGATGTAAAAGGCCGTGTGGTTGATGCCTGCGCAGGTGTAGTCGATCTCGTCGGGGTCGGCGCCGATCCACCGGGCCAGCATGGCTGCCGTGCCCTGCACGCTGTGGCACAGGCCCGAGACGAGCACCTTACTCTCGCGCTGCATGGCGCGGCAGAGCATGGCCATGGGGTTCGTATAGTTCAAGAAGATGGCGTCGGGGCAGTACTTTTCGATATCGTGGACGATGTCGAGCATTACGGGGATGGTGCGCATGGCGCGGAACACGCCCGAGACGCTGCGCGTGTCGCCCACATTGGTGTCGATGCCGTACTTCTTGGGGATGAGGATGTCGTATTTCCAGACATCCACGCCGCCCGCCAGGATGGTGCAGATGACGGCATCGGCGCCTTTGAGCGCCTCGGCGCGATCCTTGGTGGCGATGATCTTGGCCGGGTAGTTGCCCTCTTGGACGATGCGGTTGCAGGCGCGCTGGATATAGTCCAGGCGCTCGTCATCGATGTCCATCAGCGCGAGAGTCGCGTCTTGCAGCAGGGGGAAGGTCAAGATGTCTCTCACCAGGCCGCGGGTAAAGCCAAAGCTACCAGCGCCGATAAACGCGATCTTGGTCATGTCTCGGTCTCCTTGTAAAGTATGAGCCCGTCGTGAACACACGCAGCATAGCCGCAATGGCGACATCGTGCAAGCGCTCGCTTGGACGGTGCGGGCAGCCGCGCTATAATCGGCCCGTGCCCCAGTAGCTCAGTGGATAGAGCAACTGCCTTCTAAGCAGTGGGCCCCAGGTTCGATCCCTGGCTGGGGCACTGGACGTCTCAGTCCGCTTTCGATGAGCGGGCTGTTTTGCAGATACGACCCCCAGAAGTCGTCTGAGCACACTAGACCCCCCTTGCATGATGTGCCAAGCTCTCTGACCGAGGATGCGGATATGCGCCTGCTCAGGGGGCATGCAGGACGACACGTCATGTGTCAGGCAGCCCGATGACACAAACACCGATGCAGGAGAGCCTCCATGTTGCGGTATGGGATCCGCCCGATCGAACCCGGCGAGATACCCCTGCTGCGGGATTTCCTCTACGAAGCCATATTCCAGCGAGATGAGCATCACCCGCTCCCTCGCAGTATCCTCGACGAACCCGAACTCCGGGTGTTCATCGAGGACTATGGGCGGAAGGATGACCACTGCCTGGTCGCTGTGGTAGACGGCAGGGTCGTGGGGGCAGTCTGGGCGCGTATCCTGTCTGGCCCGATAAAGGGGTACGGCCATGTGGATGACCAGACGCCAGAGCTCGCCATCTCTCTATACAGGGAATACCGCGGCCAGGGGATCGGCACGGAACTCTTGCTCAAGATGCTCGAGCTTCTCAAAGCTAAAGGTTATGCGAGAGCTTCTCTGTCAGTCCAGAAAGATAACGATGCGCTCAGGTTGTATGAGAGGGTGGGGTTCACCATCGTCGACGAGAATGAGCAAGAGTACGTCATGGTGCACAAGCTGGGGGATGGGTAGCCGGAGCTACTTGGGTTGCCCATGCAAGTATTCAAGCTCTCTAGGTTCGTACCGAACGTAGAAGGAGTCGGCCTTGGTGCAGTTGCGCCGCAACAGAACCTGTTAGTTTGGCCTGCAGCCTACAGGTTCATTTCCTCTGGTTCCTGCGCTATAATAGTCCTAGCGCAAGCCCTACGCGAGGAGAGAAAGCAGGGTATCATGGAGCACAGATCCATTCTAGTGACACTCACCGTGAGGCGTGAGGGCGACCTCTATGTCTCCGAGTGTGTACAACTGGGCACCGCAAGCTGTGGAGCCAGCCCCCAGGAGGCCCTCGACAACATTCGGGAGGCGACCCTCTTGTATCTCAACACACTCGAGGAGCTGGGTATTTGTGAAGAGACCCTGGCCCAGCGCGGCGTGCCCCTTTTTGCCGAACAGTCTGATCCTCAACCATTGCACATTCCCTCGGGTGTCGATGCTTATGCCTCTGTCTTGCCGCTTGACTGCGTGACGGCGTGACCCCGAAAAGACTCTTCTCGGGGCAGGAGATCGTTGCTGCCCTGACGAGAGGAGGCTTTGTCATCCAGCGACAACGTGGATCGCATGTGTCGATGGTCCTTCGAAAGGAGGGGTGTGCACCGAGAGTGACTGTTGTCCCCATGCACAACCCCGTGCCTCGGGGTACGCTCATGTCCATCTTGAAGCTCGCCGGCCTGACCGAAGAGGAGTTTCTCGATCTCGCCAAGGTTAGGCGCAAGGGGCAAGAATAGGCCCATCTCTCTGAGCCTCCTCACCCTACAGCCAAGCCCCTGCACATCTGCACAGGGGCCATTTTCACCTCCCCACTACGGGGCTGCGGCGTTCGAGCAGTATCGTGTCTCGCCAGATGCCGCCCAGCTGTGCGATTCGCTCGCGCCGCCCCACCACCCGAAACCCACACGCCGTGTGCAAGGCCAGGCTGGCCGCGTTGTCGGCGCAAACAGTGGCCTGGAGCGTCCAAAAGCCCGCGCCCTCGCTCTGGCGCACCACCTCGCGCAACAGCGCCAGGCCGATGCCCTGCCCACGGTGCGTCTCAGCCACATAGATGCTCACCTCGGCGACGCCGCGATAGGCCATGCGCGGTGACGCGGGGCTGAGCGCCGCCCAGGCCACCACTTGCCCATCCAGCCGGGCCACCAACCGAACGTTGACGCAATGCCGCGCATCGAACTCGGCCCAAGTCGGCACCTGCGTCTCAAAGGTGGCTCGGCCAGTGGCGATGCCCTGCGCATAGATCGCCTCGGCGGCGGGCCAGTCGTCTGGAACCATCGGGGTGAGCAGGAGGCCGTCCGGTGGTTGGTAGTCCCTGGCCATGTTCAGCCCTCCGTCACCTCACAACGCGCTGTCATGCGGCGGCCGCCCGTCTCGCGGGCCAGCAGGCCAAACGCCGCCGTGGTGATGAACAGCAGCGTTGCGTTGGTATAGAGGGCGGCGTTATAGCCCAGGTGGTCGCTGATCCACCCCAACAGCACCGGCCCGATGGCCATGCCGATGTCGCCCATGGTGCGGAACACGCCCATGCTCAGGCCGCGCCCGCCGGGCAGGTTGAGGTCGGACACATAGGCCGCCGGCGCCGGTCCGCCGATGCCCGTGGCTACGCCCAGCAACATGCAGCTCAGCAAAAAGTGCAGGTAGGTGGTGCCCAGGGTAAAGCTGGCGATGGCCACTCCGATCAGCAGGCAGCTCGGCACGATGACCACCTTACGCCCAAAGCGGTCGCAGGCGACGCCGGCGGTGTTGATGGTCAACAGGTTGAGCAGAGCGATGGAGGAAAAGCCATAGCCCAGTTTGGCTGGCCCGATCTTGAGACGTGCAGCGCCGAACAACGGCAACACGGTGTTCTGGCTGCCCGAGCGCGTGAAAAAGATCGACAGGGTGACGAGACCGATGAGCAAAAAGTTCGGGTCGAGCAGTGCGCGCAACGTGTCCAGGCGCGAGCGCGGCTCGGTGCTCGCCTGCTTTGCCACGGGGGCGGCCACAGGGCTGTTCAAACCGCGGGTCTCGCTGACCGCAAAATGGGCCCACGTCGCCGAGCAGAGCGTGAGGCCCGCATAGACGAAAAAGGGTGCGCGATAGCCCAGCCACTCACCCACAAAGCCGCCAATCATGGGGCCGACGCTCGTACCCAATAACAGCGCGCCCTGATAGAGGCTCATGGTGCGGCCGCGATCTTCAGACGTGCTGATGTCGGCCATGACGATCATCGCCGCGGTCATTTGCAGCCCCGAGCCGATCCCCTGCAGGCAGCGTAGAGCCAGCAGCTGGCCAAAGTCGGCGGCCAGACCAGTAAGGCCCGAGGCGAGGCCCATGATCAGCGGGCCGATCACCAGCAGCGGCTTGCGGCCGATGCGCTCGGCTAGCGTGCCCGCGGGCACGTTCACCGGAATGCGCGCGATGCCAAAGATGGCCGTCAACAGCCCCACCATCGTCGCGCCTACGCCGAACGACTGGGCATAGAGCGGCAATACCGGGCCGACGATGCCCACGCCTAACATATTGATAAAGGTCTGGCCCATCATGGCCAGTAAGATGTCCGGGTGCTGCGACCAGCCGACCAGTCGGCCAAGCCCGCGCGCGTCGCTGATGGCAGAGGGGGTTTTTGACACGCTCCTCCTTTCGGGTCTAGCTTGAGGGGGCGCCTTCCTGAGCGGGCGGCGCGAACCACATCATGTCCATTGTAGAGCATCGGGCAAGGCTGTCGAGTGCGCACTTGGCGTCGAGCTCGATGTCTGCGTTTGCCGAGCAGGGGCGCCGTCGCTAAGATGGCGCAAGGCTGTGCGGAGTGTGCCGCCGATGGTCGCTTTTCCTGAACTGGTGCCTGGCCGCCTGGTAGCGCGCGACAATCGCTTTCGCGCTACAGTGTGTGTTAGTGGGCGAGAGATGCCCGCCCACGTGCCCAACTCGGGGCGCCTGCGCGAGCTACTCACGCCCGGCCGCGAGGTGTGGCTGGCGCCCGCCGCGCAGCCCGCGCGCAAGACGGCCTTTGACCTGGCGCTGGTGCAGCTCCCGAGCGGGCTCGTCTCCATCGATGCGCGCCTGCCCAACGCCCTCTTTGCCGAGGCATTGGCACCCCACTGGCTGGGTGGCGGCCCCGAGCAACAGGTGGCGCGCGAGGTGCGGTTGGGAGGCAGTCGGCTCGACTTTTTACTGACCAGCCCCGCCGGGCGCTGCTGGGTCGAGGTCAAGTCGGTGACCCTGGTGCGCGAGGGCGTGGCGCTCTTCCCCGATGCGCCCACCGCGCGCGGCGCGCGCCACGTACACGAGCTGCAGCGTGCTGCCGAGGCCGGCGAGGGCGCGGCCGTCGTCTTTATCGTCCAGCGGGCAGATGCGACCCGTTTTCAGCCCTACGCCGCCAACGATCCCGCGCTGGCCGCGGCGCTGATCGCTGCGCAGGCGGCGGCTGTGGTGGTGAAGGCTTATCGCTGTTGCGTGTCGACGGCGGGGATCCGCATCGCAGATGAGATCCCCGTCGAATGGCCGAGCTGAGCAATCATCGAGGGAGGCGTGACGTTGAACAGGCTGTTCACTCAGATCCAAGACTTGGGCCATGTGCCCGTGGTGCCGCTGTTGGGCTATCCGGGCGTCTATCTCAACCACACCACCATCCGCGAGAACGTCCAGTGCGCGGCCACGCACCTGGCTACCGTGCGCGCGCTCCACGAGCGCTTTCCGGCCGACGGGCAGTTCTGCCTGATGGACCTCTCGGTCGAGGCGGGCGCGCTGGGCTTGCCGGTGATCTTTCCCGACATGGACTCTCCCACCGTCAGCGCCCACCCTGTGCACACCCTCGATGATCTCGCGCCCTTTCGCGGGCGCAACCTGCTGGATGACGCCCGTCTGCAGACCTTTGTCGAGACGGTACGTGGCATGGCTGCCGAACTCGACACGCTCGTGGGCGCCTATGTCATCGGCCCGTTCTCGCTGGCGGGGCTGTTGATGGGCGCCAGCGAGGCGACCTTGGCCACGTTGCTCTCTCCCGAGCTGGTGCACGCTGTCTTAAGGCTGTGCACCGACGTGCTCTTGCCCTATGTGCGCGCCCTCGACGACGCTGGCGCTGATATGATCGCCATCCTCGAACCCAGTGGCAGCCTGTTGTCTCCACGTTTGTTCCGTCCGTTCTGTGGGGAATATGTGGCCGAGCTGGTGGCAGCGATGCGCGCCATGCCCATCCTGCACATCTGTGGGCGCACCACGCCGTTGCTCGAGGCCATGGCTGCCACGGGCGCCTATGGGCTGAGCCTCGACTCGGCCGTGTCTCTGCCCCAGGCCGCCGAGCGCCTGCCTGGCGATCTGGTGCTCATCGGCAACCTCGACACGGTGACCGTGTTCAACCAGCTAGACCCGCGTGGCGTGTATCGTGCGGCCCGCGACCTGATCGACGCCATGGCGCCCCATCCCAACTTTATCCTCAGCTCGGCGTGTGACCTGCCCCTGGACACGCCGCATGGGAATATCGACGCGCTGCTAGAGGCCGCGCGCGACGCACGAACCTAAGCGATACAGCACCAACCTGTGGTACAATCGAGGCGATCCGGTCGCTGCTCGATAGAAAGGAGTCGCCATGGTCACCTGGCTCTCGGGGCTTAGTCCCGTCTTTCAGGCGTTGTGCGCTACCCTCTTTACCTGGGCGATGACGGCATTGGGCGCTCTGCCCGTCCTGTTCACCAAGACGTTGAACCGCAAGCTGCTCGACTCGACACTGGGCCTGGCCTCGGGGGTGATGATCGCGGCCAGTTTCTGGTCGTTGCTCGCCCCGGCGATCGAGCTGTCCAACGGTTCCTTCTGGCCGGCGACGATCGGCTTCCTGCTGGGCGGCGTGGTCTTGCGGGGGATCGACCTGCTCTTGCCGCACCTGCACAGCTCGTTCGGCCTCGACGAAGAGCCAGAGGGCGTGCACACCTCCTGGCGGCGCAGTGTCCTGCTGGTGTTGGCGGTGACGCTGCACAACTTTCCCGAAGGGCTGGCGGTGGGTGTGGCCTTTGGTGGAGCGGCGCAAGGTATGGCGGGGGCGACGATAGGTGGGGCGATCGCGCTGGCGCTGGGCATCGGTCTGCAGAACATGCCCGAGGGCATGGCTGTGGCGATGCCTTTGCGGGGTGAGGGCGTGTCGCGCGGCAAGGCCTTCTGGTATGGGCAACTGTCGGGGATGGTGGAGCCGATCGCCGGCGTGCTCGGCGCCTGGCTGGTGACTGCGGTGCAGTCGGTGCTGCCCTACGCGCTGGCCTTTGCTGCCGGCGCCATGATCTTTGTGGTGGTCGAGGAGCTGGTGCCCGAGGGGCATCGCGCGGGCAACGCTCACCTGCTCACCGGTGGCACGATGGTGGGCTTTGCCCTGATGATGGCGCTCGACGTCGCCTTTGGCTGAGAGCAGCGGTCAGTCGGCCGAGGGCGCCACGGCGCGGTGGCGCGGGCTCGGCAGCGAGAAAGACAGCACCAGCGCGGCGATGGCAAAGCCCATCCCCACGCAGAACGCGGCCTGGTACGACACGGTGCGCACCAACAGGCCGCCGATGGTTGGGGCGAGCATACTGACGGCGCTGATGGTATTGAGCAGCCCGATATAGAGGGGCTGGTGTTGTTCCGGCTCGGCCTCGAGGATCCAGTTGAAAAAGGGCCAGCCGATGTTCGTCCAGGCGACGCCCGCGAAAAAGTAGAGCGCCAGATAGAGCGGCAGCACCGCCTCGGGCCATGTGGCGCGCAGTGGACCAGCGAGCAGCGCGCAGAGCGGGGGCAGCATCGCCACGACGATCAGCGTGCGCATGTGGTGCAGCGGCCCCCAGTGATCTTGAATGTAGCTCAACAGCAGCCCTGAACCCATGCTGCCGATCACCTGGGCAGTGACGAAGTAGCCCGTCACCGCGGTGTCAAAGCCCAGCTCGCGGGTCGCATAGAGCACATAGAACGAGCCGGCCAGCCCGGCAAAGCCCAGCACGACCTTGGTGATCACGAGCTTGCGAAAGGGCACATCGCGCGCCAACAGCTCGGGCATCCTCTTGAGCACCTGCCAGAACGAAGGGGGCACCTCGGCGCTGGGTTCGCCGGTAGGCTCGGGTTCGTGGACCAAGATCAAACATACGCCTGACAGCAGGATGCTCAGGCAGCCGATAGCGATCAAGAGGCCATAGTTGCCTGGGTAGGGAAAGCGCGCGCTGTCGGCGAGGACATAGCGCACCAGCATCCCTGCGCCCACGCCGCCCAGCCCGCCCAAGATGCCCCCGATGCCCACCACACGGCCACGGCGGTCGGGCGGCACCACCCGCGCCAGCATCGAGAACCACGGCACACTGGTAAAGGCGTCTCCGGCAAAGAAGCAAAAGATGGCCAGCACCGTCGCCGCAAAGACGAGTTGCGGATGCTCGGCGGCGAACAGCCACACCACCAGCGCCAGGGGCAATAGCACGGGCCGCGTAGACCACGCGGCTTTGAGCACCATCGGCTTCATCCGCCGCTGACGCGCCGCCATGCTCCCCGCGATGAGCTGCGGCAACAGCCAGGCCGAGTTCAAAAGACCAACAGCAGCGCCGATCAACACCTCGTTGCTGGTCAGCGTGGCCAGGAAGGTCATCAGCACCGTCGCCGTGCTGATAAAGTTGGCCCCCGTGCCAAAAAAGGCGTTGTCCAGCGCCAGCGCGATGGCATTGCGCTTGTAGTGAGGATAGTTGCCCTGGTCTCTGGTGGTCGTCATCCCTACACCCGTCGCCATATTCCGCCGCGCCTCGCACGATGTCGGTGTAGCCGGCGCGCTGTTCTCCCAGCTTGGGACTACCCACGGCCAGGGCAAATGGCGGTGATGTTCCTACGTTGCCATCGCTGTCAGTGCCCGTTCTGGATAGACAGGCGATGGCTGACGGCCTTGCCCACTTCTACCGCGACCAACAGCGTCACGGCGATGCCAGCGATGAACAGCCATTGCTCGAACGCGAGCGGCACGATGCCCAGCACTTGGCGCAGCCCAGGCACGGCAAAAGCCACGGCCACGGTGGCCAACCCGGCGATCACGGCCCCTACGAGAGGCTTGTTCTGGCTGAGCGGCGCCATGCGGTGCAGCGGCTGACGCATGCTGCGGTAGGCAAAGATATAGACCATCGAGTTCACGGCAAAGCTGGCAAAGACCAGGCTCCGCCCCTCGGCGGGGTCGCCGTGAATGGCCCAGTAGTGACCGAATACCGCCAACGCCAGCGCGGCGCTGACCACGCTGATTACGCCGATCAGCACGAGGCCCAGACGGGTCAAGATCGGCGCCTCTCGTGGGGTAGGCGGCTCGTCCATGATGCCCGCCTCTTTGGGCTCGAACCCCAATACAATATCCGAAGGGCCATCGCAGATCAAATGGATCCATAGGATCTGCGCCACCGCCAGAGGGGCCGGCCAGCCCAGCAGCATGGCCACAAAGATGGTGAATACCTCGGCGAACGAGTTGGACAGGGTATAGGCCACCACTTTGCGGATGTTCTGAAAGATCGTGCGGCCCTCTTCGACGGCGGCCACGATGGTGCCAAAGTTGTCGTCGAGCAGCACCAGGTCGGCGGTCTCTTTGGCTACGTCGCTGGCCGAACCGACCACTACGCCGATGTTGGCACGCTTGAGCGCTGGCGCATCGTTGACGCCATCGCCGATCATCGCGGTGATGTCTCCATTGGCCTGGAGCGCGCCGACGATGCGCAGCTTGTCGTGGGGGCGAATGCGCGCAAACACCGCCACATGTTCCACCTGTTGTTGCAGTTGTTCGTCGGTGAGCTGGGCCAGCTCTGGACCATCCATGGCCTTGTCGCCGTCGCGGAACAGGCCGATATCCCGTGCGATGCGCTCGGCGGTGCGGCGATAGTCGCCGGTGATCATGCACACGCGGATGCCCGCTCGCTGGGCCACGCGGACTGCCTCGGGCACGCCTTCGCGGATCGGATCTTGCATGCCCAGCAGGCCGGCCCAGGTGTAGCCTGTGTGCTGCTCGAGCTGGCCGAGAGGGCGATAGGCCAGGCCCAGCAGGCGCAGCCCGTCACCGGCCCAGGTGTCGACTTGCTCCAGCACGCGCGCCCGCTGTTCGGCGCTGATGTCGCACATGCGCAACACGATCTCAGGCGCTCCCTTGAGCAGGTTCAGCTCCTGGCCATTTACCCGGACGCCGGTGACCATATACTTGGCCTCGCTCGAGAACGGCTCCTCGGCCAGGCGTTCTGCAGCGTCAGCCTCCTCTTGGGCGCGGCCATCGAGCTGCGCCTGTGCATATTCCCAGAGGGCCACCTCTACGGGGCCTTCAAGGTTGTTGCAGAGGATCATCACCTGGAGGGCACGGTCGCGGTCAGCGAGGTCGGCGCGGCTGACGCGCATGCGCCCCTCGGTGAGCGTGCCCGTCTTGTCGGTGCAGATCGTCGTCACCGAGCCGAGGGTCTCTACAGCCCACATGCGCTTGACCAGGCCGTTGCGCTTGAGGATCTTGCGCATCCCCAGCACCAGCACCACGGTCACCGCGATCAACAGGCCCTCGGGCACGGCCGCGATAGCCAGGATGATCGAGGTGCGCAGCATGTCTAGAAAGCCCCGGCCCATGGCCAGGCCAGTGATCAAGATGGCCACGGTCAGCCCGACCACGATGCGCGTCAACGTCTTGCTGAACACCTTGAGGCGCGCTTGCAGGGGCGTTTCTTCTTCGACGTGCTCGGTCAGGCTGGCAGCGATCTTGCCTAGCTCGGTGTGGATGCCGGTGTGCGTGACCACCATGAGTCCGTGGCCCGTCAGCACCGTGGTACCCATGAACAACCGGCTGTCGGCGGCGTTAGTTTCCTTGTCGTCGTCGCCCTCATCGGCGGGGCTCTTGCTCACTGCCTCGCTCTCTCCGGTGAGGATCGCCTCGTCGACTGCGAGGCGCATCCCCTCCAGCAGATCGCCGTCGGCCGGCACGCGGTCTCCGGCATTGAGCAACACGATATCGCCCGGCACCAGCTCGCTCACCGGGATCTCGAGGCGCTCGGGGCCGTTGCCCATGTCGCGCAGCACCGTAGCCATGGGCTTGAGCAGCCCCTTGAGGGCCAGATAGGTGCTCTGCGCCTGGTATTCCTGCACAAAGCCAAGGACCGCGTCGACCAGCACCACCACCATGATCAGGGTGAAATCGCCCATCTCGCCCACGATCAGCGAGATCAGGGCGGCGGTCAGGATGATGTACACGAGCGGGCTTTTGAACTGGTTGAGAAAGATCACCCACCAGGGCGTTCGCTTCTCGGCGGGCAGCACGTTTTCGCCGTACTGCTGCCTCCGTTCGAGCACCTCTTGGGGAGACAGTCCGGTCAACTTGCCACGAGGCAAAGAGGAAGCGGCATCTATAGACATTTTGCACTCCCAAGTGGTCGCACAAGCGGTGAGTGGGGCAAACGCCCCACACTATGGGCCAGTATAGACTGCGAACCAGGCGGAGCAATTACCCTGTTTGACGCAAGTTATCGAGCACTCGGTTGATAAGTGAGTAGGTACTAAACACGCAGCGGCTTGCCACTGCTCAGCAGAACGTGTGCCTCTATACAAGTGGCTCGAACAATAAACCGTAGATAACAGTAGACCGCCTCTGAGCACGTTGCGGAGGCCATCTGGGTAGCTGGTCAGATCGGCCAAGCTGTAGCCGCGCCCATCGGGGCGGTGGCATTTGTGAAGCCGCCCTGGCCAGTGGTAGAATAGTGAGATAAGAAGAGGTCGTGAGTTGAGCATGTGGCAGACGATCGGGCATGAATGGGCCATCGACTTGATCGAGCGGGCGCTGGCGTCGGGCCATGTGGCCCAGGCCAACCTGCTGACCGGCCCCGCGGGCATCGGCAAGACGCACTTGGCCTGGGCGCTAGCCGCGGCGCTCAATTGCCAGGGCGAGGCGCGCCCGTGCGGGGTCTGTCAGGCCTGCACGCTCACGGCGCGAGGGCAGCATCCGGATGTCACGCTCGTCGAACCCGATGGTGCACGGCTCAAGATCGACCAGGTGCGCACGTTGCAACACACGCTGGCGCTCTCGCCGGTGATGGGCCGCTGGCGTGTGGCCATTCTGCCTGGCTTTGAGGCCGCCACGCGCGAGGCTGCCAATGCCCTGCTCAAGACGCTCGAAGAGCCGCCGGCCCGCGTGGTGCTCATCCTCACCGCCGCTGACGCCGAGCTGCTGCTGCCCACCGTCGTCTCGCGGTGCCGTGTGCTGGCCCTGCGGCCGGTGCCCGGCGCCACGATCGCGCGGGCGCTACAAGACCGGCTGGGGATCTCGTCCGAGCAGGCGCAGATGCTGGCCCGCGTTTCGGGCGGCCGCCCTGGCTGGGCTCTGCGGGCTGCGCAAGACCCCGCATTGCTCGCCGCCCGCAGCCAGCAACTGGCTGGTCTCGAAGAGCTACTGAGCGCCAATCGTCTCGACCGGCTCGACGCCGCCGAGCGCCTGGCCAAGGCCGATGATCTGGATGATCTGCTCGCCCTGTGGCAGACCTGGTGGCGAGATGTAGCGCTCATTGCGCTGGGCTGTGGCGACCTGATCACCAACCTGGACCACCGCGAGCCGCTGCAACGCGCCGCCGCGGGCCTGACCGCCGCGGGTGCTGTCCAGGTGGAGCGGGGGTTGGCGCGCGCCCGGGCGCAGTTGCTCAAGAATGTCAACGCTCGTCTGGCGCTCGATGCCGCGCTGCTGCAGTGGCCGCGGGTGAACGCCCGTTCGAGTTAGAGGGAAATGAGGGGTTGGGTATGCCGAATGTTTGTGGAGTGACTTTTCGCGGGAACAACAAGGTCTACGACTTTGCCGTCGATCCCGCTTTGAACATCGCCGTGAACGACTATGTGATCGTGGATACGGCGCGGGGCGAAGAGCTGGGCAAGGTGGTGCGGGCGGCGCACGAGATCGCGCCCGGCGAGGCGGTGGGCGAGCTCAAGCCCGTACTGCGCCTGGCTACCACCGCCGATCTGCTGAGCGCCGAGCGCTATCGCCTGCAAGAAAAAGAGGCGGTGAACACGTGCCGTGAGCGCGTGGTGGCCTCGGGCTTGCCGATGAAGGTGGTGGGTGGCGAGTATAGCTACGACGGCTCGCACCTGACTTTTTACTTTACTTCAGAGGAGCGGGTCGACTTTCGCGCCCTGGTGCGCGAGCTGGCGCGTATTTTCAAGACGCGCATTGAGCTGCGCCAGGTCGGCGTGCGAGACGAGGCGCGGACGGTTGGCGGTGTGGGCAAGTGTGGCCGTCCGCTGTGCTGCGCCACCTGGCTCGATAGCTTTGCCCCCGTCTCGATTCGCATGGCCAAGGCGCAGAACCTGCCGCTTAGTCCCAACGAGATCTCGGGGCTGTGCGGGCGTCTGCTCTGCTGCCTGAACTATGAGTATGACTATTACCGCGAGGTGGCTGGGCGCTTCCCCAAGGTGGGCAAGATCGTCGAGTCTCCCCTGGGGCCAGCCAAAGTCACCTACGTGTCGGTGCTCAAAGAGACGGTCGAGCTGTTGCTCGAGGATGGCTCGCGCGTCGAGATGACGGCCGAGCAGTTCAAGGGCGAGGAGCCGTTCGAGCGGCCAGCCGTTGAACAGCCCAGACGTCACCAGCTCGCCGAGAGCCTGGAGCACCTGAATGGCGCTCCGACGGGCAGCTCGGGGGCGACGAGGGATGCCACCGGTCAGAACGAGCCGCCGCGCTCGGCCGAGCCACGTCGACGCGGCCCGACCGTGGCCAACGGGGCGCAAACGCCCACACCCCAGAGCGGCGCCGAAGGGGGATCGCCACGGCGGCGCTCGTCGGCAGCGCGTCGCCGCTCGCGACGTCGCAGCTCACCCACGCAACCTACGCCCGAGGAATGAGGCAAGAGCCGGCCAGTTGGCCGGCTCTTACGTTCAGCGAGGCTCGACACCCAGCCTGAGCGC
>JBDKSN010000116.1:0-1502 GCA_039680625.1 Anaerolineales bacterium | reverse complement strand
AGAGGGCGTGCCCACCATCGTGCAGAGCAACGGGGCCATCAAGCCCGACCGCAATCACCCCGAGTCGGCCGACAACGCGCGGCTCATCGCCGACGTCACCCGGCGGCGCGATGCGGACGATGCGCCCGAGGTGATCATCATCGAGGGGCTGATGACGCTCTATCTGCCCGAGGTGCGCGCGCTGCTCGACCTGCGCCTCTTCGTCGACCTCCCGCCCGACCTGCGCGCCCTGCGGCGCATGTTGCGCCACCTACACCACCTGCCCGTCGAGCCCGACCTCGCCGACCGCATGGACGACGCGATGCTCTATTTCACCGAGTGCGCCCGGCGCGGCCATGCGCTCTATGTCGAGCCTTCCAAGGAGTACGCCGACTTGGTGCTGCGCGGCGACGCCGACCTGGCTCGCACTGCGTCGTTGATCGGCGACCTGGTGCGCGGGCGGCTGGCTCGGCGGCAACCTCAGCCGAGCAGCATCACCGCCAGCCGCTGAGGCCGCCCCTAGAGGTGCGCCCGCACCGCCTCGACAAAGGCCGCTAGGTCGCCCTGACGCACCCGCGCCCGGGGGATGACCATGCCCGCCGTGCGCCCACAATAGATATAGACGGCGTCGGCCGTCTCAGCCACTTGGGTGATGGCGCTCCACGGCGTGGTGTAGGTCTCTTTGCCCGCGATCTCGACCAGACCCTCGTCGGTGAGCTTGAGCTGATGCCTGCCCAACGTGCGCTTGGCCCGGCCCTGGGCGTAGGCGCGCCGCGCCGTCTCCGCCATGCGCTTGCGCAAAAAGCGCCGCATCCCCACCGTCAGCAGCACCGCCACCGCCACGCCCACCAGGCCCATCACAGGCGTGCGCCCCTGTCGGCTCTGCAACACCACAAACACCAGCACGATGATGGCCGGGATCAGCGAGACCAGCGTCTGCAACGCACGCTGCCCACGGTCGTGATCATAGTAATAGAGGTGAAAGGCGACCAGATCATCGACGGTGTCGGTATAGACGATCTCCATGGCACCCCTCTCTACGCTTGGGTCATCCACAGGCTGCACCCCGGCCGCAACTTCGCGAGCGCGCCTGGCGCTCGCTCCCCGCGAGACGGCTCGATCTTGGCACAAGCCGCTGTACGGCGCAACTCGACACCCGCTCGCGAACCGTTCACTCTTCATTCATATGAATCATCCTGCACCTTTGCGGATTTGCTTGCATTTCCTGACCGTATGCGTTATGTTATCGGCAGAAAGGAGGTTTGCCTCAGCCTGTTTTTCCTCAGGCCAACGCTACAACATCGATCGTTTTTGCTGGTTTAGGAAAGGGATATGCAATGTCGCACATCAAGTTGAACCGTCGTGAATTCCTATTCGCCTCTGCCATGGGGGCTGTGGGGGTAGCTCTGGCCGCCTGCGCCAAGACCCCCGCCACCGAGGCACCCGCTGCAGCCGCTACGGCAACCCCTGCCGTCCAGCCCACCAGCGCGCCTGCCGCAACCAACACGCCCATCCCCACCCTG
>JBDKSN010000115.1:0-2445 GCA_039680625.1 Anaerolineales bacterium | reverse complement strand
CAGGGTGGGGATGGGCGTGTTGGTTGCGGCAGGCGCGCTGGTGGGCTGGACGGCAGGGGTTGCCGTAGCGGCTGCAGCGGGTGCCTCGGTGGCGGGGGTCTTGGCGCAGGCGGCCAGAGCTACCCCCGCAGCTCCCATGGCGGACGCGAACAGGAATTCACGACGGTTCAGCTTGATCTGCGACATTGCATTCCCTCTCCTATAGTAGCGGAAAACGATCGATATGTAGCCTCGGCCTGGGGCATACAAACAGGCCCGCCCAGCATCCTCCCTTCTCGTGATAAGATAGCGCATCGCGTCGCAAATTGCAAGCAGTTCTGGCACAATCCGTATAGAAAGTCATGCGGAATGATGGTAATCGTCAATACGCGGAGCTGCTCGCGGCTCTCGACGAAGCTAGCGGCGCCTCACCGCTGCTGCGCGGCCTGTCGAGCGGGGGTGTGCAGGTGATCTGACCGCAAGATGGGGGCCGAGGCTCGCACGCCTGAGCTAGAGCACAAAGAAGCGAGAGGGGAGCTTGAACTCCCCTCTCGCGTCAGAGCAGCCGTTGCCCGAACCCTACCAGGAGAAGGTCTCGGGGTTGTGCAGGGCCGGATGAGGCACGATCCACGGGTTGCAAAAGCCGCCCGTCTTTAGGTCCTCGCGGTCGGGCACGTTCTTGAGATCCTTGTTCTTGAAATACTGCTGGACGGTGTTGGCCACCGTGCCCATGAAGAAGCCGCCTTGCTCGACGTGGATGTCGATCAGGTCCCACACCAACTGCATGCGGACCATCTCGTCGGGCTCGAGCAGCGCCTGAGTGAGGATCTCTTGCATGCGCGGGATGACCGTGTCGGCAAAGCCAGGCTCGGTCGAGGCCCAGCGCGGTGGCGTGCGGTCCCACGGGCTCTTGTCCAGCTCGGTATCTTCTTTCTCGGTGCCGAGCATCTGATAGCGGTTGCCGCAGAGCGGCGCCCAGCGGGCGGGCTCGTTCGGCACGACCCAGCTGGGGTAGACGAGGCAGTCGGGGCCGTCGCCCACCTCCCAGTTGGTGCGGATCTCGCCCCGGCCGCTCTGCCACATGGTGTCGAACTCGGCCGGGGGCACGGGGTTGTTCACGATGCGCAGGCCAGCGGCGTTCCAGCCCTTGGTGCAGATCTCGAGGCACTGGACGTTGGCGGTACCCATATCCGATTGGTAGTCGATGCGGACCTCGTGCGGCGAACCATCGGGCATCTCGCGCCAGCCGTCGCCGTTGACGTCGACGACGCCGATGCCGTCGAGCAGGCTCTTGGCCTTCTCGATGTCATAGTCGACGTACCGGTCGCGCCACTTGGCGTACATCGCCCGGCCCTGGTCGTTAAGGTTGAACTCGATGGCCTTGGGGCTCATGGTACCCGAGGTCAGCTCGCCCGTGCCAAAATAGAGCACCCGCTGGATCGTGGGGCGGTCCATGCAGTGGCCCATGGCGCGATTGAAATCGGGGCTGCGATAGAGCTCGCGCTTTTTGTCGTCGGGCACGTCAAAGTTGTGAAAGTACAACATGCCCGTGCCGCTACCGCCATCCAGCAGCATCTGGACATAGCCGCCCGCCTGCTGGCCCTCTTTGAGGGTGGCGATGTCGGACATCTGGATGCCGTGGTTGGTGTGCGGCAGATAGTCGACGCCGCCCTGGAGCACGGTCAGCACCTGCACCTGCGGGTCGGCGACCATCTTTTCATCGATGCCATCGATGTACGGCAACTGATTGCCGTCGCTGTCGACGCAATAGTAGTAGGGGTTGCGCTCCCATGTGCGCCCCGATCCGGGATCGTACTTGCTGAGCTTCCAGGCGTTCAGCGTGGGGATATCGGGGTTGGTGCGCACGGCGATCTTTTCACGGAGCGTCTCTACGTCTTTCATCTCGGTGTTGTACACCGGGTGGAACTGTTTGCTGTAGTGCGCTGGGGCGATCCAGCGGGGGCCGTTGCCCGAGTTCACCCACATGGCCAGTCGTTTGGCGGTGAGGGGCGCCGAGACGACGTACTTGAGGGTCAGGGTATAATCGTCTTTCTTGATCATCTCGACGAGTTCGCCACCGGCCTGGCCAAAGTCGGGTGGCTGATCGGGATAGTCCGTATTCAGCACCAGATCATTCCACCAGAAGAGGACATCGTCGACGGTGCATGGCTCGCCATCCGACCACTTCAAGCCCTCGCGAAAGTGCACGGTCCACTCGGTGTTCTCGGCGTTGGTCTCCCAGGTGTCGCACATGCCCGGGGCGATGCCCAGGCCATCGTCGATCCAACGCAGGGGCGAGTGGCCATATAACCACTCTTACATGCCAATGCCGATGTTGGTGTGGAAGGTGCGGATGCGCCCACCATACGTGCCGATCTCGTCGATGCAGCCGAGGGTGAGCGGGACCTTGGGCAGGCGGTCGGCCAGAGGCGGCAGCTTGCCCGCGGCGACCAGCTCGGCGAGCTG
>JBDKSN010000114.1:0-3360 GCA_039680625.1 Anaerolineales bacterium | reverse complement strand
GAGATCCTGACGCTCATCGGCGCAGCGGTCGTGATCATCTCTTTGGTGTTACTGCGCAATCCGGCGCAGCCAGAGCCGAGCGCAAGCCCTGTGGCTCAGGTGACCCGCGCTACCCGTACCCCCACGTTCATCGCGACTGCTGTGCCGCCCACCGAGACGCCCGAGCCGCCAAGTGCGACCCCCACCAACACGCCATTGCCACCCACGGCGACCCCTCTGCCGGCTACGGCCACGCCTACTACCCCACCCACGAACACGCCGGCTCCCACCCGTGTGCCGCCGACGCCAGCGCCACCGACCAATACGCCGGTGCCCGCCTCGGTGGATATCCTCAGCCTGATCAAACTGCCCAACATCGAGGGAGGCGAGGGCGACGCCGTGATCAACTATGAGGACTGGGGCGTCACCTCCAGTAGCATCACGGTCAAGGCTGGCGATGGCCACACGTACCTGTGCGAGCTTGGCTTTCTCAACCGGCCCGAGTCGATCAACCGGGCGCGCGAGATCTGGTCGTATGCGCAACGCGGCGGTGGCGCGTGGCGCTGGATCATTCGCGTGCGTCAGAACCCTAACTGGACCTCCTGCGGTAACGAGCGTAATGTCTGCTACGAAGGTAAGACGAACAGTGAGCAGCTTGCGGTCAACTCAGAGATCTATCTCAAACCGCATGTTTGGGAATCGCTGGCGAATGACTGGCTGGCTGGCGGCTGGCAGGCAACGACGCGCAATGGATACTATGCCAGCATCCAACACGGCATCTTCAAGTATGTGATCGACATCGACATAGACCAGCCGATCATCGGTTTCCGCTTTACACGTCTCGACTAGCACATAGGTCCTTGTAAGCAAGAGCCCGCACCTAGGTGCGGGCTCTTGTGCTTGACCACGCCGCTCAAGAAACGGTCGACGGCGAGACATACAGCTCGCAGATGCGCCGGAAGTGAAAGCCATAGATGGCCAGGGTGACGGCGTAGGGGAACACGGCCGGCCGCTTGAACGCCGCCCAGAGCACCAGCCGCCAATACTCGACGCGCTCTTTGCCCTTGATGCCCAGCTCGACGATCGAGCGTAAGAAGGCCGCGATCTGCTCACGGGTCAGCGAATGCTTGACCGTCTTTGGCGGGTGATAGTCCTGCAAGAAGGTGCGCACGCGCTCATAGTAGGCCTTGGGCGCATAGATCGTGTTCAAGATGTGCACATAACCCTCGTGGAGCTCCACGGGGTCCATCTTGGGCTGAAAGTTCATCGTATTGTCGGTGTTGTTGCCGGAGAACTCTTCGAGCAAGCGGCCCTCTTTTTGCAGGCGATCATACAGCCGCGTGCCGTGCGGCGCCTGCAGCAGGCCCACCATCGCCGAGACGATGCCGCTCTTTTGGATGAACTCGATCTGCCGCTCAAAGATCGAGGGCGTGTCGGCGTCGAATCCTACGATGAACCCGCCCTGCACTTCCAAGCCCGCCTGCTGCAACGTCTTGACACTGGCGATGAGGTCGCGTCCCTTGTTCTGACGCTTGTTGCACTCGGCGAGGCTGAGGTCGTCGGGCGTCTCGATGCCCACAAACACCTTCTCAAAGCCCGCCACCACCATCAGCTGCAACAGCTCGGGGTCATCGGCGAGGTTCACCGAGACCTCGGTGTGAAAGCCAAAGCCCTGCTTGCCCTGTCGCCAGGCGATCAGCGCCGGCAGCACCTCTTCTTTCAGCACACGCTTGTTGCCGATGAAATTGTCGTCCACAAAGAACACCCCGCCACGCCAGCCGCGCTCATAGAGGCTGTCTAGCTCGGCGATGATCTGGTCGGTGGCCTTGACGCGCGGGCGATGCCCGAACATGGCCGTGATACTGCAGAACTCGCAATCGAACGGGCAGCCGCGCGAGAACTGGATGCACATATCCGAGTACTTGTCTAGATCGGCCAGATCCCAACGAGGCAGAGGCGTCGTGCGTAGGTCAGCATAGCCGTCGGCACGATAGATGCGCTCCGCATGGCCGGCGGCCCAGTCGCGCAGAAACGCTGGCAGAGTGCATTCGCCCTCATCGAGCACAAAGTGATGAATCTTGGGGAATTGGTCGTGCTCGGCCAGGAACAGCGGCCCACCCGCGACGATGGTGAGTCCCGCCTCAGCGCAACGGTCGACCACCTCGGTGGTCGAATCGCGTTGGGCGACCATGGCGCTGATCATGGCCATATCCGCCCAGGCCAGGTCGCGCTCGTGCAGGGTGTCGACATTCATATCTACCAAGCGTAGCTCCCAGTCTTGAGGGAGCAACGCCGCGATGGTCAACAACCCCAGGGGCGGGAAGCTCGCACGCTTGCGAATAAAGCGCAAGGCGTGCTTAAAGCTCCAGAAGGTGTCGGGGAACTCGGGATAGATCAAGAGCACTCGCATACGTCCTCCACAATCCGTTGTGGCATAAGAGCTTGCCTTTATAGGACACCGAACGGCGACATAGGTTGCGCGTAGGCCCGACTTTCAGGCGATTCACCAGCAGAAGAGAGCGTTGCGTTTCGCGCCTGCGAATAGGCGTCCGGAGTGGCAGTCGCGCTAGGCCAAACCCAAGCAGCAACCAAACACCGTTGGGCCGAGTGTTTGTGTCGACCTATCGCCCTGCTATAATGACCGAGCACCCTTCAGAACGGAATGGGTATGACGCAAACCTATGTCGCGCTCGATCTGGAACTGACTGGCCTCGACCGCCAGCGCGATGAGATCACCGAGATCGCCCTGGTGCTCTTTCGCGATGGCCAGGTGCTCGATACCTTTTCGTCATTCGTGCACACCGATCGGCGTATCTCGCTCAAGATCGAGCAGCTCAGCGGCATCAAGCAGGAGGATGTGCGCCATGCGCCCGCGCTCGAAGAACTGCGCGGCCAGGTCCTCCAGTTCGTCCGCAACTATCCCCTTGTCGGGCACAGCATCGACAATGACTTGGTCTTTCTGCGCAAGCAGGGCCTGGCGCTCAACAATCTGGCCCTAGATACGTTCGAGTTGGCGACGATCTTGCTGCCCAGCGCGCAGAACTATGCGCTGAGCACCCTCGCCGAGCTGCTGGGCGTGCCACTGGCGGAGGCCCATCGCGCCTTGGCCGATGCTCAGACCACCAAGCAGGTGTTCGACGGGTTGGTCAATAGACTCTATGCCTGGGACTTGAGCGCCATCGAGGAGCTGACCCGTCTGGCGCGCGCCACGGGTTGGCCGTTGCTCACGGTGTTTCGCGATGTGCTCCAAGACCGCCAGGCTCGCGAGCAGGCGCTGTTGCTCACGGGCGGGGCCCAGGTTCAGGCTGCGCCACCGAGGTTGCGTCGCGAGCCGGAATGGCCGCCCCTGGAGCCAACGGATCAGCTCATCCCGCTCGACGC
>JBDKSN010000113.1:0-22165 GCA_039680625.1 Anaerolineales bacterium | reverse complement strand
TCATCAACCTCCGCTATGGCTATGAGCGCTTTGTCCTCCCGGGGGATGTGGTCGTGGCGGGCATCAACGCCAACGACAGCGTGCTCTCGGTGGTGATGCACCACCAGCGGCTGATCTCGCAGCATGGCGTCGGCCTGTCGGGGCTGATCCTCTCTTGTCGGCAGGTGGGAGGGTTGTCTCAGCAGGTGCTTAGCGAGCTGCTCACCGTGCGCGACCTGCCCACCATCGCGCTGGATTATGACACCGCCGACGTGATCCAGCGGATCGGGCGTCTGTCGGTCAAGATGCAGCCGTATGACACCTACAAGCGCGACTTGATCGCTGAGGTGTACAAGCAGAATATCGTGCGTCTCGAATAGCCGCCGTCCCCTCGTCTCGCCTGCCTGCTCCATCCTCTATGGGGCGGGCAGGCTTTTTTGACACACTGTGGTCTGGCCAGTATACTAATCCCGACTTTTTGGTAAGGGATTGGCGAGATGAAACTATCGGCGAGAGAGCGGACGGGCTTGCGAGCGATGGTCGAACTGGCGCGGCGCTTTGGCGAAGGCCCCGTGGCCTTGAGCGACATCGCCGCTTCTGAGGGGTTGCCGCTGCCGTATCTCGAGCGCGTAGCTGCTCAGCTCCGCTCCGCTGGCCTTCTGGCGAGCGTACGTGGTGCGCGAGGCGGCTATCTGTTGACGCGCCCGCCCGAAAAGATCAGCGTGAGCGACATCTTTGTCGCTGTAGAGGGCAATCTGCTCACGGTAGACTGCCTGTGCCCCGATGGCTCTCCCTGCACGCTCGAGCCGATCTGTGCGACGCGCGACGTGATGACCACTGTCCGCGATTGCCTGGCAGACACCCTGGGGAACATCACGCTGGCCAACGTCATCGCCTGAAACTGGGTCAAAAGGAGCACTGTGCTGAGCTTGATCAGAGAAGACATCCGCACCGTCATGAACGAAGACCCCGCCGCACGCAGTTGGTTCGAGGTGCTTACCTGCTATCCCGGGCTGTGGGCCGTCTGGTCATACCGCGTGGCCCATTACCTGTGGCAACACCACGCCAAATGGCTGGCGCGATGGCTCTCGCACCTGACGCGGCATGCAACCGGCATCGAGATTCACCCTGGTGCCAAGATCGGCAGGCGGTTCTTTATCGACCATGGCATGGGAGTGGTGATCGGTGAGACGGCCGAGGTGGGCGATGATGTGCTCATGTATCAGGGCTCGGTGCTCGGCGGCGTGTCGCTGAACAAGGGCAAGCGCCATCCGACCGTCGGCAATGGCGTGGTTGTGGGTGCCCATGCCATCGTCCTGGGCGCCATCGAGATTGGCGATCGCGCGCGGATTGGGTCGGGTGCCGTGGTGGTCAAGCCGGTGCCAGCCGATAGCACGGCCGTGGGTGTGCCGGCGCGCCTCGTTCGCGGGCCTAGTGTCTCACGCGACCAGTGCGGTCTTCTCGATCATGGCAACTATCCCGACCCAGTGGCCGAGGTTTGCCGTCAGCTAAACGCGCGTATCCAGGAACTGGAGAAGACGGTCGCTGAGCTGCAGATGATGGTGATGACGCGCGAGTCGGTGTCCGCGCCAGAAGCGATTACCGAGGGCTAGGAGAAGCTCGATGCCAGTAGAGGACCTCATCTATCTCGATCACGCGGCTACAACGCCGGTCGATCCGCGGGTGCTAGAGGCCATGCTGCCCTATCTGCAGGGCGAATATGGCAACCCTTCTACCCGCTATCAACTGGGGATGCAGGCTTTCGAGGCGATCTCTTCTGCGCGCGCCCTTATGGCCGACCTGCTCAATGCCGCCAAGCCGCCCGAGATCATCTTTACCAGCTGTGGTACCGAGAGCGACAATCTCGCGATTCGAGGGGTGGCCAGGGCCACGCAGGCCAAGGGGCGGCACATTATCACCAGCGCTATCGAGCATCACGCAGTGCTCAATACCTGTGCCTCACTCCAACGCGAAGAGGGCTATGAGGTGACCTACGTGCCGGTGGACCACGAGGGATTGGTCCATCCGGAGGATGTCGCCGCCGCAATCCGCCCAGACACGGTGTTGGTCTCAGTGATGTATGCCAACAACGAGATGGGCGCGATCCAACCGATTGCCGAGATCGGCGCCATCGCGCACGAACGCGGCGTGTACATGCACACCGATGCGGTGCAGGCGGCCGGCCATCTGCCGATCGATGTGCAGGCACTGAATGCAGACCTGCTTTCGCTTTCGGGGCACAAGTTCTACGCGCCCAAGGGGGTGGGCGCGCTCTATGTCCGCGAGGGGGTGCCCATCTTGCCACGGCAGACGGGCGGTGGGCAAGAGTTCGGCCTGCGCGCAGGCACCGAGAACGTGCCCTATATCGTGGGCATGGCCAAGGCCCTGGCGTTGGCTTGCGCCGAGCTTCCCACAGAGATAGGGCGCCTGACCGCGTTGCGCGATCGCCTGATCGATGGGGTGCTCTCTGAGGTGCCCGATGCGTACCTGGTAGGCCATCGCATTCAGCGATTGCCCGGGTTGGCCAGCTTTGTCTTTGAAGGCATCGATGGCGAGGCCGCGCAGTTGCACCTCGACCTCAACGGTATCGCCTGTGGTACAGGCTCGGCTTGCGCCTCGAATGAGGAGGGCGCCTCGGCCGTCTTGGTGGCGATGGGCATCGAGCCTCGCCTGGCATTGAGCGCACTGCGCTTTTCGCTGGGCCGCAGCACCACCGCCGAACACATCGACCGCGTGATCGAGGTTCTGCCCGCGGCGGTCGCTCGGTTGCGTGAGCTGTCGCCATACTATCAGCCGGCGCGCGCGCACTAGGCCGGGTAGGTCCAGAGCGCATGTTTCAGCTGATGGCCATGTCCAGGTCGCTCGCAGGCGGCTATCCCCAGCACCCCCGAGTGAGGTGGGTGCAGTCTTGCTGGCTCCTTGTATGAGCGTACCCCAGCGGGTTGCCGTGGCGATGAGCGGCGGTGTAGACAGCGCCACGACGGCTGCATGGCTGCTCGAACAGGGCTATGCAGTGCGAGGAATCACTGCACGCTTTTGGCGCGAGCGCGAGTCTGACGCCGATATCGCCGCTGCGCGGGCGGTGTGCGACCATCTGGACATTGCCCACGAGGTCGTCGACCTGCGTGACGCCTTTCACGAGGTCGTGGTGCGACGCTTCATTCGCGAATACGCGCGCGGACGCACGCCTAACCCGTGCATCGCCTGCAATCGCGAGCTCAAGTTCGGCCTTCTCTTGGCGCAGGCTGCGGCCCGCGGCGAGCGCCTGGCCACGGGACACTATGCCCAGATCGCTTCAGGCCCGGAGGGCTGGCGGCTCTTGAGTGCCGTGGATGCGACCAAGGACCAATCGTACTTCTTGTATATGCTCGGGCAAGAGCAGTTGGCTCAAGTGCTCTTGCCTCTAGGGTCGTGGCGCAAGGCCGACGTGATCGCCTGGGCGCGCAGCCGCGGTCTACCCAGTGCCGATCGGGCCGAGAGCCAGGACGTATGCTTTGTCGCCGATGGTGACTATCGCCGCTTTATCCGCGAACGCGCGCCCGAGTTGTTGCAGCCAGGCCCCATTCTGGATGAGCAGGGGCGTGTGTTGGGCGAGCATCGCGGGCTGGCGCTCTATACGGTGGGGCAGCGCGAGGGCCTGGGCATTTCTGCGCGCGAGCCACTGTACGTGCTCGCCCTCGACCCGGCGCGCAATGCGCTGGTGGTTGGGCCTGCCAGCGCCTTGGGCCACCGCGCGCTCCTCGCCGAGGAGGTGGCCTTTGTCTCCGGCTCGGCTCCGCAGGCCACAGTCGCCCTGCAGGCCAAAATCCGCTATCGGGCGCGCCCGGCTCCGTGTCGCCTGACGCCTCTGAATAGAGATCGGGCGCTGATCGAGTTTGACGCGCCTCTGCGCGACATCACGCCCGGCCAGGCCGTAGTGATGTACAATGAGGATGTCGTCATTGGCGGAGGCACCATCGCGCACGCCGTATCGGCCGCAGAGACGGAGGAGGTCGCTGCAACATGTTAGCTGCGCCTGCTTTCCTGTTCGGCGCTACCGTGGCTACGCTGTGGGCGGGCCTGTATCAGCTCTTGTGGGGCACCAAGGCCATCAACGTGCTGCTGGTGTGGGCGGTGGCTCTGGTGGGCTTCGCCGTTGGGCAGCTCGTGGGCACCGCAACCGGCACGCGCATCTTGTGCTATGGGCAGGTGCAGCTCTTGCTTGGCTCTCTGGGGAGCTGGGCAGGCCTAGGGGTTGCGCGTCTCTTGAAGGTGTGATAGACTCTTTACGCGCCAAGTGCGTTCCATTCGGGAGGCAGCTTTGGAAGCGCTCGGAGTAGTGCGAGATATTGCTATTGTCCTGCTGGCCATCGAATCGTTGGTCGTTGGGGTTCTGTTGGCGATCTTGTTGGGGCAGCTGCGCGCGCTCATCAGGATGCTGCGCGAAGAGGTAGAACCCCTCCTCGATTCTGCTGGTGACACAGCCAGGCGTGTGCAAGGCACCGTAGGGCTGGTTACCGATACCGTCGTGACCCCTTTGGTGCGGGTAAGCAGCGCCGTGGCCGGCGTTCGCGAGGCGATAAACGCGCTCATCTATTTCAAGCGGCGCAAGAGCCCCTCTGCTGACAAGCCCAACGAGTCGGGTGCGCTGTAGGACTGGTCAACCTCAAGGAGGTGGGTGATGAGCAATCGAGGTGGTTCTTCTGATTTCCTGGCAGGGTTCTTCTTTGGTACTTTTCTCGGTGCGGCCATAGCTTTGCTGTTTGCACCAGACCGTGGTGAGGTGGTGCGCGAGCAGATCAAGGAGAAGGGGATCGAGCTGCAAGAGCTGGCCCAAGATATCTCGTCTGACCCGACCAAGTTCGCGCAAGACATCGCTGCCAAGGGGCGCACCGTGCTGGACGAGCAGCGTACGCGCTTTCAACAGGCGGTCGATGAAGGGCGGCAGGCGGCAGCGCGCAAGAAGGACGAGCTGTTGGCCCACCTGAACCCCGAAGAGCCCGAGCAGGCCATCGATCTGGGCGAAATCGACGCCTGAGTAAGCGAGTGGATGACCAGGGGGATGTCGAGCGGCATCCCCTTTTGCCTTGTTTCAGCCCAGCAGACGGCGTCGCGCTTCGGGGAGCAACGCGCTCAACTCGCTAGCCAGCAGACCGGCGGCGCCGTGCTCTTCTGACCACAATATGCCCGCCAGCGCATGCCAATAGACGCCGCACACTGCGGCAGTCAACCCTGGGCAGCCCTGCGCTCGCAAGCCCGCGATGATCCCAGCCAACACGTCTCCGGTGCCGGCCGTGGCGAGCGCCGCGTTGGCCAGCGGGCAAACCCACACCTTGCCCTCTTGCCCTGCCACGACGGTGAAGGCCCCTTTGAGCACAACGGTGCACTGCCAGGCTTGGGCAGCCTCGCGGGCAGTATCGATCCGTCGTGCATTCACGTCGGCCGTCGCGGTGCCCAGCAACCTGGCCATCTCGCCTGGATGGGGCGTGAGCACCGTGTCTGGCGGCAAACGCAGGGGCCAAGAGGGCAGCTCGGCCAACAGGTTGAGGCCGTCGGCATCCAGCACCAGAGGCGGCAGGGTGTATGACGCAGGAGTTGCCGGGCGGGCGGCAAAGCCAATGGTGTGCCGCTCGACGTCGCGGCTGCCAGCGAGCAGGTCCGCCACGAACTGACGCGTGCGCGGGTCGCGGCCAAGCCCCGGCCCGACCAACAGCGCCTGATAGCGCGGCAGCTCGGGTCCCAAGATGTCGACTGCGTCGCTCACCAAGGCCCCCAGGCTATGGGGCAACAGCAGGTGCGTGGCCTCGGGCAGCAGCGTTGCGGCCACGCTGTGGATCGATGACGGGGTCGCCAAGGTGACCAGGCCCGTTCCCGCACGATAGGCCGCTCGGGCGGCCAGGCAGGGCGCGCCGACATAGTTGTTGGATCCCGCAACCACCATCACGCTGCCGAAGGTGCCCTTGTGCCCCGAGATGGGACGCGGAGGCAGCCCCGCCCGCACTCGGTCGGCCGTGATGATCTCGGGCGCGCTCGAAGGAGCCAAGTTGGCAGGGATACCGATATCGGCGACGACCAGCTCACCGACTGCCTCGGCGCCGGGGAAAGCCATGTGCCCCAGCTTGGGGTGCGCAAAGGTGACCGTAACATCGGCTGGTAGGGCACACAGGTCGATCTCCCCCGAGTCGGCATCCAGACCCGATGGTAGGTCGACAGCGATGATCTGGGGCCGACGACAGCCATCTGGGCTAGTTGGCGGCCAGAGGCGCTGTCGCGAGGGTAGAGCCGCGTGGCCAAGTCGCAGCCGCGCAGCCACAGTGCTGAGCAGCTCGCGGACGCCACCGCGCAGGGCGCCAGTAGCGCCTGTGCCCAACAGGGCATCGATCACCAGATCACAGCGGTCGACGAGATCGGCCAGCTGCTGCAACCCAAGGTCTTGGTCGCACCAAACGACCGGGATGCCTTGCGCCTGTACACGCGCGAGGTTAGGGTCGGGCTGGGTAGTGCGCCGCCAGATGTAGACGGTCACGGCGACACCCCACTCGGCCAAATAGTGTGCGGCCACCAGGCCATCGCCGCCGTTGTTGCCCGGCCCCACCAACACCAACGCATAGCTGTGTTGCTGAGGGCAACGCTCGCGTGCCTCTTGGGCCACGGCCAGGCCGGCGCGCTCCATCATCTCGGCGTACGGCAGGCCTTGAGCCGCGGCCGCGCTTTCGAGCGCGCGCATCTGTTCCGCCGATAGCAGCTTCATGCGATGCCTCTTCTTCCTCGACTGCCTCTATTCTAGAGGCGCTCGTAGGCCGGTCAACCAGCAGCTCGGTTTCCACACCCCCGACCGCCATGCTACAATGCGGACACGGAAGGCCCATCGAAGGAGAAAGAGCATGCCGTCTACGCTCAAGGTTGCCGCCGTACAGATGCCCGTCAGCGGCGACCTCATGGAGAACTGCAATACCGTCTTGCACGCCATCGAGGGTTGCGCCGAGCTGGGCGTAGGATTGGGTGTGTTCCCCGAAACGGCTTTGACCGGTTATGCCCCCGCCTTGGGGCACGTTCGCCAGGTGGACGACGGGGAGCGCATCGCCGAGACACTGGCCGTGCTCGCCGATGCTGCCGGCAAGCATGGGGTGGGCATCGTCATAGGCGCCGATGCTTTGGATCAAGGTGCTTGGGTCAATCGGCTCTATGCCTATGGTCGCGCAGGCGAGCTGCTGGCGACCTATGATAAGGTGCACCTCACCGGCGATGATCGCCACTATTACCGCATGGGCCAGGATACACGAGTGTTCGACTTTGAAGGCATCACCTGTGGGCTACAGATCTGCTATGATGCCCGGTTTCCCGAGGGCTATCGCACTCTGCTAGATCAGGGTGCGCAAGTGATCTTGCAGGGTTTCTATGGAGTCGGCTCGGGCGTCTGGAAGGTGCCCGTGCTCGACGCTCATCTGCGCTCGCGGGCCGCCGAGAACGGGTGCTTTGTCGTGGCAGCGAACGTCGCCGGGCCACAGCAGATCGTCGCTTCGCAGATCATCGACCCGCTAGGGCTGTTGCTGGCCTCTGCAGAGCACGATCGGATCGATCTTATCACTGCTGACCTCGACCTGGCACGCATCGAGGATAGCGAGATCCGCGCGGACTGGGAGACCCATTTCAGGCCCATGGCCGAACAAGGAGGGCGAGGTTGAAGTTCATCCGGTTGCTGGGCGACCTCATCCTGGCGGTCCTCCTCGCGGTGGTGTGTACGACCATCATGCTGCTGGCCTATGGCTGCGCCATGGTGGGCAGTTGGGAGGTAGCCAGCGCCTCTGCTGAAGGCGGCGCTTTCGCGTTGGTCGAAGGGCAACCGATCTACTATCGCACCTGGGGTCCAGAAGACGGGGCGCCTTTGGTGTTGGTGCACGGCCTCGAGGTGGGAGGCTCGGCACTCTGGGATCCCATCGCGGCGCCGCTAGGTCGTGCAGGCTATCGCGTCATCGCCGTCGACCTGCGGGCGATGGGCAACTCGTCGCGCGAGACCACTCAGGATCTATCCGTTGAGGGTCAGGCCAATGCGGTGATCGGCGTGCTGAGCCAGCTCGACGTGCAGGGAGCGGCGGTGGTGGCGCAAGGTTGGGGCAGCATGGTGGCGGTGCAGGCCGCCCTCGATATGCCGGAGCGCGTGCAATCGTTGGTGCTGATTGGGCCAGAGCGCGAGCTAGGCTTGAACCGGTATGAGCTGTTGCTGGCCAAGATGCCCTTTGCCCGCAACGCCGTGGCCTGGCTCGTGCGCAGCGGAGGGCCCGTCTGGAACAGACTAGTGCACCACCAGGTCGCCAATGCGTCTGCCGAGTTGGAGCGGTATCTACGAGAAGCCAAAGCGGCTAGCCAGATCGAGGGCACAGCAAAGGCGTTTGCGGCATTGTATACCCTTGACCCAACGCGCAGCTCGCCCGCGGCGATCGGCTCGCTGACAACGCCCTGCCTGATCGTGTACGGGTCAGAGGATCGTCTCGTCTCTGCAGAGCAGGTGGCCTCACTGGCCGAGGAAACTCAAGCCGACGTCCGCACCATCGAGGGCGCCGGCCATCTGGTCGTGCTCGATCAACCCGAGATTCTACGCAAGGTGATCGTCGAGGCGCTTCAGCCCTAGTCGATGCGATAGTGACAGCCGTGGCTCTCGCGCGCCTCCCAAGCGGCCTGAGCCACGATCAGCGCCGCCTGCACGGCATTGCGCAAGCTGATGATCGCCGAGTCGAGCTTGGTCTGCCGATAGAACGTCTCGACGTCTTGTTGCAGGTTGGTGATGTCGCGAAGCGCGCGCTCGAGGCGGCGACGGCTGCGGATGAGGCCGACATAGTACCACATCGTATGCTGTAGAGTGGTCATGTCATGGCGCACCAGCACCGGGTCAGCAGGGACATCATCCTCGGCCGACTCCCAGGCAGGAATCGTGCTGGCGTCAATGCTCGGCAGTCGGTCGAGCGAGTGCTTGATGTCCTCGGCCGAGCGATACCCCCAGACGAGCCCTTCGAGCAGCGAGGAGCTGCCCAGACGGTTGGCACCATGCACGCCAGTGCAGGTCACCTCGCCGGCGGCATAAAGGCGGTTCAAGTTGGTGTGCCCCCACTCGTCTACCCAAACGCCACCGCAGAAATAGTGCGCCGCTGGCACCACGGGGATGGGTTCTTTCGTCGGGTCCACTCCATACTCTTCACAGCTCGCGCAGATGTTGGGAAAGCGCGCCCGGATCTCGTCCGCCGGCATGCGCGAGGCGATGTCGAGATACACATGCGGGGCGTTGGTGCGTAGCATCTCTTGGTGGATGCTGCGAGCGACGACATCGCGAGGGGCCAGGTCGCCCCATTGCGAGTCATAGCGCTGCATGAACGGCTCGCCATGGATATTCAGCAGTCGCCCGCCCTCGCCGCGCATGGCCTCGCTGATCAGGAACTTGGTCTGGCCGCGATGGTAGAACACGGTGGGGTGGAACTGAACGTATTGCGCATTGATGATGCGGGCGCCAGCGCGGTAGGCCATGGCCAGCCCATCACCCGTGGCGCACTCGGGGTTGGTAGTGTGCAAAAAGATCTGGCCGAGCCCACCTGTAGCCAGAAGCGTGGCGCGCGCCAACACGCGAATGACGGCGTCTGCCTTGTGATCCAACACATAGGCGCCCACGCACGAGAGCGGCTCATAGATCGCCAGGCGATCCGTCGAATGGTGCGCGGGGGTCAGCAGGTCGATTGCCGTGTGCTCGGTCAGCAGGTGGATGTTCTTGTGCTTGGCCAGCTCGGGCACGAGCGTCTCTTGGATGCCTCGGCCGGTAGCGTCACTGACGTGGAGGATGCGGCTGGTCGAGTGCGCAGCCTCGCGCGTGCGCTCGAGCTCGTGCTCGGGCGTCAGGGTGAAGGGCACGTGGTAGCGCTCGATCAACAACTCGCGCACCAGGCGTGGCCCCTCAGTGGAGAGGATCTCGACGGCGCGGCGACTGTTCATATGGTCACCGGCGTTCATCAGATCCTGCGCGAGCTGAGTCGGTGAGTCCTCGATGCCCTTGTAGATAATGCCCCCTTGGGCATGAAAGGTGTTCGACTCGAGCGGCGTCGGCTCTTTGGTCAGTAGCACGATGTTCAAGTTCTCGTTCTCGGCCAGGCGCAGCGCTGCTGTAGCGCCGGCGATGCCACCGCCAATGATCAAGACGTCGCACTCGATCACGTGATTGCTGCTCATGTCAGGATGCCTCCAGCATCCTCTCTAGCGCCAGACGCGCCCACCGGGCGATCTCGGCGTCGACGGTGACGATGTTGACCGGGTCGCCCGTGACAATGTGCTCGAGCACATTCAAGATATGAGGCGGGCGGGTCATAGCCATGGTGCCACAGACGCTCTTGGCCAGAGGCACCACCAACTTGTTAGGAAACTCACGGTTCAAACGCTCGACGAGGTGATACTCGGTGCCCACCACGATCGTGGCGCCGTCTGGGGCCTGTTCTACCACCTCGATGATCCCCGTTGTCGAACCATAGCAGTCGGCTTCGACCACAACCGGTCGGGGGCATTCGGGGTGCACGACGATGATGCACCCGGGATAACGCTGGCGTGCGGCGCGCACATCGGCCACGGTAAAGCGCGTGTGCACATTGCAAAAGCCCTTCCACACCACCACGCGCGCGTGCGCGTAGGCCTGTGCGTCGGCGGGCTGGAGCGGGTCCCACACAGCCACTTGCTCGGGCGCGATGCCCATGTCGAGGGCGGTGTTCGTGCCCAAGTGCTCGTCGGGCAAAAAGAGGATATGCTCGCCGCGCTGAAAGGCCCATTCAAAGAGCTGCCGGGCGTTCGACGAAGTGCACACCGCGCCGCCGTGGCGGCCCACAAAGGCCTTGACCTCGGCAGTCGAGTTCTGGTAGGTGATGGGCACGACGGTCTGGCCCCACAGGCCGGTCAGCGCGTTCCAAGCCTGTTGGGCGTCGGCGCCATTGGCCATGCGCGCCATGGGGCAAAACGCCTCCATGACTGGCTGCATCACGAGCTGCTCGGGTTTGGCCAGCACGGCCGCTGTCTCGGCCATAAAGTAGACGCCGCAGAACACGATGTAGTGCGCGCTCGTCTTGGCGGCCTGTTCGGATAAGCCGAGCGAGTCGCCGCGATAGTCCGCGAACTGGATCGACTCATCTCGCTGGTAGTGGTGCCCCAGGATGGTGAGGTCGCTCCCTAGTTGAGCCTTGATCGCTCGAATGCGCTCGGTGATCTGCTCCTCCGGCCAGTCTTCATAGGCCGCACTCGTGTTAGTGGGCATGGATAGGCTCCTCATGGCCAGGCCGCTGGAGGGTGATGTCTAGGCTGACATCGAGCGCGTGCACCGAATGGGTCAACGCGCCCACCGAGATATAGTCGACTCCGGTGGCGGCCACCGCAGCTACGGACTCGAACGTGATGCCTCCCGAAGCCTCGATCTCAACACGACCGGCGGCCAGCTCGACGGCGGCGTGCATCTGATCCAGGTTCATATTGTCGAGCATGATGCGGTCGACATGGAGAGTGAGCGCCTCGGCCAGTTGGTCGAGGTTGGTGACCTCGACCTCGATGGGCAGCTGCGAGCCGGTGGCCCGAATCCGCGCCACGGCCGCCGTAATGCCCCCCGCTGCCTCGATGTGATTATCCTTGATCAACACCATATCATAGAGACCGATGCGGTGGTTGTAGGCGCCTCCCAGCCGCACGGCGAGCTTGTCGAGCGCGCGTAGACCGGGAGCCGTCTTGCGCGTGTCGAGGATACGCGCCCGGGTGCCCGCGACGGCCGCCTGGTAGCGGTGCGCCATGGTGGCAATGCCCGACATGCGCTGTAAGAGGTTCAAGGCGGTGCGCTCAGCGATCAGAATGCCAGGGCCGTTACCCGCCACCCGAGCCACGATATCGCCTGCACGCACGGCGCTGCCCTCGGCCACGGTGGCCTCATAGACGATGCTCGCGTCTACCTGCCGAAACGCCTCGCCGACGACCTCGAGGCCCGCGATGATGCCTGGCGCCTTGACCAGGAACATGCCCGTGAGCGGCACATCGGGTGCGATGATGGGCATGCTGGTGACGTCTCCACTGCCAATGTCCTCGCACAGGGCATTGGCCACAATGCCACTGATCTCTGGAGTGATGGCCACAAGAGAGCTCCTGAAAGCGGTCTTGACGACCATTCTACACCTGTAGCAGAGCCAGACAAAAGTCGTTGACGAGTTACAGCGGGGCACGGTGTGCGCTTGTCTCGCCGCCGGAGGCGCCCTAGAATAAAGCTAGTTGACGAACGTAGGAGGAAACATGCGCGTCGCAACCATTGGGGGCGGTTCGACATATACCCCAGAGCTGGTTCAGGGTTTTCTTGCGCGGCACGAGCGCCTCGGCCTCAAGGAACTGTGGCTGGTCGACATTGCGCCCGATCGTCTGGAGACGGTGGGGGGCTTTGCGCAGCGCATGGTTCAGGCGGCGGGCAACCCTTTCACGGTGCATCTGACCACGGATCGTGCGCGGGCGCTCGACGGCGCCGATTTTGTGACTACGCAACTGCGCGTGGGCGGTATGGCCGCCCGGCGTGAAGATGAGTATCTAGGGCGCCGCTGGAACCTGGTGGGGCAAGAGACCACAGGCATCGGCGGCATGGCCAATGCGCTGCGGACGGCGCCAGTGATCGCGGACATCGCTCAAGAGATGCAGCAGCGCTGCCCCAACGCCTGGCTGATCAACTTTGCCAACCCGTCGGGCCTGGTCACCGAGGCGGTACAGCGCTATGTGCCCGCAACGCACATGATCGGCCTGTGCAACGGGCCGATCGGCTATCAGATGCGCGTGGCGCACATGTATGACATCGCCGACCCGTTCTCTATCGAGCTCGACTATCTGGGTTTGAACCACCTCGGGTGGATTCGCGGGGCGCGTGCGGCGGGGCGCGATGTGTGGCCCGAGTTCTTTGCTCAGGCCGTCGCCGAGGCTGAAGAGGATGACGATCCGGTTGTGTCGGCCGAGGTGCTTCGCGAGCTGGGTGTGATCTGCACCAGCTATCTGCACTACTATTACAACACGGGCAAGGTGCTCAAAGAGCAGCAAAAGGGCGAGCCTTCGCGCGCCGAGCGGGTGATGGCCATCGAGCGCCAGTTGCTGCAGCGGTATCAAGACCCTGCTCTGACTTCTGCGCCCCCCGAGCTGATGCAGCGCGGCGGCGCCTATTACTCGACCGTGGCCGTACAGCTGATCGAAGCGATCGCCACGGACCTCGGCCAGGTGCACATCATCAACACTCGCCAGGGCGGGGCAGTGCCCGGTGTGCCTGCCGATTGGGTGATGGAGCTGCCCTGCCGCGTGGGCGCCAATGGACCGCAGCCACTGCCGGCCGAGCCGCTGCCCACCTTTGCAGACGGCCTGATGCGCGCCGTCAAGAGCTATGAGCTACTGACGGCGGAGGCGGCCCTCACGGGCAAGCGCAACCTTGCGCTGCAAGCCTTGTTGGCGCATCCGCTGGGGCCCGACGCTGACCAGGCGCCCGAGGTGTTGGCCGACATGCTGACGGTCAATCGCGCGCACTTGCCACTGTTCTCCTAGTGAGTGAGGGGGAGCGATGATCGTCCTGGGGGTGGATGGCGGCGCCAGCAAGACGCATGCCGTGTTGGCCGATGAGCACGGGGTCGTGGTTGGCGTAGGGCGTTCGGGGTGTAGCAACTGGGAGGTCGTGGGTCTCGATGGCGCCAAGGCAGCGCTGCACGAGGCTTTTGAAGCAGCGCTGGATGGCCTGAATCCCGATTGCGTGGTGGCCAGCGCCTATGGTTTGGCTGGATGCGATTGGCCTAGCGACGAAGGCCGCCTGCGGCCGGTGATCGCCTCGCTGGGGTTGAGTGGCCCCGTGACCTTGGTCAACGATGCCTTCTTGCCCCTGCGTGCCGGTGCCAGCAATGGCATCGGTATCGCGGCCATCGCCGGCTCGGGCACTTGCGTGGCGGGGCGCAACCGCGCCGGGCAGGTTGCCCGCAGTTTTGGCGCGGGCTATCCGTTCAGCGACTGGGGCGGCGCCGGAGACATTGTGCACGAGGCATTCTACCGCATCGCGGCGAGCTACAAAGGGCTTGCGCCTGAGACGGCTCTGGCGCAGGCGTTTGTCGCTCACTTTGGCTGTGGCACCGTCGATGTACTGCTCGAAGGAGTCATGCGCTGGGACCTGGAGCTCTCGGGGCGGATGGCGCCCCTCGTCTTTCGTGTAGCGCACAGTGGAGACGCCGTGGCGCAAGACGTGGTGGCCAAGGCAGGCCGCTGCATGGGCCAGAACGTGGTTGCGGTGGCCCGCCGGTTGGGCATGCTCGACGATCCGTTCGACCTGGTCACCGCGGGCGGGGTCTTTGCCAGTCGCAGCCCCCTGCTCAATGACAGTCTGCTGGCCACGGTCCAGCAAGAGGCGGCTGGTGCACATCTGGTCCATTGGCGGGCCAGGCCGGTGGTCGGCGCTGTGTTGCTCGCCGAAGATCTGTTGGGCACCGGGCAACCGCCCGAGCCCTCTTTCGTGGCCGATCAGGTGACCAAGGCCCTGGCGGCGCTAGGCGAATGAGCAGCTGGGCACACCAAAGGGCCAGTGAGCGATCACTGGCCCTCGTTGTTGCCGAGTCTCGTTACTGGACGTAATCCATCCAGCCGTGAGTGTCGGGCGCCTGGCCACTCACGATGGCAAAGAAGGCCTCTTGGATGGCCGCGGTGATGGGGCCGCGCTGGCCATTGCCCACCGTGATGCGGTCGACCGAGCGGATCGGCGTGAGCTCTGCGGCCGTGCCCGAGAAGAACATCTCGTCGGCCATATAGAGCTCCTCGCGGCTGATCAGGCGCTCGATGACGGTGTAGCCCAGGTCTTGGGCGATGGTGATCACGCTGTCGCGGGTGATGCCGCCGAGGTTGCCCATGCTGAGCTGAGGGGTGTGCAGCACGCCGTCACGCACGAGAAAGATATTCTCGCCGCTGCCCTCACTTACATAGCCAAAAGCGTCCAGCGCCACGTTCTCGGCATAGCCGTTGTCGGCCGCCTCCATGTGGATGAGCGCCGAATTGTCATAGTTGCCGCCCGCCTTGACCATCGCCGGGAAGGTGTCTGGAGCCGCGCGGCGCCACGAAGAGACGCCGATGTCGACGCCCTGAGCCAACGCATCGGGGCCGAGGTAGGCGCCCCAGCTCCACACGGCGATGACAACCTGCACGGGGCAAGTGCGCGGCTCTACGCCGAGCTGGTTGTAGCCTCGAAACACGAGCGGGCGAATGTAACACGAATCGAGTTTGTTCTTGACCACCGTATCCTTGATGGCTTGGGCGATGGCCTCGGGGCTGAAGGGGATCTCCATCCGGTAGACCCGGCAGCCATCGAACAGACGCCGCACATGCTTGCCCAGGCGAAACACGGCCGAGCCGCGCGGCGTGGCGTAGCAACGAATGCCTTCAAAGACGTTAGAGCCATAGTGCAACGCGTGTGAAAGCACATGCACTTTGGCCTCACCCCACGGCACGAACTCGCCATCGAACCAGATGTAGTCAGACTGTGGCATAGGCATGGTCGAGACTCCCTTCTTCAAGCAGCTGTCACACGCTCGCAGATCAGGTCGCCCATCACTGTGGTCGTGATCACTTCCGAGCCAGATTCGGCGATGTCGCGGGTGCGGTAGCCTTCGGCGAGCACCCGATCGACGGCTTGCTCGACGGCGCGAGCCTCTCGTTCGAGGCCGAGTGAGTAGCGCAGCAGCAGCGCCGCGCTCAAGATGGCGCCCACGGGGTTGGCCAGGCCCTGGCCGGCGATGTCTGGCGCCGAGCCGTGGATCGGCTCGTAGAGGCCGAAGGTGCCCTCAGCGAGCGAGGCCGAGGGGAGCATGCCCATCGAGCCAGCCAGCATCGAGGCCTCGTCGGTCTGGATGTCGCCAAACATGTTCTCGGTGACGATGACGTCAAAGCTGGTTGGCCGGCGGATCAGGTGCATGGCGCAAGCATCGACCAGCAGGTGTTCGAAGGCGACATCGGGGTACTCGCGCGCGACGGCGCTGGCCGTTTCACGCCAGAGCCGCGACGTTTCGAGCACATTGGCCTTGTCGACGGAGGTGACCTTCTTGCGGCGCTGGCGCGCTAGCTTGAAGGCGGTGTGCAAGACGCGCTCGATCTCGGCACGGGTGTAGATCATGGTGTCGAAAGCGGTGTTGCCGCCATCGCGACGCCCGCGCTCCCCGAAATAGATGCCGCCGGTCAGCTCGCGCACTACCAGCAGGTCGGTGCCACGCAGGACTTCGGGCTTGATGGTCGAGGCACCGATCAGCGCTTCGTTCAGGCGCACAGGGCGCAGGTTGGCATAGAGGCCCAACTCTTTGCGGATGCCTAACAAGCCCTGTTCGGGGCGCACGGCAGCCGAGGGGTCGTCCCACTTGGGGCCGCCCACCGCGCCCAAGAGCACAGCGGCAGAGGCTCGGCAGATGGCGAGCGTCTCGGATGGCAGGGCGGTGCCGGTGGCATCGATGGCGCAGCCGCCGATCAGTGCCGACGAGAAGGTGAAGGTGTGCCCAAAGATAGCGCCGACGCGCTCGAGCACTCGTTCGGCCTGAGCGGTGACCTCGGGGCCGATGCCGTCGCCGCCGAGCACTGCGATCTGATAGTGCATGGTGCTGCTATCCCCTATTCCTCGTGATGCGCGTTCCAGGCGCGTGGGTAAGAGCCGAGCACGCGCACAAAGGTGGCCATCTCTTCCAACTGGCCGAGCGCGCGTCGGCAGCGCTCTTCGCTGACGCTGCCGGCAAAGTCGACGTAAAAGACGTATTCCCAGGGCACGCCGCGCAAGGGGCGAGACTCGATCTTGAAGAGGTCGATGTCGCGCAGGGCAAAGGCGCTCAGGCAGCGAAAGAGCAGTCCAGGCCGGTTGATGCCCGCGAACACGATCGAGGTCTTGGCCTCGCCGATGGGCGTGATCGGCTCACGCTGAATGGCAATGAAGCGGGTATAGTTGTTCTTGTCGTCCTCGAACTGCTCACACAGCACCTGCATGCCATAGAGCTCGGCGGCGCGACGGCTGGCGATCGCCGCGGCGTGACGCCAACCCTGATCGCGGATCAGGCGCACACTGCCAGCCGTGTCGGCAGCAGCGATGCACTGCACGTCTCCTAGTTTGGCCAGCGACTGCTCGCATTGAGCTAGGCCCTGGGGATGCGAGTAGATGTGGGTGATCTCACTCAGGGTCACGCCGGGGTGTGCGATGAGGCAGTGGCTCACCCGCAAGTTGTGCTCGGCAACGATGTAGAGCTTGTGCTGTAGCAGTAGGTCATAGTTGCGGTGGATGCTGCCCGCCAGCGAGTTCTCGATCGGCACCACCCCGTGGTCATACAGGCCAGACTCGACGCCGTCAAACACCTGGTCAAAGGTCTCGCAGGCGCAGGTCTCACTATCTGGATAGAGCGCTAACGCCGCCTCTTCGCTATAGGCGCCGGGCTCTCCTTGATAGGCGACGCGGGTGCGGCTAGCCATTGCTCTGCTCGGGATGTAGGCGGCGACGAGTGTATTCGATGAGGCCGCCCGCGTTGATCAGCTCGAGCATAAAGGGCGGATAGGCCGTCGACTGAAAGACCTCGCCCGTGGCCACGCGATGAATGGTGCCGGCCGCCAGATCGACGTCGACCGTCTCGCCCTGCTGGATCGCCGCCGCCTCGGGGCACTCGAGGATCGGCAGGCCGATGTTGATCGCGTTGCGGAAAAAGATGCGCGCAAAGGTGGCTGCAATGACGCACGAGATGCCACTGGCCTTGATGGCCACCGGAGCATGCTCGCGCGACGAGCCGCAGCCGAAATTGGCGCCCGCTACGATGATGTCGCCGGCCCTGACCCCCTTGGCGAAGGAGGGGTCCCAGTCTTCCATGCAGTGCGCAGCGAGCTCTTGGGGATCAGAGACGTTCAGGTGGCGCGCCGGCACGATCGCGTCGGTGTCGATGTTGTCGCCGTATTTCCAAACGCGCCCGCTGATCTCGGTATCGGTATGATCGCCGTATCGATGCATCTGTTTGCTATTGGCCACGGGGGACTCCTTTAGCTCCAATCTTGAAAGTGGCGCGCGATGGCCTCACGCACCAGGTGAAGGTCGGGCGCGAGCTCGACCGGTGGGTTGCGGTGCAGAGACTCGATACCAGCCAGCGCTCCTTGGTGATAGTCGACCTTGAATTGGGTGAACTTGAGGCCGTTGGCGGTGGAGATGACGATCACCCGGTCTTGCTTCTGGATCACGCCGCGCTCGACGAGCTTGAACAGCGCCGAGAGGGCCACGCCGGTATGCGGGCAAGTGTACATGCCAGTGAGGTCCGCCCGCGCACAGGCGTCGGCGATCTCGGCCTCGGTCGCCTGTTCGACCAGCCCGTCAAAGGCCTTGATCACCTTGACGGCCTTCTCATAGCTCACCGGATTGCCGATCTGGATGGCGCTGGCCACGGTGGGCTGCGCCACGATGGGCTTGAGCTCGCGAAAGCCCTCTTGGGCGCTGCGATAGAACGGATTGGCGCGCTCGGCTTGGGCGGCCACCAGCCGGGGCAGGCGGTCGATCAAGCCCAGCTTTTGCATCAGCAAAAGCCCTTTGCCCAGGGCGCTGATGTTCCCCAGATTGCCCACGGGGATGATGATCCAGTCGGGCACCTGCCAGTCGAACTGCTGCACGATCTCGATGCCCACGGTCTTCTGACCCTCGATACGCAAGGAGTTCATCGAGTTGGCCAGATAGATGCTGTTGTCTTTGGTGATCTCTTTGACGATCGCCATGCACCCGTCAAAGTCTGTATCCAGGGCCAGCACGAGAGCGCCGTTGGCGATGGGCTGGATGAGCTGCGCCGTAGAGACGCGGTTGCGTGGCAAGAAGACGATGGTGGGGATGCCCGCCGCCGCGCCATAGGCCGCCAGCGCCGCGGAGGTGTCGCCCGTGGAGGCACAGGCCACGGCCCGCACGGGCGAGCCTTGGGCCATCATCTGTTTGACCACGCTGACCAGCACCGTCATGCCCAGGTCTTTGAACGAACCCGTGTGGCTCACGCCGCAGAACTTGACCCACAGATCTTCTAGCCCGATCTCCTGGCCAAGCCGTTGCGCCCAGAATAGGTTGCTGTGCCCCTCGAACATCGAGACGATGTTGTCGTCCTCGATCTGCGGGCAGACCCATTCCTTCTTTCCCCACACGCCGCTGCCAAAGGGCCAGTCGTTACTGTGGATGCGGGCGTCGAACAGGCGCTTCCACTCAGTGGCGGGTGTCTGCGCCAGGGCCGCTTCATCATGGACGACCTCGAGCAGACCGCCACACGTCGGGCACTCATAGATGGGCTCATAGATCGAGTAGCGGCCCGTACACCCTCGGACACACTCGAACCAGCAGCTCAATTCGCCCATGACGCCGGCCCTCCTCTTGCGGCTATAGCTCAGCCGGCCCGCCGATGCGGCCCAGCACGGCGCTGGCCGCAGCAATGGCCGGGCCAGCGAGGTAGACTTCACTATCTACGTGGCCCATCCGCCCCACAAAGTTGCGGTTGGTGGTTGAGATGCAACGCTCGCCAGCCGCCAGCACGCCCATGTAACCGCCCAGACAAGGCCCGCAGGTGGGCGTGCTGAATACGGCGCCCGCCTCGACAAAGACTTGCGCCAGGCCCTCTTGCACCGCGCGCAGATAGATCGCCTGGGTGCCGGGGATGATGATGCAGCGTACGTCGGGGTGCACCTGGCGCCCTCGCAGCACCTCGGCAGCCTGCACGAGGTCGCTCCAACGGCCGTTGGTGCACGAACCGATCACTGCCTGGTCGATGCGCACGTCGCCTACCTGGCTCAACCCTTTGGCGTTGCTGGGCAGGTGGGGGAACGAAACTTGAGGCTCGATCTGGCTGGCGTCGATCTCGATCACACGGTCGTACTCGGCGTCGGGGTCCGACGCATAGGCCTGATAGGGTCTCTTGGCGCGCGGCTGGACATAGGCCTCAGTAGTCGCATCGACATGGAACAGGCCGGCCTTGGCCCCCGCCTCGATGGCCATGTTCGCCATGGTCAGGCGGCCATCCATGCTCAGCGTGTCGATAGCCGGGCCGACGAACTCCATCGCTTGGTAGCGCGCGCCCTCGACGCCGATCAGCCCGATGGTGTAGAGGATCAGGTCTTTGCCGCCGACCAGCGGCTGGAGCTCGCCATGGAACACAAAGCGGGTGGTCGCTGGCACGCGCATCCAGGCGCGGCCGGTGGCCATGGCCACGGCAATGTCGGTCGAGCCCATGCCGGTGGCAAAGGCACCCACGGCGCCATAGGTGCAGGTGTGCGAGTCGGCCCCCACCACCACATCGCCGGGGAGCACCAGGCCTTGTTCGGGCAGCAATGCATGCTCGATGCCCATGCGCCCGACCTCAAAGTAGTTGCGGATGCCATATTGCTTGGCGAACTCGCGCATCAGCTTACACTGCTCGGCCGACTTGATGTCCTTGTTGGGGGCAAAGTGGTCGGGCACCAGGGCGATGCGGTCTTGATCGAACACGCGATCTACGCCCAGCTTGGCGAACTCGATGATCGCCAGCGGGGCGGTGATGTCGTTCGCCAGCACCATGTCGGCGCGAACGTCAATCAGCTCGCCTACTTGCACGGACGGCCGATCGGCGTGGGCGGCCAGGATCTTTTGGGCCATCGTCATCGGAACGGGTTGCATCAGGACTCGATCTCTCTTTCTGCTGCTAAGCAATCGTTGCTGGCTGGTGCCCGTTGCGCGTGGCCAGGAGCTTGTTCAGCGCGCTCATGTAGGCGCGCGCGCTGGCCACGATGATGTCGGTGCTCGCCCCATGCCCAGAGAAGGTGTACGTCCGCTTGCCCGTCTGTGGGTTCAACGGCAGCGTCTCTGAGCCGTTGGCCTCGGCCTCGATGCGGATGGTCACCTCGCCGACGGCGTCGATGCCCTCGGTCACGGCGTTGATCGAGAACTCGGTCAGCTGGTTGGGCACGCTCACCAAACGGTTGATCGCTTTGTAGACCGCATCGACTGGGCCGGTGCCATGCGCCGCGTCGGTGATCACTGTGCCGTCGGGCGTGCGCAGTTGCACCGTAGCCGTGGGGATGGCATGGTCGCCACAAGAGACTTGCACCTGCTCTAGCCGATAGACCTCGATCGGCTGGAAGACCTCATCCGAGACGAGCGCCTCCAGATCGCGGTCGGTGACCGTCTTTTTCTTGTCGGCCAGATCCTTGAAGCGGGCAAAGGCGCGATCGAGTTGCTCTGGTTCGAGATGATACCCCAACTGCAGCAACCTGTCAGCAAAGGCGTGGCGTCCCGAGTGTTTGCCTAGCACCAGCCGGCTCTCGGGAACGCCCACCATCTGTGCATCCATGATCTCATAGGTCAGGCGGTTCTTGAGGATGCCGTCTTGATGGATGCCCGCCTCGTGGGCAAACGCGTTGGCACCGACGATGGCCTTGTTGGCCTGCACGCCGAGGCCGGTAAAGTTGGAGACCATGCGGCTCGTCGGGTACAACTCTTGCAAGTTCAGCCCGGTAGTCAGCCCATAGTAGCTCTGTCGAGTATAGAGGGCCATGGCGATCTCTTCGAGCGCAGCATTGCCGGCGCGCTCGCCCAGGCCGTTGATCGTGCACTCGACCTGGCGCGCCCCGGCGCGCACTCCAGCGAGGCTGTTGGCCACGGCCATCCCCAGGTCATTGTGGCAGTGTACCGAGATCACCGCCTTCTCGATGCCCGGCGTATGCTCGACGATGCCCTGGATGAGGGTATAGAACTCGTCAGGCGTGGCATAGCCCACGGTATCGGGGATATTGAGCGTGGTGGCGCCGGCGGCGATGGCCTCGCCCAGCACTTGATAGAGGAACTCGGGGTCTGAACGGCTGGCATCTTCGGGAGAGAACTCGACATCATCGCAGAACGAGCGGGCATAGGCCACCATTGCGCGCGTGGCGTTGAGCACCTGGTCGCGTGTCATGCGCAGCTTGTGTTGCAGATGAATATCGCTGGTGGCGATAAAGACGTGGATGCGTTTGCGCTCGGCCCCTTGAATGCCCTGCCAGGCGGCGTCGACGTCGCCCTTGACACAGCGCGCCAGCGCGCAGATGACCGGCCCTCGCACCGTGCGGGCGATCTGTTGCACGGCATCCAGGTCGCCGGGCGAAGAGGCGGGGAAGCCGGCTTCGATCACGTCTACGCCCAGTCGAGCGAGCTGGCGCGCGATCTCGATCTTTTCGC